>NZ_JACEQV010000004.1:0-322959 GCF_015356275.1 Pseudoalteromonas sp. PPB1 | reverse complement strand
AGCTACGAAGACATTTTGGATCAGGTCAGTGAAGCATGGAATGCGTTTATCTCATGTGCTGACAGGGTGAAATCACTATGCTTTAGAGACTGGATAAAAATGACCAGTTAATTAATCAAAATGGTATAACTGTTTATCGTCCAGTATGGCCGCCAGCAAACCAACCAGCTTTTTTCCTGCACTCCCATTAGGGATCCGGCTCTCGCCCGTCATCGTGCTCAATGTATCCAGATCTGCATACCCTGCGCTGGCAGCATATCCCCCATTCGGCGTTTCAACATAAACGCTCACGCCAGGAATAAAGTCCGATACTAAACCCACAAGCAAATGATCCACGTATTGCTGTAAGTCACTGCCAGTATCCTCTACTTTGACAGGCTCTGCCGGCTGACCCCTGCTACAACCACTGGCTAACAGAAGAAAAAAGACAAGCCAGACGCCGATTTGTAACTTTTTAATATCCACTTGAATCGCTTCCTGCGCAGTAATGTTGGTACAAACTACTTTAAATTTCGTTACAAATACATACACTGGGTAATATATCTATATGAATCTTATAACGTTACTACCAATGCCGATTACTCAGTTAGCGCGTTTAGCAATCACTTTCGCCTGGTTTTATCACGGTTTAGTTCCTAAATTACTTCACATTGCACCACTGGAGTGGCAAATATCTTCCAGTCTGGGTCTGGAAGGCGATTTAACACACCTGCTGATACGCTCTGCAGGCATCGGAGAAATAATCTGGGCCTTTGTGTTTTTTATCTGGTATCAAATACCTACTATTATCTATCTGAATATAATCGCATTAATTGGTTTACTACTGGCAGTTGCTGTTCTGCAACCTGTAATTCTTTTTGAAGCATTTAACCCGGTAACCACCAACCTGTCCCTGATTGTGCTAAGCGTTTGGTTATTACCCAACAATCAGTTAGAGCGGGATAAGCGCTGATGAATAAAAATAACGAACTACCCCTGCTTATCCGCAATGCAACAGCACAGGACTGTCAGAATTTGGCCCAGCTGTCTGCTGAGGTTTGGCTGGACACTTACGCCACGGACGGGCTCCAAACAGAGTACCTTGAATACGTGAACAGCACTTTCACTGTGTCTTATTTTCAGTCATTGCTCGGACAGCCAGATCACCGGCTACTTATTGGTACAAAAGGCGGTTTGTTACAAGGCTTTGTCCTGCTTAACCTGGCCAGCAGCTATCAGACACCACACAATGGCTACGAAATCGACAAGCTCTATGTGCATAAGTCTTGTCAGGGCACAGGTGTAGGACGTGCCTTGCTACAGCACACGGCAAGGCAATTTGGCACGCCTATGTGGCTTTACACCTGGACTGAAAACGCAGCAAATCAGTTTTACCGGCGGCTTGGTGCAAAACAAATTGGTACACTCAGTTTTGAAGCATTTGGCAATACAATCAATAACAACGTCTATAAAATCACCACAGGAAACCTGGTATGAAATACACACTCCTCATTATCTTTTTCGCACTGTTAAGCGGTTGTCAGAGCACCACTCCCGAGCCCGGTATTCAAGGAGAGGCTGCATTTACTGCAAACGATCCTGAATATGGCTATACCACCCATAAGCCTGTCAAACTTGGGGGCTTTTTACGTGGTTCTAAGTATGAAGGCAGTCATATAGAGTATTTTCAGAGCCTGACTGGCCCCAATGGTGAGCCTGTGCAGGTAAAACGACTTGGCAGCTGCTGTCCGTTTGAAGATCAGTCTATGCCATTTGGCGGTGGTATGTTGGATAAGTATCAGCTCAGTTATCCGGGTCAGAAAAAACCGGTGATCATTTATGTCAACCTGTATCAGTTTGAAGCGCCAAAAGCACCGCAAGGGTTTACCCTGTTGTAGCAATAAGGAAGGCATAGGCCCTCCTTATTCGTGTATCACTATTGTGCGTTATACCAATTTACTTAATTAAGTAAAACGGTTACTACTCCTCGTGTGCAACACCGGCACGATAAAACGCTGCCAGGTGGGTCTGTAAACGCAGCATGTTTGAGCCATCTCCATAGTGACCGTCTTCAGCATTCGACAGTGCCACAATCCCCGTTTTGGTATAGGGGTTGTAGGTCATGATAGTATGGGTGCCCGGATCTCCCCCGTCATGGCCCACAAATGGACCTTGCCAAAACCAAAAGAGCCCTTGTGTATCCATCCAGTAGGTTGGTACGTCTGTTTGTACAGACAGCATAGTTGCAACACTTTGCTCACTCAACACCCTGACATTATCCAGTGTACCGCCCTGACTGATAGCAATTAACAAACGAGCCAGGTCATGAGCAGACGAATTCAGATCTCCGTCAAAGAAAGTCGGATAGCTGAACTCAGGCACGTATCGTGCGACCCCTTCACTGTCTATGGTATATTGCGGCGTTTTCGGGTTGTCTTCTGACAACTGAGTGTGATCCCAATGGGTATTGCTCATCCCCAAAGGCACAAATAAGTTTTGCTTCATCTGCTCCACCAGACTGATATCGAGCAGATGTTCGACAGCATATCCCGCCAGACCAGCACCGACATTACTGTAACTATGAATGCTGCCCGCAGGCACACTCCCTTCACCAATATAAACATCGTCCGTGAAGTACTGCCCACCTGGCAGTAAATATGCCTGGTAGAACTCAGTAGCATCCGTCAGTGTAGTTTCTTCACATAACTCATGTCCTCCCTGCGCATACAAAGACAGGTTGGTGCCGTGGATGTAGTAGCTGCAATTGTATAGCAGTGTATCACTGATACCTGAAGTATGCGTTACTAAGTGGCGTAGGGTGATATCACGCTCTGCATTCGGGTGCGTCAGCTCAAACGGCAAGTTCATTTGCGCCAGCGGCGTATCCAAGCTAAGCAGACCTTGCTCTATTAACTGCATGAAACCTGTTCCCATCACCGCTTTACTGGTTGAGCCTACATTCATTGGAGCATGAACTGTCATAGGCTGATTGGTCTCTAAATTTGCGATCCCGTAGCCTTTTTCGAAAATGATCTGACCATCTTTAATGACCGCCACAGCAACCCCTGGAATGTCCATGTCCGCTATTTCCTGCGTAAACGCCTGGTCAACTGAGGTTAAATCGAAACCCCGGCTGGGCGTTGCCCCCAATGCCTGAATGGCATAATCGAGCACGTTATCAGACGACCATTCAACTTCTTTTGTCGTGTAAACGGGTACTGCGAGATCAGGCGCCACTCCGGCGACTTCAAGCACCTGATTATTGAGATCGGAATAGGTTTGGTGGCTCAACGAGCCGGTCCATCCATTTGGCAGTGTAAAATCCAATGCATCAGATACAGCGCCGTTTGTTGCGCCGCCGACTAGCGTTACATGCTCTAAAGATTTGAGGGTTTGAGTTAATACTTCGCCTGCGCTGTAAGCCAACTCACCGGTCAGCACATAAACGGGTTTAGTATAAGCCTGGTCCGGCGCAGCTTTAAGCGTTAAAGTCTGCTTCTCCTGCTGATAATCGCCATTGAGGATTTGCTTGTATGCCACCGTCCGCTCTTTATCATTAAAAAACCGTGCGATTTCTAATGACACACCATCGAATCCGCCATCGTTAACCCGCAGGTCAATGATGATGCCATCGCTGTCAGCCAGGTCTTTCATCACTTCGCGCATTAACGTTTGGGTGTCTTCGATATCTTGCTTTGCCTGTGGAATGACATCAAAGAAACTGTCTGCTTCAGTTTCTTCACTGGCCAGCATCGCGGCCTCACGGTCTATACGAATATAGCCCAGATTACCATCCAGTTTGCCCCAGCCTAGCGCATTGCTGCTTTCATATCGGGTTAGTTTTTTATCCAACACATACAAATTCGTTATTTCAGCGAATGCACTTAATTGGTTATTGTAGGCCTGATCCATGTGCGCCTCCCAGTCGTCTCCATGGCGTTGCTGCATAAGCCAGGCTAAATCTTCATACAACTCTGTCGCGCCTTCTCCTGAGATCTCAAAGCGCTTGTCATCAGTCAGTGATACATGTGTATCATCGAAATCTTCAAGCATAGCTTCAAACACCTTGGCAAGTTGCTCTGGCGTCGTATCAGCATTGATATATGGCCGATATGCGGAATATGCCGCTTGCCAGTCTATTTCTCTGAGTTCAAAAAACGCATAATAGTCATTAAATGTGTGCCAGAAGTACTCAAAGTTGGTTATGGGGTCGTCACCGCTGAGGCGTTGCTTCGGTTTACACTGCTCACGCATTTCTGATTGTTTTGTAAACACCCAGTCATTCGTCGCATGCGTGGTCAACGTCAGGGTACTTTTGTCGCTTTTAAGATATTCATCCAGGTTATCCAAATCTTTGTATGGGTGCGTCTCAATCAGTACACATCCATGGTTGTTGTACTGAAAACGCCGTAAATTATCTGTATCAAACTGCCACAGATTACCCGTGCCCTGTTGCACCCACACACCCCGATGCTTAGCAAGCACATGGTCATCATTACTATTACCGCAACCAGCCATGAGTAAAGCTGCACTCACTACGCTCAGAGGCTTCCACCCCGTCATTCTCTTACCCATCAAGTCAAGCATACCTTCGTCCTTTTCCATTTGATTGTCTTCCAGCCCAGACAACCCGGGCTGGTCCTTATGAGGAGACTTAAGGCTAGATGAATGCTTTGCTCGATTCTGTAGAATGCTTATTCAAGGTTGTTTAACCCTGTAGCGAACTGTCAATATGTGTACCTAAATGTGGGGCTCCCCCTGGTTTGCTTGCACTTTTTCACCCTTCGTTCACCTTTTTGTCATAGCCGCGGTTAGCCCCCTTCATTCAGTAGTTCCATAGCGCTGCTGCGCAATTGTTTACGACTGAGTAAAATACCACTGATTGCGACCACCAGCGCAATAGCGAGCGCCTCGGCAAGCATCAGTATCAGGCTGCCCTGGTAAGACATGGCCAAATTCTGTTTATAAAATGCATCTATAAAGCTGTAGATTGCACCAACGGCGCATAAAGCGGGGATCAAGGTCACCGTTAGCCACTCAAACAAGAGGATCTTCAGACCTTGTATTGGTGACAACCCAAAGCTCAGCAGCAGTCCATTGCGGATCTGGTCTTTTTTCATATGGGTCTGGATAGCTGCTACCATCAGCAAATTGCTGAGCAACACAATAAAAGCAGCGTAACTCATCACCAGTGTGATTAATGCCTGTACCTGTGCACGGATTTTCTCTAACAACGCATCCACAGTGACGAGGCGCAATTGAGGGTGTGCACGCCACAACTCGCCGATTGCCGCTACGCCCTGCGCATTCAGCTCAATACTGCCCATATGATAAACGGGCTCTGCGGAACTGGGGGGGCTGCTTTGCTGTAACACAAACCAGAATGTCACTGAGCTGCTACCTGGTTTATGCCGATGTACGGCAGCGACAGTGACTTCAACAGGTTCGCTACCAACGACGAGCTGAACCGTATCACCCATTGAGAGCGCTAAATCTTCAAATACCTCCTGGTCGACAGATACGCCAGTCTGGGCAGATACAGCGGGCCATCCTCCCTGTGTGATCCGAACATTGTCGGGCGTTTGTGCTTGCCAGTGTAGGTTTACAGGCTGCTCCAGACGACGCAGTGTGTCACTGGGCTGAACATCCCGATTTAATATTGCTATACCGTTGATATGCGTTACTTGCGCCAACTGAAAGGGCTTCATCTCTTTAATGTGGCCCTGATAACGACCTACAAAAGATTCTAGCGCCGCTTTTTGCTCATCATTTGCACGGCTGACAAACACATTACCCTGATTCTGATAGAGATACTGTGACAGCATGTTGGTCACATCTCTCCCCATGTTGATGCACAGCAGCAATAAGGTGACGCTCAGACCCAGTGCAGTGATCTGTACCAGCTTAACCGACATGCGCTTGCGTAAAAGCAACAGACTAAACTTGGACAACACCCAGGAATTTGGCAACAAATAACCACCAAACCTGAGCACCAGCCAGGTGACGAAAAGCACCAGCAAAACACACACTCCTAGTCCACTTAGCAACATGCCACTAAGCAACCAGTTGTCGGTATAATTAACCACCAGGGCCACCAGCAGACCCACAGGGCTTAGCATGGCCAGCCAACGCCAGCGCTTAGGCTCGGTACGTTGCTCCAGA
This sequence comes from Pseudoalteromonas sp. PPB1, assembly GCF_015356275.1. Taxonomy (NCBI): domain Bacteria; kingdom Pseudomonadati; phylum Pseudomonadota; class Gammaproteobacteria; order Alteromonadales; family Pseudoalteromonadaceae; genus Pseudoalteromonas; species Pseudoalteromonas sp. PPB1. The sequence continues at coordinate 316,818 of NZ_JACEQV010000004.1, read as the reverse complement.
AGCAAACGAATGTCCCCCTGCAGCAAAGACAGCCACACAGGTAACGCGATGAAAACATACACAACCGTGGCCAAGGCGCAGGCAGCCAGTAAATCTTGCCACTGCCATTGCAGGCTAAACCCGTCAATATATGCCTGCGCGATATGGCTAACCCCATAGCTTGCCAGTAACGACAAGATGAGCGCTGGTAACAAACTCAGCATTAAGATCATCGCGCCCGCCATAACTGCCAGCACTGGTAACGTGCGTCGTGACATGCCGCAGGCCAGTAAAACAGATACGCTTCTCTTAAGTGGCTGAATTTGTACCTGGCTACACAACCACAGGATCAATACACTCAATAATACGATGATCAAACTCAGTAGCCCGAGAAAATTCTGCACCCGCTCCCAGACCTTTGCGAGTGGGTAGTTATTGAGAGACTTGCTAATTATCTGCGCGGTAGGAGAGCCTGATTGAAATCGGACAATTTCCGCTTCAGGCAAGCGAGAGTGCAACATCAATACTCTGCTTAAATATGGAGTGAGTTGTTCAATCTGTAAACTGGCGTCAGATACCATGGCGCGCATATCGCTACCAAAACCTTCCAATATTCGGTCTGGCTCAAGCTGCAACAGTGCAGAGACACGTAATTGCCTGCCACCCAGCATGATGGTATCACCCAATTCAACCGCCAGTGCCACTGCCAGCCTGGGTTCCAGCCAGATTTCTCCATGTGATGGCCCCTGCTGAACACGCTGTGCATTGAGCCCTTTGCTCAGACTAATATGAATGTCGCCCTGAGGCGGATAATGGCTATCAACGGCTTTAAGGAGCACAGGCTGATGATGCGACTGATGACTCAGAGTAACGCGGTATTGAGACTGTAAACTGTAAGCTTCACTATGAGCCCGCACCCAGGCCAACTCTGACTCCTGCCAGGCTCGTCGTACCGTCACTTGTGTATCAGCACCTAAGGTAGCCTGAAGATTGTGAGCCAAAAACCGCTCTACCCCTTGACCCAATAAACTGCTGAGCAACAAATAGAAAAACAAAATACTCAGGGCCCCTAACGTGAGCCAGTATTTGCCTTGCATAACCTGCCGCCAAAGCACCAGGGCAAATGTAAACACAGCATATCCGGGCGCGACTTTTTGCTGACCTGCTGAGTAACTTGCTGCTGCCCGCTCTAATGACATAACACCAGCCTCCCGTGACTGAGGCGAAATGCCTTATCTACCCGCTTTGCTAGAGCCATATCGTGCGTTACCAGCAGCAAAGAGGTGCCGCTTTGCCTGGCGCCGCTCAGCATCAAATCAATCACTTGCTCTGCGGTGGTTTCATCCAGATTGCCGGTGGGTTCATCCGCAAACAGCACCTGTGGTCTGACACACAAGGCACGGGCAATGGCCACTCTTTGTTGCTCACCGCCACTTAACTGAGTCACGTTATGCGTAAGCCGCTGCTCCAGCCCCATTTGCGTCAGCCAGTGTGTTGCTTGCTGAGCAGCATCACGATGACCTCTGAGCTGCAAAGGCAGTGCCACATTCTCAAGGGCATTGAGCTCTGGTAACAGGTGAAACTGTTGAAATACAAAGCCGCTGTGCGCGAGTATTTCGGTGGTATTCAGCGCCTGATTTTTAGCGTGGTAAGATACTTGTCCGGACTGAACGGGTGTCAGGCCAGCTAATAAGGATAGCAAGGTTGACTTGCCACACCCTGAAGCCCCCACAATTGCAATGTGCTCACCGGCTTCAATGCGCAACGACAGATCATCTAATAATGCCAACGATGTGCCATTGTGAAGATTTATAGTGTGATTAAGGTCACTAACCTCGAGTGACAGAGCCATATCTGGATCCCTGATGATTTAACATGGGATCCAGCTTGAACTCATCGGTGTGAAAGGAACGTGAAATAGTAACAGCACTTTGTTTTGCACCCATGCTGCTATGAATCCCATCTATTCGCTGACAATGGACTTTATTTTACACTCCTTAGAACGCAATCCGCTCCAGTCAGCGGTTTCATCCGCATAAATAAGTACTTTTGTATTTGCGTGATAAGCCGAAAGTGCAGCGCTGAAAATATTACCATTGGTCGTGGACGATTTGTCCAGCCAGTACCCAAACGGGCAATTCTCTTGTGCAGAGGCACTTTGCGACTCTAATGTGATTAAAAAAACGTTGTCAGTGTAATCCGCCCACGTGTAAAGCTTATCAATTTTATAATAGCCACCACTTGTCACTGTAGCCTGAGCCCCCAGAGACAAAAACGCCAGCATACCTGCAACCGCAGCGCATATATTCATTATTTTCATCTGTCAAACTCCTATTTACGAAAAACTACACACTTGTCATTTTAAACAAAAAACTAGAAACGCGTTTCCTGAAGTGACATCAGGCTCACTTCGCAGGTATCTGAAGCAGATGTCAGACGTACTTTTTTACCAGACATATACGCAGCTAATGCCATACTCAAAAAGTGGTTTATTTTGTCAGCGCTGTGTTTGCTATACGTTATGGTTGCTGTTTTGTTACAACCCGTCATCTCATACTGTACATCATTGCCAAAATACAATCGAATCTCTTTATTACTGGTAAAGTCGTATACTTTAACGCCTGTCAGCGTGCCAAGCCCAATATCTGTTACCGCCGAAGAAGCAAAAGAGGCCACCAACAGGGTCGCTCCCAATATCCGTTTGATCATAATAGTTCTCTTTATTGTAAAAGTGCGCACTATAAAATATCCATACAGCAGACTCAATTGTTTCTTTATTAAAAACAAACTGCAAACAATAAACCTAACTGAGTTAGCGGTTCAACTCGCTCAGCAAAGGTCGAAGATCAACCCGAGCCTTCAGCCTGGCAGCAATCAGATACAATCCAGCCAATTTCCTATGGATAAACAGGGCATCCACCGGTGGCGTGTGCCACTGTCTTGACTGCATACTCAATTGTCTGCCCTGTTCACTGATCTGCTTTGCGAGCCCACTGGCGGCAAAATCAAACGGCGCTTCGGCGCGCAACGGCGAAATTGCCAGATCAAACAATGACAACACCGCTTGTTGATAATTCGGGTCTATATCCTGAGAAAAATATCCGATATCACAGGCCGCCTCTTTTAAGGCCTGGAAGTCGCCTTCAGCACCAGCCAAAAGCAATGCTTTATAACCCTGACTCAGTGCCGGCGAAATAGCTCTGGTTGCACCGAAATCGAGCAGAATAATCTGCCCTGTGCCTGGATTGTATTGATAATTTGCCAGATTCGGATCAGTCTGGATCATACCCAGCTCAAACATCTCAGTGAAAAACAACTCAATTAAGCGAAAAGCCAGTTCATCCCGGCTTTTCTGCGGCAAAGATGCCATGTCTTCCAGAGGTTGCCCCTCAACAAACTCCATGGTCAGTAAATGCTGAGTACTCAGGGCGGGATAGTTGTTTGGTACTTTAAAGTGTGGATTATGTGCCAGCGCCTTTGCAAACGCTGCGAGTGACTTGGCTTCTTGCAGATAGTCAGTCTCAGCCAGTAGTTGTATTTTAGCTTCTTCAACGAGAGGCGCTATGTTTAGGGTTTTTGGCAACAAACCAGACAGTTTAATCAGGCTCACAACATTATCTACATCACTGTGAATGCTGTCGGCAACACCTGGATACTGCACTTTGATGGCCAGTGCCTGACCCTGCTCAGAGGTCGCCTTGTGTACCTGCCCTATTGACGCACGGGCAAAACTGTTCAAGTCAACATGGCTGAATTTATCCAACCAATCAGGGCCGAGTTCTTTTTCAAACGTCGCAACCAATTGTTTATGGGGCATAGGCGCGGCATCCGCTCTCAGTCGCTCAAGTAACGCAGATAACTCGGCAGGTAACAATTCACCAGCGTCCATAGATAGCAGTTGACCCAGCTTCATTGCCGCACCGCGCAAGTGGGACAATTTGTCAGCAACGGCCTGTATGTTGCCTGGCTGGAGTAATAATTCCGAACGGCTTGCTTTTTGTCCACTCAAGGCTTGTTTGGCACCGGCAATCATGACATTGGATGCCACCTTTCCTGCCAGCCCGCCAAAGTGTGCCAGCCTGCTCAGGCGACTGGATGGAACTCGTCGCGATTTGTTGTTCAACACTCTACTCCTGTATTTGTATTCACCCCTACAATACGCACTGTTTAACCATTTCGTTCAGGGTAGCAGGCAAAATCGGCCTATTTGTTGACATACCTAGTACGCTTCAATTGGCGATGAGATATCACAGAGCGTCCCTTCAGGAGCTAAAAGTAACAATCGCATTTGCCCATACTCTGTTGCCTCAGGTGTCTGAACTACCTCATAACCAAGCACTTTTGCTCTGTCATAGATAGAGTTAACCTTGTCCACGACAAAAGTCAGGTACATGCCAGACGAGCTTTGTTGTGCTTGCTCCGGCACGATGGGGTGAGACTTTAAAATGATCCCGAGTTCAAGGCCCGATTCCTGTGATACCAGATGAATAAACCAATCACTATCATACCTGATATCAAACGCGAACAACGACGTGTAAAAATCACGGGATTCAGTCAGGTTGGTTGTACAAACGTTAGTAAATAGTCGATTTATAATCATTTTCCCTCCCTCAGTGCATGGTTTGCAGACGTGCCTGTCACACATAAACTAGCACCAATTCGTGAGCGCTATATTAAACCCACCAAAGCGCGAGCTGGCTTGTCTCTTTAGAAATACAGTTACCCTAAAAACCGGAATGATTTATTTTGACCCATTTTAGCACTTTTATTCCCACATCTTCGTATCAGCGTTATTATCATGTAAATCACTTTGCAAAAATCGCCAAAACAAGGCCTACAACCATGACGAATATGAGCACAGTATCTGAGCACACATTACTGGAGATGAACTTTCAGGCAATGCGGTCGGCTTACAGCCGTGATCCGGCACCCGACTATGCGCAGCGCATTGCTGTGCTCAAAAAGCTCAAACGAGCACTCGTCAATCATGAACAACAGATTTACCAGGCTTTATCCGAAGATTATGGCTATCGCAGTGAGTTCGATACGTTTTTTGCTGACATAATGCCAACCATAGCAACCATTAATTATGCCATTAAACATCTGAAAAAATGGATGCAACCAGCAAAGCGTCATGCCGGGCTCATGCTTGCTCCTTCCAAAGTGAAAGTGCATTATCAGCCTTTGGGCGTGGTGGGTGTTGTCACCCCCTGGAACTTCCCATTTTACCTTGCGCTGGGCCCCACAGTTCAAGCTCTGGCCGCAGGGAACCGTGTAATGATCAAAATGAGTGAGTTTACGCCCGCTGCAAATCAGGTGCTGCGCACTATACTGGACGACATTAGCGATCACGTTCACCTGGTGGAAGGCGACGCAGACATTGGCGCTGCTTTTACCGCCCTGCCATTCGATCACCTGATCTTTACCGGTTCAACCTCGGTGGGCAAGCTGGTCGCTAAAGCTGCCGCAGACAACCTGACCCCGATCACGCTCGAGCTTGGCGGAAAGTCGCCAACCATTATCGATCAGGACATAGATATGAAAGTCGCCGTAGATGCGGTGATTATGGGCAAGTCAATAAACTCCGGACAGATCTGCGTGGCCCCGGATTACGTTTTTGTACCCACCTCACGCCTCGATTCATTCATTGATACTTTTATCGCCCGCTATACCGAGTACCACCTGCAAAGCGCTAACAAGAATCAGCAAAGTCATATCATTTCACAGCGCCAACATACTCGCTTATTACAACTGCTGGATGACGCTAAAGCCAAAGGGGCCGTAGTACACGCCGTTAAACAACCAGAGCCGGGGGATGGCAAACTCGTTTACCCTCATCTCCTGACCAACCTTTCTGACGACATGGCAGTTTTAAAAGAAGAGATTTTCGGCTCCTTGTTACCTGTTATGACCTACGACACATTGGATGAGGTAATATCCTACATCACGGCACGGCATCGTCCGCTGGCACTGTACATTATGTCAAATAATTCAGCACTGATTGAGCGCCTGATCACCCACACCCACAGTGGCGGAGTGAGTATTAATGATACCACAATGCACGTAGTTGCCGACGATGCCCCCTTTGGTGGCATAGGCCACTCGGGTATGGGCCATTACCATGGTTACGAAGGCTTTTTAACCTTTTCAAAAGCCAAAACGGTTCTGTATTCTAGCAGCTGGTTACCTAAAAACCGCTTTGTACTCAAGCATCGGGACTGGGTGTTAAAAGTGCTCCGTAAGTACTTATTGAGATAATCTCCCTGACGTCCGTCGGTGACTCAGAAAAAGACCAAGTATTCGATAGTGTTGAATTCGGTACCATTTTGGTGAGGAGCTACTTGCGATACTGGAGTCGACGCGACGAAACACTCTCTGTTGCTATGTTTTCAGACCTGGATATAGTCGATGTTGGCTGCGGTGAAAACGGCTCAGCTAAGAAATGCGACCAGATCTATTAGTGGTTTTCGCGCTAACTTCACGGCTCACGCTACACCAGATGTACACGCCTCGAGCTAGAGCGATTCTAATTTACACACTTGGATCTCACTGACTTACCTCTATTCACCCGGCGGTACGGTCTGCGATATTAATCGCATCAAAAATCTCAGCTGCGCGACTTATGATATTGGCTCTATAGATGATCTGGAAGGCATTACAGACTTACAACCAACAACTATCAGCCTCCTCAACTCACCCAATACCTGCAGAAAAAACGTTGAGGATAGCAAAGATACTAGCCAAAAAGGGTAGCAGCACACTGATAGAACTCAGTACTGGATATCTATGCTTAATTGCAATAATTAATATATACTTCGCAGGCTCCGTTAACAAAAATTATTCACTCGATGAACGTCCCTTTAAAGCTACAGGAATAAACAAATGAAAAGAAAAATAGCGGCCAGTATGCTAATTGCTGCAGCATTATCAGGCTGCACAACAGTCGGATATACGGTTGCCCCAGACAAAGAAACCGCATCACTTCGCGTAGTTTCTCTTGATAGCGGCAACGTGTCGGTATGGATTGATGAAACGGAGGGGTGTATTAATCACAACTTTATCTATGGTGGGGAGATAGCCATTCTGGGAGTAAAGGCCAACTTACTAGCAGACCGCCAGGCTGGCCGTGTGATTGGCATGCCAATGTACCGCTCAGAGGTTCACGAAAAGCAACAAACCGAGTTAAAAGTTGAAGCAAATGTACCTATTTCATTTTATTTTGCGGGTGTCTGGGTTACTGGTGCAAATACACGTATCGATGGCTACAGATACTGTGTGAAAGAAGTCAGCTTTACGCCACTTGCTGGCCATAACTATGAAGCACAATATTATGTGGACAAAATAGATGGCAAAAAACAATGTACAATCACACTTTACGATATCAAGCAGGAAAATGGCGAGTACGTAAAAACAGAAAATGAAAACTACGAACTAACAACAAAGCCATGTAAAAACTAATCAACAACAACGGGAGCTACACTTTGTGGCTTCCCTGCTTTGAAGTGCTTCCACGCCTATAATCCACTAAATCATTTATTGATAACCAAGACTGGCTTACGACTGTTGCCCTGGCTGTTGGAAAAACAGGCTAATTACCATCCACCAATCCAATAAATAGCCACTCAGTGACGAGCAACACTATATTGCATACATACTTTCCATTTTCGGCTCAATGCAGTAAACCTAATACCAAATTGCTTAATTAAGTGTTCCATTTTAAGGCGAGAAAATATCGTCGATAACACCGCTCTCGCTGAGGCACCTACATATATGTAGGCACGGCAAAAATTTGTGAGCCTATGGCTAAGGTATTAGGTTCTAAATGAGAAATTTCTAACACCGTTAGCGTCATATTTGCTCCTTCAAATTAAACAGGTATTAAGTGAAATTGGTATAGGCTATTGAGGACACCTCAAATAGCTATTCTTTGAATTGGAGATCATGCCTACCCAGGCAAATCACTGCAATGTAAAACATAGGTTCTCAAATTGTGTATCGAGATTATGTTTGCAGCATAGCAACGCATTTTCACCCAATACTGGCAGGCATATTAAAGAATCTCAATTGTGCTTTGCTGGCCCATACGATAAGTTTTGTACCTAAAAATAAATATATCGCTAGCCAATGATATCCAACCTGTAAATCGGCAAATTAAGCTCCCCATTTACCTATGGCGTCATTGAGGTTTAAGGAGAGAACATGAGCCGAGATTTAACCTATGATGGCCTGAGAGGCTGGTTGCTTATCATCATTGCCTGCAACCACTTGTTTGGCAGTTTTGTCACGCAATTTACCCGCACTCCGCTGGGATTTGTCTCGGCGGCCGAGGGGTTTGTGTTTTTATCCGGGTTTGTTGCTTATCTGGTGTATGGTCGGCTGGCAAACAATCGCACCGAGTTGCGACGTAAAGTGTGGCGGCGTTGTCTGGTGATTTATGGATTTCATTTGAGTGCTATCCTGATTTGCTTTTCACTGGTCCTCTTATTTCCTTTGTATGTCACGCACTGGTCGGTTTTTTTAATGCAGCTAACTGGTTTAGTAATCCAATACACAGCGCCTTATCCGCCATGTTACTGCTCGAACACCCGGGCTTTCACGATATCCTGATCCTCTATCTGGTGCCCATGATATTTCTGCCTTTTACGATTGAGGCCCTAAAGCGAGGTAAACTGATGTATGTCGTGACGGCTTCCTTGTTGGTCTGGTTGCTGGCCCAGTTCGTCACGGCAGAATTTTTAACGACACCATTTAGCCTGGTGTTTAGCGATATCAAGCTAAACGTCAGTCACTTTGATCCTTTCGCCTGGCAGATTTACTTTTTTATGGGGGTTGTGCTGAGCTATCTGAAGTTTGATAAAGGCCACACCTTTACGTTTACACCTGCAGTACGGGTGTTGCTGTTGAGCGGTATAGGCTTTTTTTTACTGCTGAAGCATGGCTATCCACAATTAATGCGGCCCTATTATGGTGGCCACGGCAGCGCCTCCTTGCTCTATCAGTTTAATCTACTGTTGAGCGTCTATCTGATAATGCACTTAATGCGTCGTTTTTCCTGGCTCTTTACACTAAGATACCCGGTATTTATCGGGCAGCACGCCCTGCCCGTATTCGCCTTTCACTGCGTAGTCATTTACTTCCTGTTGCCATGGAGCCATGAATACACCACTGCACATTGGTACTGGGATCTGTTGGTATGCGCCAGCTTTGTAGCCTTGCTCGCACTTCCGGCTAAACTTGATCAGCTTTGGCGAGCGCGCAGTAAGAATACCAGGCCAGAAGCAAGGCAAAGTGTGAACACCGGGTAATATCGCGCACATCGTTGACGTTTACATAGCCCAATACTTAACACACCCAATATAAGGCATATAAAAGCAAGGCTGAGATGACTCGCTTAAAGAGGAGCTCTGGTATCACCTCTAATCCTGAAGCCACTCCGCCTCATTTTTTTCTGCCGGTTTGGCTTGTGCGAACAGCATATCCGGACAGGAAAAATCTTCTCCAAACATCAGATATAGCTCGTATACCTGCTCTATAGTCATGACAGAGCGGCCCGATTCAAAATTGCTGATGGTGGATTGGTCAACATTCAGTTTGGCAGCCAGCTGTGCCTGTGAGAGCTTATTTTTATACCTTAATTGTCGCAGGTTACATTGCAATCGTCCCATCAATTTATCAATCCGCTGTTTTCTGGCAAACACATCATTTTTCATCGCCGAATCCTTTTATACGCTTTAGGGTCAGCTTGCCCAAGTGCTGACCTGATTTATTAAAAGAGTACACCTGAAGAATACCATTTCAGATGTATCCTTGGTTTCAACTGTCAGAAAAATCGCAACTAATGTAAACACCCTGTTGACCTTTTTAACGTTAAGAAATATCGTGTAACTCACAGTCCCGCACGGCTGTTAGTGTTGCTATTGCAACGAGATAACTTGATATCTCTAACTTGCGTCAGTTTGACATGTTCCCTTTTTGTATTAACATTGCGACCTTCTTGTTAAGATTATGTTCGTTCGAATGTGGAAAAGTCTCCGCATTACAATAAAAAAGGAAAAAAGGACGTGATTGATGGCGATGATTTAAAGGCAATGAGGAAAAACGCCGGCATATCCCAGGAGCTGATGGCCAAAAAGTTAGAGTGCGACCGTAAGACAATCAGTAACTATGAGCAGGGTGTCAGTGACATCAAATCCAGGCAGCTGTTTCGCTGGCTGATGCTGTGCAAAATAGATACACGCTCTTTACTCAATGAAATCAGGCAAATTAGTGACAGTTTAAACCGTCACGATGCGTCAAAGTTACAGGATGACGAAAAATGAAAAAGATACGCCCACTCACACTTCTAACTAAATTGGCTTCTCTGGTAAAACTAACTGACCGGAAAATGAGTCGTGACCTGAGTAATGATAAGAGTTTATCTGGTGGGCAAGGACTGTTGGTCACGGGCTGCGGACCTTATCTACATGATGAGCCGTGCGTCGCAGGCGCTTCTGACGTTAAAATAGAAACTAATGTAGATGAGCAAATCCTGACTAAGAACGCCAGTACACTTGTTTCTGGCAGTGGCCCTTGGAAACCGGTAGACCCCACGTCTCCAGAGATTGAACCTTACTCTAGGTCTAGCAAATTCAAAAATTATAAGCTTGCAGAATATGAAAGCTCACGAGTATCAGGCGGCACAGCTATCAAGCCACCCCGAGCTATTGCAACAAAAATTACCCAGATGCCTTCACCAAAAACTAAAAATGTACATGAGCTTTCCAAAAGTACATGCAGCTTAATATCTGGCAGTTTTGGATATAAACCGCCAAGAGTAGCAAAATATGAAGTTGGTGATAAGCCAATTCCCCCAAAAAAGAATTCACAAGGTTAAGATATGAAACTTTCGCACTTAATTTTGCTCAGCATAGCTTCGCTGGCTTCTTTATATATTCATATATGGGACGTTAGCATGGCCAATACATTGTACATAACCTTGTTATTACTGTGTACAAGCTATGGTGCCTTTAAGCGGGAAATAAATATAACCCACATTTCAGGTTTTATCTTGACCATTACAACCGCCAATTATGTAATTTTCGAGTCTGGCATAATTGATATAGTCACACCAGCTGAAAGCAAACTTCAGCAAGGAACTATTGTTTATGGCTTCCAATTCTTGCTTTGTTTACTAATGTTCATAATCCTAATTTTTAGAGTACAAGTTTCACGCTTACTCTCTAGCTCAAAGCGAATAGAATTAACCCACTTTGATGGTATTTTCCATTGGATTTTCCTATATATGTCTTTGGTTAATCTGCTGGGACTGCTGGAAAATATCGCCTGGTCTTATTTTGAAATGAAATCCTGGACCTTAATCTATGACAATTTCGAAGGACTGATCTATATTGGGTATGCACTGTGTTGTGGCGCATTGCTGACCATGATGATCCTGTCCGCAAGAGAGGGTGGTACTCAGGCTTCCCGCGCATCTTAAATCAAACTAAAACATTCAATAATCAGATGCCAGTCAGCAAAACTGACTGGCATTATTTTTTATGCAGCATGCTAATTTGCATGCACCCGCTTTATTTCTTCGATTAACGCCTCGGCTAAGGGCGAAGCTGTATTGCTTTTTGACGTGATCAGCATCACCGGGATCTGATAGGCATATTTTTCTGGCTGTATGGCTCTGAACATGCCTTTATCAACCCAGTAGCTGGCGTAGTGCTCGGGCAGGTAACCGATAAACTCGCCGGAGAGAATTAAATGGGCAATGCCTTCGTCATGATAGGCAATGGCGCTGTTTTGATAGTTGAGGCCATCATTACGCACCTCTTTATCGCGTAGGTAGTTACTGGTGATCACCTCAGCCTCGGCAAGTAATGCTTCCAACTCGGCGTTATTCCTCCCGGATTTACTCTGGTCATTTTCCACCAAATCACTTTCCACCAAATGAAACAAGGGATGCCCCTGCGCACAATATAAATAGTTGTACTCATTGTGCAGCGGGTAATAATCCAAGCCACGCAGCTGATGGCGACTTACGCCCAGCCCCACCAAAGAGCGGCCGTTCACCACCGATGTTTCGACTTCGCGAGCTTCACATACATGGATATCAAACTGAATATTGCCCCCACGCGCTTTAAGTGCCGAAATGGCCCGTGCCACGCCGCAACGGGGATCGCTGACCATAGTATCTATGGTGGCAATGGTTACCCGCCCTGAGAGTTCGTTTTTAGAGCTGGCCACTGTGCTGGCAAACGCTTCGCATTGCTGCAATAGCTCTAAAGATGCCTGATAGGTCACCCTGCCCGGCTCGGTCAGCTCAAAACCGCTGCGCCCGCGTTTGCATAGTTTCAGACCCAAACGAACTTCCAGGTCCGACAGGTGCGAACTAATGGTTGAACGGCCGATGTTCAGACGCGACTCCGCAGCCGACAAGCCACCGCATTCCACAATGGCGACAAAGATCCGCAGCAACCTTAAATCAACGTCTTGTACCTGCATTAAATACCCACCTCATTGAGTTCGATACTTTTTAGTTCGATAATACCGGAATGAATTACGATAATTATGCATTTATAAAACTACCACAGCAAGTTAGGATTGCGGGATAAAAACAACATCTGCATGTAACAAGATGATATTTAGGAGAATAAAATGACGTTTAGATATGGTATCGATCGTCTGGACCTGGACACAGTCAACGGCATTGCCGATGGCAGCATTAAAGCCGAGCTGTGTCAGGAAGCGCTGGATAAAATCAACACCAGCCGTAGCAATGTTGACGTGATGGCCGCATCCGACGAGGCTGTGTACGGTATTAACACAGGCTTTGGCCCACTGTGTGACACGCAAATCTCACCAGAAGAGACCAATCTGCTGCAAAAAAACCTGCTTATCACCCATGCCGTTGGGGTTGGCGAGCCAATTGCTAAACCTATCTCTAAACTCATGCTGATCACCAAGGTCCATGCGCTGAGTCAGGGTTTCTCAGGTATCCGCCTGGAAACCGTTGAGCGGATGCTAAAGTTCATTGAGCTGGATCTGATCCCAGTCGTACCAGAGCAAGGCTCCGTAGGCGCATCAGGCGACCTCGCGCCTCTGTCTCACTTATTCCTGCCTTTACTGGGCGAAGGTGAATTCTGGCAGGGAGACAAAATCGTACCGGCTGCCGAAGCGCTAAAAGAACACGGCCTTGAACCAATGGAGCTGCACGCGAAAGAAGGTCTGGCCCTGATCAATGGTACTCAGTTTATCCTGTCTCACGCCATTACCGCGCTTACGAAAATGCGCTACCTGCTGGACCTGGCGGATCTGGCCGGAGCCATGAGTATTGAAGGCATGCAGGGCAGCCAGTCACCATTTCGTGAAGAGCTGCACCAAATCCGTGCTTTCGCCGGTAACCTGGAAGTCGCCAAGCGCATGCGCCGTTTCTTTAAAGATTCTCAAAATATGGCTGACCACGAAGAATGTGACCGCGTACAAGACCCGTACTCACTGCGCTGTATTCCACAGGTCCATGGTGCGTCTCGTAACGCCTACAACCACCTGAAAGAGCTGGCTGAAATTGAAATGAACTCAGTCACGGACAACCCCATTGTGATCAGCAGCGAAGAAGCTATCTCAGGTGGTAGCTTCCATGGTCAACCTCTGGCCATGGTACTGGATTACGCATCAATCGCCGCTGCGGAACTGGGCAACATTTCAGATCGTCGTTGTTATTTGCTACTTGAAGGCTTGCACGGTCTGCCGCGCTTATTAACAACCTCTGGCGGCCTCAACTCGGGCATGATGATCCCGCAGTACACCACCGCAGCCCTGGTTACCGAGAACAAATCACTGTGCTTCCCACCATCGGCAGACAGTGTACCGACCTCTATGGGCCAGGAAGACCACGTATCTATGGGTAGTATTTCAGGTCGTAAACTGAACCAGATCCTGGGTAACCTGGATAAAATCTTTGCCATTGAGCTAATGTATGCAGCCCAGGCCATTGAGTTCAGACGCCCTAACACCTGCTCAGACCTGATCGAAGAAAACTTTGCGTTGATCCGCAGCAAAGTCGCCAAACTTGAAGAAGACAGACTGCTTAAGCCAGACATTGATCACATGGTAACATTGGTTAAGTCACAAGCATTTACGGTTAACTAAGGGGAAAATAACAATGACCACCACACTGAGTTTTCAGGACCAAATTAAGCAAGGGATCCCCAGCGAGTTACCTGCGCCTAAGCCTTACCCGGCTGACGCCAACCGCGCCCCGAAGCGTAAAGACATTTTATCAGCCGACGAAAAGCAACTGGCGCTGCGCAATGCGCTACGCTACTTCCCGAAAGAGTGGCATCAGGAACTGGCGGCTGAGTTTGCCGAAGAACTGAAAAGCTTTGGCCGTATCTACATGTACCGCTTTAAGCCAAACTATGATCTTAAAGCGCGCTCGGTAAGCGATTACCCGGCCAAGTGTCAGCAAGCCGCTGCCATCATGCTGATGATCGACAATAACCTGGACCCGGCAGTTGCTCAGCACCCGGAAGAGCTGATCACATACGGTGGTAACGGCGCGGTATTCCAAAACTGGGCTCAATACCTGCTAGCCATGAAATACCTGAGCGAGATGGAAAGCGACCAGACACTGCACATTTACTCTGGTCACCCTATGGGCTTGTTCCCGTCAAGCGAAGACGCACCACGCGTGGTCGTTACCAATGGTATGATGATCCCGAACTATTCAAAGCCTGATGACTGGGAAAAGTTCAATGCACTGGGTGTCACTCAGTATGGCCAGATGACGGCAGGTTCATTCATGTACATTGGCCCACAGGGTATTGTTCATGGCACCACCATCACGGTGATGAACGCGTTCCGTAAAGTCCTTGAAAAAGGCGACAGCCCGAAAGGTAAGATCTTCCTGACAGCCGGTCTTGGCGGCATGAGTGGCGCACAGCCAAAAGCGGGTAACATTGCAAACTGTATTACAGTATGTGCCGAAGTGAACCCGGCTGCTGCGACTAAACGTCACCAGCAAGGCTGGGTAGATGAACTCATCGACAACATGGATGAGCTGGTTGCCCGTGTTAAAACAGCACAGGCAAACGAAGAAGTGGTGTCAATTGCCTACATCGGCAACATTGTCGATGTCTGGGAAACCTTCTATGAGCAGGATATTTTCATTCACCTGGGTTCAGATCAGACGTCGCTGCATAACCCCTGGTCAGGTGGCTATTACCCGGCAGACATCAGCTTTGAAGAGTCAAACAGACTGATCCGCGAAGAGCCTGAAGTATTCAAAGAAAAAGTACAGGCAACGCTTAAGCGTCATGCTGATGCGGTAAACAAGCATACTGCTCGTGGTACGTATTTCTTTGACTACGGCAATGCCTTCTTACTCGAATCATCTCGTGCCGGTGGCGATGTGATGGCCGAAAACGGCATCGACTTCAAATATCCATCATACGTGCAGGATATTCTGGGCCCGATGTGCTTTGACTACGGCTTTGGCCCATTCCGTTGGGTTTGTGCCTCTGGCAATCCAGCAGATCTTGATAAAACCGATGCCATCGCAGCTGAAGTGCTGAACAAGATCATGGCGGAATCGCCTGAAGAGATCCAACAGCAGATGCAGGACAACATCACCTGGATCCAAGATGCTAAGCAAAACAAACTGGTTGTTGGCTCTCAAGCGCGTATTCTGTACGCTGACGCACAAGGTCGTATGGAAATTGCCAAAGCCTTTAACGATGCCATCGAGCGCGGCGAAATTGGTCCGGTTGTATTGGGTCGTGACCACCACGATGTGAGTGGTACTGATTCACCGTTCCGCGAAACCTCAAACATTTATGACGGAAGTCGCTTCACAGCAGACATGGCCATTCACAATGTCATTGGTGACAGTTTCCGTGGTGCGACCTGGGTCTCTATCCACAACGGCGGTGGCGTAGGCTGGGGTGAAGTGATCAACGGTGGGTTTGGCATGGTGCTGGACGGCAGCAGCGATGCTGAGCGTCGCCTTAAGTCTATGCTACTGTTCGATGTGAACAATGGTATTGCACGTCGTAGCTGGGCTCGTAACGAAGAAGCCAACTTTGCCATTAAACGCGAAATGGCGCGCACGCCTAAGCTTAAAGTGACACTGCCAAATGGCGTAGACGATGAAATTTTAAATAATCTGTCGCTTTAACTGCTGACAATCAGCAAGAAAAAATGGCTACCCTGGGGTGGCCATTTTCATATCCGCTGCACTTAACCAGCACTGTACATGCGTTTCAATCAACACTCAGCGTAGAGCTTGCCTTATAACGACTTTTAACTGTCACGGTTTACGCATCTTACTGCCACATCGCACAAGCAATATGTACAACGACATTATCCAATTATGTCATGTATTATCAGACCATGAGCCAGGTTCTGGCTCTTTTTCATACAATCCAGATGGTAGAACCTGACAGTATGAACTAACATAGCTGTGTTATGATATTGATGGGCTATTCGCTATGACTCGCGCAGAAAAGCTTTTGTACCGCTTAATCCTCGCAGACCTGTTAAGCTGCCATCCAGCTCCTTTGCCCGTATCGGCGCTCAGACTCCAGGGGATCAAAACAGACAATGTGACCCTTCAAGCCGTAATAGACCTGATGACTGAACAGCAAGTGATCTCCGTATCTCCTTCAGGCGAGATAAGACTGGCGCCAAGAAGCGACCTGAACACACTAACTGAAGGCTATTATCCTTTTGATTTAGCTAACATTGACTAACTTACCCACAGAAAATGTGGTTATCTTGTTAGTAACTCAGGAATAAAGATAGCCAGGCAAGGCCAACTAGGTTCAAATTCACCATAGAGGTGACATCAGGGCAAAAAATACGCCACCTGAGACACCTCTGTTGTTATTTATTAATGACGTAGAGCAGGTAATAGAGATGCGCCCGTGCCGTCAATATCAGACAATAATTCAAGACCCAGGATCTGCGCCACGACAGGATAGATATCAAGGTTTTTCACCGGGCCTACCTTTGTACCCTGCTTGAACGCGGGGCCCACAGCAACAAAGGTTGCGTGCATATCCTCGGTGATGGCAAAACCATGAGTACCATAGTGTTTATCTTTTTCGTCATAAGCAAAATAGCGCGGTGCCTGAGTTTCAACCACAATATCGGCAGTCGTTGCATTGATTGTCACACCACGGCTCGTGAGTGTCTCTTCAGTGATAATGTCATAACGACCGCGAGCATTGCGCATCAGCTGAGCGCGTACCTCATCCAGGTTTACACTGGCTTCGGGCTTTTTATATAACCACACCTGAGTGCCACTGTTTTTAACGATAAAGTCACTCAGTTCTACACCTAAATCCGACAGTTGCAAACTCATGTCCGGATCCAGCTGTGCCATACCATGATCCGATACAATGATCAGGTTTACATCTTGTTCAACCTCGCGCTGAATGCGCCTTGCAAGCTGGCCAACCAGCTTATCAACCTTCTGGACAGCCTGATAAGTTTGTTGCGCATCCGGGCCAAAATCATGTCCCATGGTATCCACCAGCGAGAAATAACCTGCAACAAAGCGTGGGCGTTTCTGCGCTGGCAACTTAAGCCATTGCACTATCTGATCAATACGCTGCTGGTAATCACTGTGCTGTGAGTAATGGTAAAAGTAACTGGGCGTCATGCCATTGATGCGGGCATCTGATTCAGGCCAGAAATAGGTAGCAGCTTTTAGCCCTTGCATTTCAGCCAGGTTCCAAAGCGGGATCCCTTTTAGCCAGGAACTGTCATCCTGACCATAGCCCATTTTATAACACTGGTTACGATTTTTATCGCAAAAATGATTGCCGACAATGCCATGGTTAGATGGCAGCAAGCCAGTAATAATAGAAAGGTGGTTGGGGAAGGTCTTGGTCGGATACACAGGCTCAAGATACTCGGCTCTGACGCCTTGTGCAGCAATGGCCGCAAGGTTCTTTGCTTTGTGTTTTTCAATGTAATCCCAGCGGAACCCATCCAGTGAAATCATCACCACACTTTGTTCAGAGCTCTGCTCTTTTGCCGAGGCCTGTGTAGAAATCAGCGTAATAAAGAGGAGTACTACCGGTAACGCATGTTTGATCATAATGCCCTTTTGTTCCTGAAACAATAAATCAGCGTGGGCACCATAAAACTAAAATATGAATGAAATGAAGGACCTTTTACCGAAAACCGCAGTATTTTCGACCAGTAACAGATTTTCGGGACGAGCCACACTCGTCCCAAACTAATACTCAATACTTAACGCAGATGCTGCATCAGAGTCCAGTGTTCATCACCCTGGCGTACCTCTGCCAGTGCCCCATTGATCAGCACCATATTAGGCGCAATATGGGAGACATCAACACCTGTAATAACAGGTACCGCCAGATCACCTAGCGCCATTTTCACCGCAGTATCCCCATCAAATGCCTTACCGGCATTGCCAGATACCGCGTTACGACCAATGAGAATACCGGCTGCATTCTCGAACGCCCCACGTAACCTCAGACTCTGCAAAGCGCGATAGTAAGCAGTCGGAGACTGTTCCGCATTTTCAAAATAAAAGATCAGTTTATCTTGCGGATGTCTGTCAAGCAGCGCCTGAGGATCAAAGTACTCTGAGCCAAACATCAACATATGTGTGTCCAGACAGCCTCCTATCAGGCGTCCCTGAAACGATACAGGCTTGTTATGATGCACATCGCCATTCAATACTTCCCAGCGATTTGGCTCGGTCAGATTAAAAACAGCCTGACTGTCTTGCGCATAATTGTTATAACCTTGTTCATAGAAAGGCGCGCTGTACTGCGTGAACGCCTTACCCGTTGGCGTTTTTAAATGGGTGAAAGTATCGGCCGTCAGTGCATCGGTTTGTGCCAAAGACAACTGCATCAGGTTAGTACAATGACAGGTTGCCCAGCCCAGTTTGCTGGAAAACGCGCTGAGTACGGTGCTGATATCTGAAAACCCCATCAACCACTTTGGTCGTGCCTGCTTCAGAGCCTGCCAGTCCAGCAAGGGCAAGAGATCCATCGCAATCTCTCCACCCCAGGGCGCCATAATTGCATCCACCTGGTCGTCCAGTAAAAACCGCATCAGCTCATCCACGCGCCTGTCCACCGATGCGCTCACATGTAACTTATCCTCACGTAAGCAGCACCCTTCGAGTACCTTGAAGCCACGCAGCGCCAGATCACCCAAGACAAGGTCAAGTCGGGGATGCAAAGGTGCCGCAACGCCGCTGGAAAATGCGGTAACCGCAATGGTACTTCCTGAGATAAGAGGGGCTGGATAGTGCATAAGTTGTCCTTTTTACATACTTAAAATTTAAAACCATTTAATTCATAACGTTAGGCAGGTATTTGTCACACAATTTCCTCACTTTGTCACCTTATTTCGCGCCTTTCTCACGCTTTTTGTTTTCGCCTCAACAACAATGGAGCCAGCTTTTTACGAAACGGATAAAACAATGAACAAGTTGAACGCACTAAGCTTAGCCCTTTGCTCTCTATACGCAGCTTGCGGTAACGCACAACAATCACCGGAGACCATTCGTCCCTGGCAGCAATTTACGCAAAACGACACCACAATCCCACGTCTCAGTGTGGCACCTGATATAGACGGTGAACTGACTCCCACAGAATGGCAAAATGCACGAGTGATCACAGATTTTGTTGAATTCCGACCCACAGTGGGTGGCACCCCAAGATACCCGA
The DNA here is from genome assembly GCF_015356275.1 of Pseudoalteromonas sp. PPB1. Classification (NCBI taxonomy): domain Bacteria; kingdom Pseudomonadati; phylum Pseudomonadota; class Gammaproteobacteria; order Alteromonadales; family Pseudoalteromonadaceae; genus Pseudoalteromonas; species Pseudoalteromonas sp. PPB1. The sequence continues at coordinate 297,136 of NZ_JACEQV010000004.1, read as the reverse complement.
TCACGGCGTATGTTGCTTATGATGAACACTTCTTTTATGTTGCCGCTAAAATTACGCAGCCCTTCGACACGATCACGGACAGAGTTCTCACCCAGGGGGAACGAGTCTGGAACGAAGACTATTTTGGCCTGATCCTTGATACTAACCATGATAAATCCGATGGCTACTTGTTTCACGTTACCCCTTCGGGCGTAAGAGAAGATGGCCTGGTAAATGGCACTGAATATATCGCAGAATGGAAAACACTGTGGTACGCCAAAACCCAACAACAGGACGATGGCTGGACGGTAGAAATTGCCATTCCCATGCAGTCATTGTCCTTCGACCCGGACGCCGCAAACTGGGGGTTACAATTGCGCCATAAACTCTCCAGTCCCTATGTGCAATCATACTGGAACCTTAATAACCCCAACTCATCAGGCTGGCATGCATCACAAACCGCGCCAATTTCCGGACTACGCGAGTTAAATCAGGGCAAAGGCATTGAAGTGAAACCCGGCCTGGCATACAAAGACTCACTGGAGGAGAGCAGCTTTGAGCCTTCGCTGGATGCCACTTACCGGTTTACCCCCAGCCTGACCGGTCAGTTGACGCTCAATACCGACTTTTCCGGCACAGATGTCGACGAAATAGAAATGAACATGACCCGCTTTGGTCAGTACTACAGTGAAAAGCGCGACTTCTTTTTACAGGACAGTCAGATATTTCGTTTTGGTGGAATGGACGATAATGATTTTAACGGCATGCCATTTTATTCGCGCCGTATTGGTCAGGGCCCACAGTCGGGCGTGCTGGATGTTAACTGGGGCACGAAACTCACAGGCCGAATTGGCAATACCGATCTGGGTGTATTGAGCGTCAACCAGGAACGCGACGGAAACATAGCTGAAACCACTCAACTCAGTGTCGCCAGAGCCAAACAACACATTGGCGAGCGCCATCAATTGGGTGCAATCTTCACCCATGGCACTGCCGATGACAGTGCCAGTCAAACACTCAGTGGGATAGATTACCGCTTTGACGATATTGTATTTGGTGAAGAGCAATTGATTGCCAACGCCTTTTACCAGTCTATCGACCTGCCAGATAACCTGTCTGACAGTGACAGTGACAGTGACAGTGACAGTAAAGCGTATGGCTTGGCGTTCAAAATGCCGAATGACCGATTTTATCTGGACACCAAGTATCGCTATATCGGCAAGGACTTTAACCCGGCAATGGGGTTTGTGAATCGCACAGACCTGAAATACTATCACCTTACCAGTCACTACCGAGTACGCCCACAAACAGGCTGGCTGGGTGACAACCTCAACCTTTATCAGTTCAGAACCTATTATAAACGCTGGGAAAATACTGATGGCGAAAAGAAAGGTCAGCAGTTGTTCTTACAGCCTTTGATAATACAAACCAAATCTCATGACTATTTTCACATCAGCTACGATATGTACAACAAAGTGCTCAAAGACCCGTTCAAGTTTCGTGACAACATTCAGTTTGCTGAGGGTGAGTATGATTACAATCAATGGACGGTGTTTTATGAAACAGCCAGCGATCGGCCTATCTTTGCCAGTGGCCGAATTGTCAAAGGCGACTTTTTTGATGCGGATCTGACACGCTATAGCATGACACTCAACGCGCGCCCCAATAAACACTTATATGTGCAACTTGGCCGTCATATGTACTACTACGAACGGGCTGGCGAGAAGAGCAACATGTACAATACTCGGCTAAAAGTGAATATAGCCTTTAACAGCGAGTGGTCCTGGAACTCACTATTACAGCATAATACCCAGTCAGACAGCTTCTCACTCTTTAGCCGACTACGCTATGAACCAGCGCCAGATGAATTGTATCAGTTGAGTATTAACAAAGGCTATGACTTAGAGGATGGCTGGCACGATAAAAAGGCCGTATTTTCTGAAACCGCCGTGAAACTTAACTACACCTATAGATGGTAAACATTGGTCGCAAAGCGCGTTGCACAACTTCTGGCAACGCGCTTTCTTGTTAACGTGCTATCGTCTTGTATACATCGCTTCTAAAAGCCGCTTTACGACCATAGATCACTTGCCCATCACGAACATCAAACCCCATATAGGAACCTATGTCCTGGCGAGACAAAGGGTGTAACCCTTCATCGCTCAGTTTATAGCGGGCCAGTTCGTGCCACTCTTTGGTCATCAGATACACTATGCCATTCTCTATCTCCAGATTGGAGAATGGCTCCAGCGCCCCTATTTTTTCTCCCTGCGCCCGATCTATGCCATTCAAAATACTGGCAAAAGGAAAGCGATAAAGCACATGTTCCATGTCTGTCAGATACACATACTCGGGCGTTGCAGGATCCGATAATGCGGTTATCCAGCCTTCAGGCAGCTGCGCAACCTGCTGCATCTGACGATTGTAAATTTGCACTCGTTTTAGCTCATTTTGCTTCACAGACAACGCAAACAAGCTATTACTCAGCCAGCTTTGCTGATAAATATAGCCATCAAAAAATAAGGTATTACCTTGCTGTGCCTCATTGGTGGGGATCAGCCACATGGCATGATTATCGTGATTGATCAGCAAAAACTCATCATCAGGTGACAAAGCCATATCCCTCAGACGTGCATGATCCGGCAATCTGGGAAGCGGCCTGGCCTGCTCTTCTGGCTGCTGATAATACACCTGTGAGCTACCGGAACGGTCAGAAATAAAATACACCCCGGTGTCGGTATGCGCTAATCGAGGGGAACGGTCCAGTCCATTGCTGTTATCCAGCACAAAGCCCGTTTCCAGCCACTGCAGCTCAATGTCTTTGTCATAAGTTGTGAAGATGTAGTCCTTACCATTGCTATGGCGAGCAATATTGCAGCAAATTTTATCACTCAGGCTACTGAGCAAAATCGGCTGGCTATCGGTAAAAGACTGATGATACATCTGAGTTCGCGGGCTGGAAGAGGAAAATACAATGCCCTTATGGTCGTGGTCCCAAATCGCGCCGTGGATCAGACCGGTTCGGGAAATCTGTAATGCTTGCTGTGCAGACTCAGGCTCATAGGTGATCACACTGCTGTTTCCGTCAATTGTGTGTGCCGTCAGCAGCAGCTCGCGAGTGCCTGGATGTGCATCCAAATAAGCCAACCGCCATGAGGATTCAAGCTCGGTTGGTAATTTCCTGATATCGCCAGAAAAATCAAAAGTATATAAGTCGTTTTTATGTTCGAAACGGCGTTCATGTGCCAATGAATATATGCGGTCTTCGCCTGCAACGTAAATGCTGTCATGATAAATCAGATCACAGTTATACAATGCTTCTGAGGGCGGTGCAAGTTGCTGCGCTGCCAGGTCCAGCCTGGCTTTAAACCAGCCACATCGCTGCTGATAGTAGCCTTTAAAAACCAAATACTCGCCCTGATTACCGAGCAATTGTTGTAAATGATAACCAGGTGCGTCAACGGACCGTGGTAAAGCACGATTATCACTATCATAGTCAGCCACCCACAAACTACGCCCTTGGTCCGCGGTCACATTTAAAAAAGCAACATGAGACTGGGATGCCAGCACAATAGGAAACATCTTGCCGCCACTCACCCGACTCAGCGCCTGACTCTCCCCATATTGTAATGAAGGTGCGCGACTATAGTGCCATACGAGACTGCTCAGCAAGCCGGCCAGTATCAGCACGCCCAACAACAGATAGCGCGAGAAGGCAGGCTTTTGTTTTGCCGATTGAACTGACGAAGCTGAGATTTCTTCCACTCCTGAGTTGAGCGGCGCAATAAAGCGATAACCTTGTTTAGGCACGGTTTGGATATATTGAGGCGCCTTAGGGTCATCACAAAACACCTTTCTCAGATTGGCCACCAGCTTGTTTATGGCATTATCCGTCACGATAGCGCCTTGCCAGATTGCGCTTTGCAATTCATCCCGCCCGATAATACGGTTGGGGTTGTTGATAAAAAATGTCAGTAATGAGAGCTGCCGTGGATCCAGTGTGATGCTGTGCTCACCGTTAATCAGCTCATTGGTTTGTTGATAGAGGCGAAACTCGCCAATTTGTATAAAATCCATGGATTTCTCGTCAACCCTCAGCCATGTTATTACTACCCGACAAGTAGCTTAAAGCTGGCAAATTTAGGCTCATTATTATTCTTTTGCTATTACGTCTTTGTGCTCGCAGGCAGCGAGGGAAACCGTGACGAAACACGTTAGGGTTTAGTCTATGATCATCTCATTGCTTTGCAACCCGCCAGTGAAGAATCATTGCAAAAACCCACCATACCCGAACAAAATACAGTCAAAACTCAATCCTATTGAAAGGAATTGCATACAATAGTCTGTATCACTAGTACTGCTGAGATTTCCGGCTATTTAAAATTCACTTTTTCGACTTATAAACTATGCTTACCCTGCTCACTAAATAACCAAAGGAAGGGCGATTTTATTTCGCTAAATAGAACAGGTGTGTTTATGAAAAGTCTCAAATTATTATTGGCAGCCTCTGGCCTGACAGCCATACTGGCTGGATGCGGCGGGTCATCCGATAGTGGACCGTCACCCAACCCAAATCCAAATCCTGACCCTGGCGTAGAAAACCAAGCGCCCTCAGTCAGTATTACTGGTGATAACGAAGCGCAGGAGAAAACCGCTGTGTCGCTTAAAGCCAATGCGACAGACAGCGATGGCGAAATCGCCAGCTACAGCTGGAGTGTGACATCAGGCCCTGCTACCACATTAAACAACAGTACAACCAGTGATGTCAGCTTCACAACGCCCGAGGTAACCACGGACACTGTTATGACCATCGCAGTAACCGTGACCGATGACGACGGCGCAACCAGCACAGCCACGAAAAACTTCACAGTTAAACGTTTGGTAAGGTCAGTTACACTTAACGGTATAGTGACCGATGCGCCAGTCGCAAATGCCTCTTTAATGGCATATGTAGGCGATGAGTCCTTCCCGGCGACCGCCGATAACGATGGTATCTACACGATTCAACTTGATGTAGATGATTCAGCCGTAAACCGGCTCATTCGTATCCAGGCTAATGGTGGAACTAACCAGGAGAATGTCGAGTTCTATTCGCAGCTGGAAAGCTTTGAAACGGTCGCCACTCAGGCTGGTGATGACGGCATAGTCAATAGCAGCGAGAACTTTGGGGTAAACATCACCAATGTCACCACTGCGGAGTATGCGCTAGTCACACGCTCTGTAGGTGGTGTGCCGCAAACTACGGACGAGCTGAACAACGCGTTGGTCGGTGTTGATGCCAATGAGAAACTGACTTTATCGGCACTAATAAAACTGGTTGTCGATGGCAGCGGCGATACCAAATTCTCTTTACCTGCGGGTGTAAACAACACCTTTGAACTGGTTTCAAACCAAAGCGCCATTGATGAGCTTACGAATACAATCAACGACACGGATCCGACTTTGATTGATACCACCAAAGAATCCATCAAAAACGACGACAAACTCGTTGATAATGGTGAAGGTTCCATTGTTGGTTCATATCTGATTGGCTCCACACGATACTTCCGTAGCCACTTTACCGAAATGACATTAAATGAAGACGGAACTGGTACCTTCACCGACCACACCAGCGGTGCCATCACCTGGACACAGGCGACTGACGGAGCAGTGAGTATCGTTTTTGGTGACGGTATTTTCTCACCCAGACACAGTTGTAAAAATGCCGAAGGCATGAGCTATACCTGCTACTCACGGTACAAAACCGCCACTTTTAGCATTTACGATGACAATGACTTTGCCAAAGCAATCAGCCTGACTGGCGTGCGTGATGAGATCAAAGCCGATGATGATACTGTTTTAAATGCGGATGTATCTAACACGGAAGACTTTACTATGGTTGTGCGTGGCAACACCATTACTCCCACTGCGGCGCAAATGCAGGGAGTGTGGCACTTTGACCAAATGTACTACCTGATGGCGGGTGAAACCGGCAACGAGTATTACCTTCCGCAAACCAGTAAAATGATGTTCAACCAGGATGGCACCGGTAAATCGACCTTACCAGATGGCACCGAGCGTGATTTCAGCTGGGAAGTTAGTGCGAATAATCTGGTTGTTATGCTTGCCAAAACTGACACTATGGAAGCACAAACGCTCACCTACTGGTTATTAAAATCACTGCAAAGTGGTTTTCAGTTCTGGGCAATCACCAATGATGCTGTGGCCACTGAACCAGACAAAATGTGGTCAATGACGCACCGCCATCGCACCGGTATCATGATGCCTGAACAAAATGTCACCCTGAATAATGCGATGGCACTTGGGCGCTTTGTTCCTTACCAGGGGGCAAACCTGCCGCAAAATTATTTCTTCGACAACTTTATAAATGGTGTTACCTATTCACAGCTGAATAAGTACACTGAGTCCTGGGCAGTAAATAATAATACCCTATCCACCAATTTATACTACGACAATGTAAATCGGCGTAATGTATACCAATGTCCTGAAGGCGCGACACCTGACAGTTGTGTCATTAACTCCAGTAACAGCTATGATGTCCTCTCAATGGATGGTAACAATTGGTATGTACGCGTTAGCTTTACCAATATACTCGACCCAGGCACATTCTCTACTTATTTGCTCAAATACGTGAAAACTGAAACGGCCTTAACTCAATTTGACTATATGTGGATGGATAATCGTATTTTCTTCATCCTAAACGGCGGTTTTCAGGCCGAGTTAAAATACTACTTCCTGAATTACAGCGACGATGACACCTTTACCCGGGTAATTCGTGACAGTAACTTTAGCGAAATTGGTACTTACTCTGTTAAGTCAGGCAAGCTGCATTCGGATGAGTCGGGCTCAGTCACAGTGAGTGACCTGAAGGGCTTTGACCGGGACTACATTAAGGTCTGTAATTATCCATTGGATACCAACTGCGATCAGGGTGAGGAAATGACCTACTACCTCAATACTGGCGCAGCAGACAAAGCAAATATGATACAACCTCCTGTGCCAGTTTACTCAACCGACCCACTTAACGGCGCCTGGTATGACCCCAACGAGCCCGACTTTGTGGTGGTGATCCGCGACGGTAAATGGGTGCATATGGAACTTAAATCGGATGATACACCTGATGCGATGGCAGGACTGGAGGTCGGTTATGCCAGCTGGAATGACAGCACTGGGGAATTTATGGTCGATAAGGTTTTTGACGCCAATGGCTCGTATGGCTTTGATTCTGCGCTCAAACACACCATGATGATCGATGGTAATACCCTGACCGTTGATGTTGAGGGTGAGCCCTCGTTCACCTTCACTCGACTGGTAGACGCAAATAACCCCTTGGTGGGTGCTTATGTGGAGTATCCACTGGATAGCGGCCGGATCTGGGTAACAGCATTTATGCCCGGTAATAAGTTTTTTGAAGCAGACTATGAAAGCGCCGACTCTGCCATGGCCGGTATCAACTACGGTAGTTTTAGCTATGATGCCAGCACAGGCCAAACTGAGCTAACGTTTGAACTGAACCAGCTCGCAGACAGCGACACGCGATTCGCCATGTTCCTGAACGGTGATGTGATCCAGTGGAAAGACGGCAATGACCTGGGCATAGTACAGCGTGTTAAACCTATGTCTGGTCAGCCCCTGTTTGATAGCCACACTCTGATGTATGAACGCTATGCACTTATCAATGGCGATCAGACTATGTATGTGGAGTTCCACAGCGGGAACTTAGCGGAGATGGTCACAGAGGGTAAAACACGCGCCTTTACCTGGTCAGTTAATCAGGGACAATTGATGCTGATGGCAAACACCCCAGCTTCCGGACTTGGTGCTGAAGGTTATGTCATTTCACCAAGCTCTATGCTCGATGATGGCTGGAAAGTGTCTGTGCTGAAAATGATGGAGCCAGATCCAGCCACTGAAAACGACCCAACCAGCTCATATATGCGATTTGATGCAGATATGCGCCGATAAGTAGTAGCCATGCGCGATCCCTTCTTCCCTGAAGGGGTCGCCATTTCCCCTTAATTTGCTAGCCTGGATAGTTCCGCAATGGCCAGTTCGACATCCCGTTGTTCAGTACGCCAGTTGCTAAAAGCGCACCTTATTACAGGGCTCCCCTGCCACCTACCCGGCGTCATAAACACCTGACCAGCTTCATTTAACTGGGCTAACAGCATCTCCGTATCATACGTATTGGCAACGCTGGCCGAGAACACAACCACATTCAGCTCACAGGCTTTCACCAATTCATACGCTGGTGAGGCGTTGATCCAGTTAGCCAAAGTTGCCGCCTGCGCCACATTACGCTGGATCTCCACTTTAATACCTTGTTTACCATAAGCGAGCAAGGTTGCCCAGACAGGCAGCGCTCTGAAACGTCGCGAGTTTTCAATCCCTAAAGACATAAAAGGAAACGCCTCTTCACTATTTGCCAAATAAGGTGCATCCACATTGCAGGTTGCAAACAAAGTATGCGGATGACGAGTCAGAAATACGCCACAGTCATAGGGTACATTGAGCCACTTGTGACAATCCAGGGTGATACTGTCTGCCAGTTCAATCCCCTGAGTTTTGCCATTTGGACCATTCAGCAATCGCTCGAAAATACCAAAAGCGCCATCCACATGTAACCAGGCCTTATGTCGGCGACATAACTGCGCTATCCGAATAAGGTCGTCATAATCTGTTCCGGTCACCGTTGCTGCACTGGCAATCACGATTTTTCCCCGGCTATCACACTCACTTAGCTTGCGGGCCAGATCGTGAATATCCATGGCTTCGGTGCCCGGCTCTCGGGCAATCTGGATCCAGGTTTCCTGACCTAAGCCGGCCAATCCGAGTGCTTTAACCATACTGGCATGAGGCGTCGCAGCAAACACAGTGCAGTCCAAACCTTTGCTCCCGACTTTTGCAACGTCTATCCCCTGACTCAGTCCGGCGTTCTGCCTGGCGGTCATTGCGCCCAACACATTGGCGGCTGTGGCACCTGTAGTCATCACCCCCTCAAACACCGCGGGAAGCTCAAATAGCTCAGTTAACCATTTGATAGCCTGACGTTCTACCTGACTGGCAACCGAATCTCCGCCTTTCGATACATTTTGGTTGTACAAGGTCACCAGCCAGTCGGCATAAGTAGCCACGGGATTGGCACCACCAGTGACAAAGCCCCAGTAACGCCCGCCGTTACTGGCTGAAAGTTGTGGTGCAATTTCATCGTTAAAGATCTGGCTGAATGCCTCAAATCCCGCAGGCTGGTCGCCGAGCGTTCTTGCTTCCAGACTAACGTTCGAATTGCTGACCCTGCGGGTATCGAGCGAGTCCCGAAACTCATTGCAGGCTAGCTCCAGTGCAGCCAGTAGCTGAGCGTAGGTTGGTAACGACTGAGATAATAATGAATGCATGATGGCTCCTTTTGACTTTACGCTCTCACTGTAACGTGATAGTAAAAAGGTAACAGATACAAAAAATATAATTTTTTAGATAACAGATGGGCAAACAGGCAAAGTATAAAGTATTGGCAGAGCAGTTTATCTGTGCCATGGACGGCGGGGAATATCCACAAGATCAGCCTTTACCATCATTACGTCAACTCAGCGCCCTGCATCAGGTCAGTATGACCACGGCACTGGCCTGTTATAGATATCTTGAGTCTCTAGGCTACATTCGCGCAGATCCCAAACGCGGCTTTTTTCCCTGCTCAGAACATAATCCAGTCCCACTCACTGAACACGCACAATTTAATGCCCAGATCAGTACGTTACCAAAAAGCCCACCACGGCGACTCAGGTCGGGGTTTGCCACCGCACAACTCGACGCCAACCTGATAGATACGCAACAACTACGTGCCTCACTGAACCGGACGATGCGAGGCAACCTCAGCATGTTTAATTACGGCGATCCACTCGGTGAGCCAACACTGAGACGAGCCCTGTCAGAGCACCTCCAAGTGCAAGGCTTTATGTTGCAGGAACAGACGTTGATCATCACACAGGGCTGCCTGGATGCGGTCAAAACAGCGCTGGAGATCACAACCAAAGAACAGGATGTGATAGCAATCCCTTCGCCATGCTATACCGGCTTACTGGATACACTGAGCGTAATGGGCAGACAAGTGCTGGAAATCCCAAGTAATCAGGATGGTATAGATCTGGCCCAGTTAGAAAGTGCCATGGCCAGGCAAGAAATTGCGGCCTGTCTGATCAGCGCTAACTTTCAGAACCCAACGGGACATAGCCTTAGCACGCAGCAAAAACAGATGCTCGCCCGCATGGCAAAGCAGTATCAAATTCCAGTGATTGAAGACGATGTATATCGAGAACTCAGCCACACAGGCACGACGCCTTTGCCTGTAAAGCATTTTGATGAAGACGGCTGGGTAATATGGTGCAGCAGTATTTCCAAGACACTGGCGCCGGGGTTCCGGCTTGGCTGGTGTGCACCTGGACGTTTTCACCAAACCTATAGCGATCTGATCCGAGTTCGCTCTTTAGGATGTAATCGGCCACTCCAACTGGCACTGGCAGATTACATCAACCGGGGACACTACGCCCGTTATCTGAGAAAACTCAATCAGACGCTAGCCTTACAATGCAACCGATACATCCAGATTTTGACACAATTGCTGCCAGCTAACATCAAACTCAACCGTCCGCAGGGTGGGCTGGTATTGTGGTTTGAGTTACCACAGGTCGATACTCAGCAACTTCAGGCACAACTGCGTGATGAGCGGATTTATATACTCTGTGGCGATGCGTTTTCGACGACTGAACTCTATCATAACTATGTTCGGCTGAACTTTGGTCAATGTCTGAGCTCAGAAATTGAGTCGCAGCTTATTCGTTTTACTCAGCTCATCGACCAGAATCGGTGTCAAAAATCAGTCAAAGATGAAACTAAAACTGGTACAAAACCTGCTTAATTTTTAAACTACGAATTATGCGGTAATGACTATCATGGATCTGACACAGGATGAGCTGGACTACATTCACCTGGTGGTGGAAACCTCTCAGCTCGATTTATTTCAGGCGCACGCCAATTTGTGCAACGAGTTAAAGGCGTTTACCAGTGACCTGCTTGAAGAACTGGCCCAGCATGAGGCCAGTTACGCCCAAACTGAGCGTCTGCTCGATTCACATCTGCGCTCAGCCAATATTGTTGACTTCCCTGCTCAGCCAATGAGCCCTGCGTTTAGCCAAAATAACAGTCAGTGGCATCCAGATCACCAAACGCTGCTATCCATTATTGATGACCTGCCGCATATTGTCGAAGGGCATGGCATGCCACGCAGCTGGCGATTCACCCCTTACCCGTCTGTACGGTTATTGCTGAACTTCCCCAGGGCGTCCTTTCATGTCGATTCTTTGTCACTCACTGGTGCCCGCATCTGTACTTTCCCGCTCAACGCTTCGCAGTATGAAGACATGTTTACCGTGCGTGGTGCCAGCCTGGTGCTACCAAACGGACAATGTATTCATGTAGATATCGCATCAGTGGCCAGCCGGGGTTCACATCGACTGGCATTGAAATTCGATCATTACACCGTGGCAAGCCCAACATTAAAAGTCTTTGTAGTCAGCAATTATGTCCGATTGCATGGCTGGCACTAAGCGCTAGATAGTCTGATAAACAACCCGGGCTGCCAGTAGTAAAAACGTGCAGCCAAGTATCTTGTCGATAACAGCCTGCTTTGCTGTCAGGTCGAATCTGTCCCGGGCTGATGCTGTCACGACGGACACAAAGAAATACCACAGCGCGTCAATCACCAGCACCGTCATACACATAATCACCGCCGTTTGAAGTGTTAACGCTTCAGGGTCGATAAACTGAGAGAATAATGCGAGGAAAAAAATAGCCAGTTTTGGGTTCAAAAAGGCAATAGCAAAGCCATCTTTTGCCGCTGCAACATAGCTCTTAGCATCATGCTCAGTGGCGACCTCAATACCGCTACTTTTACTGGTAAGGATCTTGTAACCCATATAGGCAAGATAGGCGGCGCCGGCATATACCAGGCCCTGATAGACCAACGGGAATTGCTCAATCAAACTCGCTAAACCCAGTAAAGATAAACTCGCGTATATCCCCACTCCCAAACCGTGAGACAAACTCGCGACAATACCATGTTGAGCGCTATGATACAGGCTGTAACGCAACACAACTGCCAAACTTGGCCCCGGAGACATAGCTCCCACACAACATATAAACGCCAAACTCAACCAAGCCGTTAATTCCATCACATTTTCCCGCATTACAAAAAGTGCTCATTCTAACCGAGCTAAAAGTGCGGGCCAATATTTTAATGCGCCTAAATAGCAAGGCTCTACACTTACCCACTCTTTTGTGCAGCGCTTATATCCAGCCCTGAGTCAGTCATCGCGGCCTGTAACCAGAATATAAACCAACCAAATGATGCCACTGAAGGAAAATAGTGTAGCAACTGCAATAGCGACCCACTTTACCAGCACATCTACGAGGTTATTGTTCTTTTCAGTTTTCATGTCCTCTCTCCTTGACTGAATATATTTCAGTACTTTAGCGACATGACATTCCCTGAATCCACCCCAAGAATGTGACCGAGAGTTCGTACCAATCATTTTATGCAGAGAAATAAAAGTCCATGAACACAGCAACTGCCAGCCACTGTGTAGCGGTCTAAATTTACCTGTTCATTTTGTCAAATTGAAACTGGCAAAGAAAAGTGAACCGCACACTTTGGCCAGAGCTTGATAGTGTAACTCCCTCATAATTAAATTATTAAGAGGCATTTTCGCACTTACCAACACCTTGGTTAACTCCTTGAATTCGCATGTACCAGTTTTGAGTGTCTGCCAACTTGGCCTTTATGTCATCGACATAGGATGGTGATCCCTTAATCGGATCTATGTCACCGAAGTACTTGCCGTCAATCCAAAGCGCTCCTGCCGCAAGCATATAACCGCGCCACCCAACATGTTCTAAAGTGTATGTACACTTGATTATCGAAACCAGATGCTCAGTAAAAACAGTTTCGTATTGTTCGAGGAGATCTGCTTTAGTTTTGACTTGATTAGAGAGCGGATAGGCAAATAGCTCTGACACTTTGTTTCGCTCGTTGGCTAACACAAGCTCCCGAAACCCTTCATAGAATTTGCTTGCATCTGTCTCAGCCGACAGCAAGCGTTCTGCTACACTCATGTTGCTATAAAAAACGGTGAAAATATAAATTATCATTCGAACCATCTTTGCCTCTAAGCGCCGCAAATAAACGACTAAAAACAGTTGGCTATAACTTGTAAGGCACGCGCAAAGCCAACTGTTTTTTGTCCGCAATTTAATTTGTTTTGTTAAGTGCTTTTTACTTTATGTTTTTTGTAGCTGAAAAGTAGAAAAGCTGAGAGGAAAACAGCATTAATTGACACTGATGTAATTATGCTTCCAGTGATTACACTGCACGTACCTACACACAACATTTCTGGCGACAATACTACACCAAGTGAGCTTAGAACAAAGCTAAATACAAGTAACCACTTTTGCGAAACCCATTGCAAACTTTGAAGCTTTAATAGAAATGGAACGATTAGAGCAAAAGGAGTAGCAGCCCAAATAACTATAACAATAAAGTCCATAATTCCCCCAAGCAGATAACGTCCGCATATACAGAAAAAATATTTGGCTAAAATTGGTGAGGTACGAACCAAGGCAAGCTTCCTGACTCCGCTCACAATGCGCTTGCTAAGGTTTTTATATCTGAAATCGTCGTTAATTTTGACGTTTCACTGAAATTGGGAGTAAAAATACTTTTACCATCTTTGTAGGAGTAACTCCCCCAAATACACACAAGCCATTCATCTAGTGATTCTTTAGCATCTATTGGTATAGAGTGTGGCTGACTAACCCATTCACCTTTTAGATGTAAGCTCGAATTTTTGCCATTTTTACCTTTGTATTCATGAGCAATACTGTATTTAACATACTTATCTTTTAATATGGTCCCTTCCAGCTTCCATGGTCCACCGATGACCATGTGATCACCTGGATTTATTTGAACTCTTGTATCCTCGTTGTTTGATATTTCAATTATGTTTTCTTTTCCAAGCTGTTCCGGGCTTAGCTTAGTCCCATAGCCCAGAAAAAATAAAGGCCTAACAGCGTAACTTTGAATAATTGCATGCGTATCTTTTACTACAGCCCGACATTCCTTTGCACTTTTTATACCTGTTTCACCAACACCTTTCCATAGCGTTGCTACTTTAGGAATTGTATAGACATAGGCACGTCCATTTTTTGTCTCAAAGGTCATTAAAGATTCATTATTGTCAATAAAATACTCGAAATTGGTTCCTTTTTCTTTTTCAGAGTTTGAATACGTCACTTCAAATTTTGAGTACTGTGACCACATAGAAGTGTAATTACAACTATTAATTCCAGAGCAGTCCTCTGCTAAAACAGTAACTGGTAACAACAGCAAAATTAGAAAATATTTCATGAGCATACTTGACCCCTGACGCTTGCCATAAACGGCAAAAAATAATGTGCGAAACTTGGCGAAGAAGGAACACAAGCCAGCGGTTTTGTGTCCAAGGTTTAAGCGTTTGTTAGGCTTTTTCAAGTGCCTTCCCATAATTTATACCCAACAACACTCTTTTTACTGTTTCGTCGAAGCTACCTACTTTGTATAGCTGTTCATCTGGATCAGTAAAAATGTAAAATTCATTGTTATCGTCTACTAATAACATCATATGATCATGATGTGCCGATGCGATAGAAAACAATGAGGTATTTAGATTTACCCAGTAGTTGTGAAACTCGCCCCCAAAGTCAAAGGTTTCTGTTCTGAAGCAAATATCACTTGCCGAACATTCACGACCTGCGCCCACCTTGCCTACATTGAGACCGCCGAATTCAGTAATGACTTTAATTGCGTTTTGATAAGCTGATTTGAAAGAGTTCAAGACTTGCTTCTTTACCTTAATCTTTCGGCCTTTATGCCATCCAGCATTGCTGAATAAATTTTCTACATATTGTTCAGAGTTCATAGAAGCCCAGCGCCCCACATATGGCAGCAAAATGCTTGGCAGAACTGGAGAGGCACGAACCAAGCCAAGCTTTTGGCTCCGCCATAAAACGATTATTATGTGGCAATGTAACGGAAGATACCACCGCTTATCAAGCCTATAATCGGTAACAAATATAAGTAAACTAATTTACCCTTTTTAAGCCATAAGACACTGGATACAACACTTGCAAGAAAAATAAAAATACCTACACCAGAAAATACAGATCAAACCATTGCACCGAAGCCATAGTATGGTATTACAAAAAATAGAAAAGTGAGTTAGTCAAGAATGGCTGTTCAACACCGATAAAATATGAGATGTAAAAGCCAACAAACAAAAAGTACCAAGCTATTAAAATAAACACATACTTTTTCATAATCACACATAACACCTACTGCAGCTGCTAACAAAATGGGCGCTTTTTCTGCGGTTTTTGCTAAAAAAATGACCTTTTTAGCAGTCGACCTTTTTCAAGTGATACCCGCCGGTAAATTCAAAAATCGGTTGTGCCTATGTTCTGGATTGAAGCGGATGCCCTTGCAACGCGGCCAACATAGAAAAAATAAAGTGGTAATAGATTTGTTCATATCACCTCAGGCACATACCCCTATAAATTCTGTTCCGATTTAAAAATTTGTTAGGGAGCTATTCCTCGTAATACTCATAAGGTTTAATTGAAGTGCTATAATTCCCAAGCGTAAAACCTTTTTCTTTTTTTGAGTAAACTAATTCAACAAAAACTCTTCCCATTTTTATCCTAGGGTCAGACTCTTTTTCGCCTGTATAAATTAGTTCACTTTCAAAAACAACGTCGTTATAACCATCAGAGTTTACATCTTTAACCACCTGATTCATTAAGCACGGAGAATATAAATAACCATTGTCATGACAGTCATATATTTTGATCCATTGTCCGTGTTTAACTTTAACACTTCCGTTTCCTTTTGAAGTAAATTCGAATAAAAGAGGATGAGTTACCGCTTCGTTGACTGTTACCAACTTTTTAACATGCCAATAGATTGGCTGCTCGGCTTCTAAGATATCCTCGTTTGTGAGGAGCTGATTCCCTATAGCCCACCCGGGAATACTCAATAGTAAAATTAAAAATGATTTCATTGTGCTCTCTACCCCCCATTGAGAGACCGATCAATAGCCTGATAAAATTATGCAGCGCAGCGGAACCAAGCAAGCTGTTAGCTGCCCTTTGCCATGGCTCGCTATGAGACATCTTTAGAACCGTGTGCAAACAGTAAAAATTTTGGGGCATATCCTGTGATTGTTACATGACCAGATATATAACCCATTAAAAAAGCCACTGCCGTGACAACCCAAATAAAATGGTCATATGGCTCTGTGAAACCAACAAAGATTATCATTGGAACTAGCAAAAATGATAATACAAAAATAAAGCCTGACAGCACTCTGAATGGAGTTCTAACTTTAGCAAATTGTTCCTTCGATATACTCATATTTACCTTGGCTTACGCTGCCATAACCTGACGAAACTTAGTGGATTGGTTTTGTGCTATTAAAGCACAAAATTGAACCACGCAGTGGAGGTCAGGTCGATAGCCTTTTAAGCGCTTACTCCTCCAAATGCGCAGACACTAAACTCTCTAGCTCCTGAACCAGTTCGGGGTCCATATATTTATAATTGTCTGGAATATCTAATACATATATGGGCTTGTGATCAAGCAAGCGAGCGAACTCAGCTTTAAGCCGATTTTTATGTTTAGACTCCATAGCAAAAATCACATCAGCCCAGCAGATATCCGTTGAGCTGACAGTTTTCCTTGCTTTTGGACTTGTTCCAGCCGATTTGGCATTAAAATCGGCATGCTTTCGCCATATAGCTTCAGCCGTAGGGCTACGCCATTGATTACGGCTGCATATAAATAGTAAATTTTTCATTTATCGTCATCCAAAGGCTGTTCACTATCCAAAGTTTGCCGCACAGTCTTCTTTGAGTACTCGATACCAAGCTGCTTTGCTCTACGAAGTTTTTCACTGCGCGTATACATAAGCTTCCAATTTTTTTCAGCGCTCCATTGCTTTTCAGTAGTCTCGTTGTTTTTTCTCGACTTCACCTTTGCCTTAAACCTTCTCCAGGCTTTATTTCTTAAGATATTCATCATTCATTCCTCTTTAGATTATCGGGTTCAGCAGCCGCGATAATACGGAGGATATTTTCTGAGCCTGTGGTCCTAACTTCTTAAATAACTGACAATGAAGAACAGGCTAAATCGAAAGAGCCTGCAATGCGGTGTTCGTGTTTACTTGTATTGTTAGGCATCAAAACGACTCAAAGCAGGTTTCAGTGTCACCTTCAAGCCACTTAAAAACGGCTTCTGAAGCAGTTTTCCACTTTTTAGATTCATTTAGTTTATAGATTGAAATAGATGCCGGGCATGCACCTGTCTTTCTTATTTCAATTAATTGTAAAAAGCCCCCGTTGGTCGATGATTTAAACTCAATGGAAACTTTTGCATCTTCCAGATCATCAGAAATTTCGTGATATACATTTGTTTCCGATGATGTCGTTATTGGTAAAAACACACCACCTGCGGGCATTAATATTCCATCTTCTTCTTGCTCGGCATGACATCTAATTGTATTTACGACAATAATATTAAATGCTTTTTTCAGAGGAAGTTGACTACACACTTCCATAATTTGATAGGGATTTTCACGTAATTCCTTTTCCGTTTTCGGAATGTAGGGACTGGCGCACCCAGAACAAAAAAACAAGAACATTATGTAAATTAAATACTTCATGACTTCTCCTTGGTGCTTAACGCCCCAATAAACTGCCCAGTGAGCGCAGCTATACTTGGTGGCGTCCTCGTGCCAACCCAGCGGCGCTTACTGGGTCAGCTTCGTTGGATTGTTAAATTCACTTTTCGCCAATATACCCAGCATGGTAAATATAGCCTTGATTTGGTATTTTTATCCAGCTGTCATCATCACAATGGATATGGGCTTCGTAATATTGTCCTGTCATTTCCAGAGAGTACCAGTGATCCATGTCTTCTGCGAAGACCACACTGCCAGGAAGTGGCTCTGGTGTCATGAAATACGGTTCTACTGTTTTAAGAGCTTTCCACCATTGGATGAGAATTCTTGGCTCCATTTCTGGATACCAAAACCAATGTTTATAGCCATACTCCTCTTCGAGCAGGATAAGGAAGTCGTTTTCTCGACCTGTAAGCTCTTTCTGCATGTACCTAAAATTTAACGCTTTGATAATAGACAAAAAAATTATAGGCTACACTGCCGCCCCGCGGCAAGCCTGTGATTTTATGTTCTTATTTATTAACTTGTTATATGCCAAATACACCGAAAATAGCAAACAAAACCATCACCGGTAGCAAAAACGCCAGTACTTTTTGAATTATTGAACCAGCAATATTCTTTAAAAACGAAACGTCAGAACGACCAATAAAATTGAAAACATGCTCAGCACTGAAAAGTACAAACACCGATGCCATGACAATAGTCAAACTAACCTTATCTAAAGTAAGAAATAGTACAAAACAGACTAATAGCAAAACTCCAACAAGTGGAATTAGCAAGATTCTTAGGAGTTTATTAATGATGCTACCCTTGGCTTATAACAGATAATTAGTAAGGCCTTGCAAGGTACACTACCTTGGAAGATAAGTGGTAACCAATGTATAGACAAACCAATAAAGCTTCAAAAGTTATCGTAAATCATATGCTAATTAAAAATAATGTTAGATCTCAACAACCTGAAAACTATGTAGAAACTCAGGTTATACCTAATTTTAGAAGAATGATCGAAATTACTGATTACGATAATGGACAGCCCATTACTCATAAGCTTGAACCGTATAAAACTGAACGAATTGATTGCTACAAAGTTTTTCGATGGCAAACCCAACAAAGAGCGCATTGAGTGGATCAATATTTTGGCGGGAATCAGAAAAGCACTACCCAGATTAGTGAGAGCGTGACCTTCTGTTGATCGCTCATCACGGGCCGTCAAGCCTAAACCTTTCCTGCTCAGCTGTAAGAGCAAATATGGGCTACGACACATTAAGGGCAACCACCTCAACATAACCTTAAGAACAATCCGAAAAATCCGCCACATTATTCAGTGCAATGTTTGAAGGGATAGTTCTTTAGTATTATGATTTATATACAATTTTAATAATGTAGTTTCGCGTTTTTCTAGCCAATTGCAGGACGACTCATGCTAAATCAACAAGATCGATAGCAAAATAGTTAGCCTAAAAAAACCTACTGACACTCCCTGACAAAGCCGCGTGTTTTACTGTCACCAACTTAAACAAGGAGATAAAAACATGAGCACAAATATCGTAGAAATCGCCACCTTCAAACTGGCTAACGGTGTCACTGAAGCAGACTTTCTGATTCAAAATGAACACTTTATGGCTTACGTTAAAACACAACCGGGCCTGCTATACCGCTCCGTATCAAAGCATGCTGAAACCGGTGTCTACACTGACATTGTATACTGGAATACGTTGGAAGATGCCCAACGCGTTCAACAGGCATTTGAGCATGAGCAAGTATGTCAGCAGTTTGCGGCGGTGATTGATAAAGATAGCCTGTCACTCACCTTAACTGAGGTAGTTGCGCAAACCCCTTGCAGTGAGTAACCTGACTCAGCATATCAATGCCGGGATAATTCCCCGGCTTTTCCCCGGAGTAATTTAGTGCACAAATCTGAGCGTTTATTTCAGCTGGTTAACCTGCTCAAAGGACGACGCCTGGCCATTACGGCCAAGCAACTTGCCGAACGGCTGAACGTGTCTGAGCGCACTATATACCGCGACATCCAACATCTTCAAAGCTCTGGCGTGCCTATCGAGGGCGAAGCTGGCATTGGTTACCTGATAGCCCAGTGTGACTTACCTCCCATGATGTTTACCGTTGCGGAGTTACAGTCTTTATTGTTGGGCACCCGCATGGCCGGCGCCTGGACTGATCCAGTCTTATCAGAACATGCCAGCAGCGCGATGGCTAAAATTGAGGCAGCGCTTCCTGAGCATCTTAAACAACAGCTTGATGACTTTCCTTATGTTGCCGCCAGCTTTGGCCACACCGAAGATCATCAAAGGTTTAGTAGTACATTGCGCGAAGCTGTGGTTCAGAAACGCCAGGTCAGGTTACACTATAAAGATGCCAAAGAGGCATATAGCGAGCGAGATATAGAGCCGCTCGGACTTGTCTACTGGGGAGGTAAATGGACCATTATCGGCCATTGCCTTCTGCGCAACGATTACCGCGAATTTCGACTCGACCGGGTCTGTGACATCTCCTTGCTGACGCACCCCTTTGAACTCACTAAAGAAAAGAACCTGCAGCACTATATCGCCCTGGTCAAAGCAAAATACGCCGAAGACACCACTCAGACGACCCCTTAACTGCAGATGTGCTCCCAGTTACTGCTAATTATCGACTGAGTGTAAATACTCATCTGATCTGTGTGCTTTTTTTATACGATTGTTTTTATTTAATAAATTATCAATAATTCATTCTCAGCCAATCAACCAGATCAAATAATTCGCCACACAAGCAACATTTATTAAACGCAAATGAGAGTTGTTATCATTTAAAATCACTGTTAGTATGCGCTCCCTCTGCAGTCCCGAAGCCGGGTTCCTTAGTTGTATGGAGTGTAAAATGCAATTCTCTCGCTCAAAGAATTCACCAAATCTATTGGCCAATGCCGTTAAAGTCGCCCTGTTAGGTGCCGCTGTTAACAGCACAATCGTTGTCGCTCAAAGCGCTGACGAGAATATCGAAAAAATTAGTGTGTACGGTAAACACAACAAACTAATTCTAGAATCAGGCACAGCCACTAAGTCCAACATGGCCTTAATGCAAACGCCGGCGGCCATTGTGGTTGTTGATAAAGAGTTGCTCAAAGCGCAAAATGCGACCACCTTACAGGAAGCTTTACGTAACGTCAGTGGTCTGGGGCAGGCAGGTAATAACTATGGGATCGGCGACAACCTGACCATACGTGGCCTGGGTGTGAATTACACTTATGATGGCATGTACGGTGGTGCTGATTTGGGTAACAGCTTTAACCCTACGCGTTCAATGACTAATGTTGAAAGTATTGAAGTATTAAAGGGCCCGGCAACTGGCTTATACGGCATCGGCGCAGCAGGTGGTGTAATCAATCTGGTTGAGAAAAAGCCGCAACAACAGGATGCTTTCGAGGTCAGTGCCAAAGCAGGCAGCTGGAATAGCTATGGTATTGGATTTGACGCCACTGGAGGCCTGAATGATCAATGGGCATATCGTCTTGTCACTAACCATGAACGCAGTGATGGCTATCGTGACCTGCAATCAGACAGAGACGAAATTTATGCCAGCCTGAGCTTTGACGTAAACGCTAGTCACAAGCTTCTACTTTCAACCGCTTATATTGATGACGCATTACAAATTGACTCAATTGGTGACCCTGTTCGCATCATGAACTGGGACAGCACCTCTGGCACACCGGGTATGCTCAGCGCAGCAAACTTGCCAAACGATCCCCAAATGGATGAAGAAGGCAAAAACTACCTGGGCGTTCAGCTGACTGCACAGCAACGCGAGCAGCTTGCAACTTCAATCCTTGCCACAGACGGCCTTAAGCCTTACAACCTGGGCGATGGTAGCTTGATCTCTCCGCTTTCTAAACCTAATGAAGGTGAAGAGCTGAGAATCAAGCTTCGTCACGACTGGCATATCAATAACGACTCAACCCTGACGCAACAAGTCTTGTGGCGCAGCTATGATTCAGAATTTGCCCGTCAGACAGGCGCATATAACTATGTTTACTGGGACCGCCGTGGTGTCATTAACGCCGACCCTCGTGCACCTTTAGTCATTGATGACGAACTGCACCCTTTTGCCGCGCGTCGACAAGAATATCGCCGCCAGGTTGCTCAGGAAAAAACCTGGCAATACTTTGCCGATTTACAACTGGGCTGGAGCCTGGGTGGCATTATGGGTGAACACCTGCTCAGCGTAAACTATGAAAACCGTGAAATGGCCCTGAAGAGCTGGTCGATTTATGATGCCGACAGCGCCAAAGGCGATAATGCTATCCCGTATATTTTGGATATTCGTAATCCAAACTGGGCGACCGGCGATATCATGGACTACGACCCATCACTACGCAGCAACTATGACAAGTCCTTGGATGCTTACGGGATAAGCTTCCAGGAAGTACTTTATCTTAACGAGCAACTAACCGTACGTGCGGGTCTTGCCTATTCAGCAATTGAACAGGCGTATCAGCACAAGGGCAGCGATCGTGCACCAGAGGCCAGCAAAGAGCTGGACTCAGATGACTCAGGCATGACCTATAACTTTGGCGTGAACTATCAGGTTCACCCTCAACTATCAGCATTTGTAAATATTGCTAAAGGCCGCACAGCCTACAGCATTCTGGGCTCTTTGTCTGATGACACGACCTCACCAAATCGCCCGGATTCTGAGTCAGAATCGCTGGATTTAGGTATCCGTTTCACCGCGCTGGACGAAGACCTGCTGGGTTCAATTGTGTGGTTTGAAACCAGTCGTACTAACCTGCGTTACACCAACCCGTTGTATAACGATGATCCGAAAGATCCTGAGTATAACGTCAGTGTCACGCAATACTTCTACGATGATGAAGATGAATCAAAAGGCGTAGAAGTCGACTTGAATCTGGCACTGGCAGAATCAGTTGACTTAAACCTGAATGCCACCTGGCAGGATGCTATCGAGATCCGTGCACAGGAACGCTCTGAGCAGAAAAAAGGCGTACCTGAAAAAATGGCCAGTGCGTGGGTAAACTATCAGCTGCCTGCAACAGTGATAGACAACCTGACTGTCAGCCTGGGTGTCAGCTATATGGGTGAGCGCACTGTAAACTCAGCATCATTTGGTCTGCCAACCGCTATCATTGACAGCTATACACGCTGGGATGCTGCGGCGCGCTATCAGGGTGACAAGTATCAGATCCAGCTGAATATTGAGAACCTGACGGACGAGCGCTACTACAGCAAAGCCCTGTTCCTGGGTGGCTTACCGGGTAACGAGCGTAACGTTAAGTTGTCTGTAAACTATCAGTTCTAAAGCAAAGGTTCCGGTATCTGGTTACCGATTGCCAACGCATTAGCAAAACACAAAAGCGAAGTGGGCCTGCCTATTTCGCTTTTTTATTACTATTTTGATAACCCCGCCTAAGAATAAGTTTAGGTACAATCTTTGCTTAGTTATTCCCGACTCTGCAAAGGAATTACCGAATGAAAATCAACACGATTCCCCCTCAAACCACTTTTTCTGCTAACCGGTATACTGCACACAATAAAGCACAGCTGGATAAACAGATGCACTTCACACAGCAACTAAACAGTGCCCTGGATGCAACCGAGCGAACACAACCGGACAAAGATATTGCGGCGTCCATTGGGGTTGATTATCAAGGCATTTCTGATCAGGCCAGGAATTATTACCAGGTCGCCAGAGACAACGCTTACAAACGCGTCGATTTAGGCCAGCCAGAGAAAGACCAGCAAATCCAGCTTTATCAGGAAACCATGAGTGAAATCATGGCAATGCCAATCGAGGTGAACGTTGAACCTCACGAGGTTAATGAAGCCTTACTGTTCAACAACCTGGGGATAGATTTTCTCGCCTATAAAGCGTTAAAAATTAGAGTGGAGATGCTTGACCTCACAGAGCAAGAAATACATAACGACAAAGCACTTCCTGACTATGAAAAAGACAAATTAAAAGACAAAGTGGATGAACTCAAAGCCAGGCTGAAAGAGGCTATCGACACCCTGCTGGGCGACAGCGAGGATGCACCATTAGAAACAAACTCAAACCGCACGGCCGATGATGTATTTTCGTTATATCAACCAACTTAAATCAAGCGTGATATTGCAGTCAATTGGTACAACACGAGGCCAACAAGCCGTGCAATTACGCTCAACGTACTATACTGAAATCATGTGAATTTGCAGATCTCTGCTGAAATTCAGCACCAGCCTGACTATGAGGTGAGTTGCAATGTATCAGTTAGTACGTTTACTGGCTCTATTTCCACTGTTAAGCTTCGGTGCGACCTATAATACGCCCGATCTGGACTGGGTAACTGAAGATTACCCGCCTTTTAATTATCATATCAACGGTGAAATAGAAGGCTTATCAATCCGCATTCTGGATGGCATATACCGGGAGCTTGGTTGGACTCTGGACAAAAGAGACATCATGTTGGTGCCCTGGCCCAGAGCCTACCGTATGACCATGACCTCCCCTAAAACCTGTATTTTTTCTATTACTTACACTCAGGAGCGGGCCAAACTATTCCAGTTTATCGGCCCATCGATCGACAATCAGGTGGCCATGATTGGGCACAAAGAAAACAACTACGAGGTGTCAAATCTCTCAGATCTAAAAAACTATAAAATTGGTGTCGTAAAAAACGACATTGGCCACCAGCTACTACGCCAGTCTGGTGTCAATAACGACAATCTTGTTTTTCTGGCCTCTGGATTTGAGCTGGTTCAAATGCTCAAACTGAAACGTATTGACTTAATTGCCTATGGCGATATTATCGCCCGCTTTCAGTTTAAACGGGCAGGTATTGATCCGTCACACTACAGGGTCGTCCTCCCATTAGCTCGCTCCTACCTGGGGTTTGCCTGCAACAAGCAAGTAAATGCTCAGTGGGTTCACAGTATGAATCAGGCACTGCGACGCTTACGTCGAGATGCACCTTCACTGTTTTTGCCACAATCCTATTAGCGCTTTTCAGAGGAGCCAATGACACGCTTTAAATCAATACTGATTACATCATTTATCTTTACGCTATTTGGGGCATCAATGAGTAACACCGCCAGGACATTGCAACCTGAGCGTGATACCCACCCAATACCAATTAGAGTCTGCTTTGAACGCTGGCGTCCCTTTAGCTTTATCGATCAAAGTGGGGTTGCCCGTGGTATGGAAGTTGATCTGATCAAAGCTGCGGCTAAGTCCATAAATCGTCGTGTCGAGTTCACTGAGCTTCCCTTCAAACGCTGTATTGCCAATGTAAAATATGGCAGTACAGATTTTTCGCTGCATGTGGACAAGACTGACGGGCTGGAAACTTTTTCGGACTCCGCAACATCATGGCAACTGAGCCTGGCAGTCTCTGCTGACAGATTAAAAAGTTCGGATGATTTCAATCGCATTAATACGCCCAGGATCATGCTGGCAACCGAGTACCCTTATCCCAAAGCTGTGTATCGAAAGTTAGAAGCGTTAAATGCCCGGTTAGTCAGACGCTCTTATTATGAAGAAAACGACGAACATGCAAAAACCTTTTTTAGCATACTGGCAACAGCACGCGTCGACGCCATATTGGTCGACAAGCAATGGGCGCTGCATATGATTAAAAAGTTTAACTTACCAGTATTGATACTGGCTCAGGACTTTCATTCAGAGCCCCAATACATTGGATACCGGCATAGTAATGCTCGTCTTGCCAGCCAGCTTGAAGCAGCCATAGCAGCGTTGCCCGATACCCTTATCCAGTCTATTAAGGGGCAATATCAATATTAACAAAAACGAATCCTTGTATACTCTATTCGCGGCTTAATTTGATCAGTCGCTCAACCACATCAGCAGCAATCTGCTCCAAAATTGAGGCATCATGCTCGTTAAACTCCCTGGGCTCAAAATCAATCAGACACAAAGTCCCGATCTGAGCGCCATTGGGATGTTTGAGCGGACAACCCGCATAAAAGCAGATACTCAATTCCCCTGTTACCAAAGGGTTATCAAAAAATCGCTCGTCCTGTAGTGCATTATCGACCACAAATACACCTTCCTGACAGATTGCGTGGCCACAAAATGAGATATCCCGGTGTGTTTGCTCAGCGTTCAGCCCAACTTTGGATTTGAACCACTGCCTGTCGCTATCAACCAGACTGATCAAAGCAATTGGTACATTAAATACGTGGGCAACAAATTCGGTGAGTCTGTCCAGCTCTGAATCTGGGAGGGTATCAAGCGCCTTTAAGTCATGTAGGGTTTGCAGTCGCAGTGTTTCGTTTTCCGGAAGTGGTGGACTTTTCATCCAATTAACCAATTTACATGTGGTTTCTAAACTATAGTTAAAAATGCCTGAACGTCTAATTTAAGGAAAGCACACGTGCAAGTGCAACTCAAAATTGTTATCTGGTTAACAGTCGTCCTGGCCAGTTTATTGTCACTTGATAGATTTGCGCGCTCATATTTTGTTTCTCATCACACGATCGTAGTTACCCGGGACAGCTTGCAAAATGTCGTGTATATGCAGCAGATCAGCAATGCCATTTTCGCATTACAAAAAGAACGTGGCTATACATTCGGTTTGTCTGAGCGAGCATCAGGACAGACGCTTAACCAGCTCAATCAATATCGCAGTGCCAGTAATACCGCGTTATCAAAAATAGCAACCCAGAGTACGCAAAACCCCAATTTATTATCATCACTGCCCAGCACCGCTGAGCTACTGAACCTCAGAGCCCTGTTTGACCAACGCCTGCTCACCCGGGAGCAGGCTATGACCCTGTATACCGCCAAAATTAATGCCTTGTTGGATTTGTTTTTAGCGATCGAATTAAAAATTACCGCGGACGCCGTCAACATACACCTATATAGCCTGACCAAAGCGATTGAGGAGGCAGGCAAACTCAGAGCGCATACTTATGCCATGCTCAATACCCCTGTGGACAATCGTGCCAGTGCTATCTTTGAGCTTGCGACTTTACACAACACACACCTTGCATTACTCACCAACACCCCCTACGACGATGACATCGCGCAGCAGATAACGTCCCTACTTTCACAACCTGAAAATCAGGCGCTCAATGGCGTTCTATTATCATTCGAACGCACCGGGCAAAGTACGTTCAATGCACAACGCTGGTGGCAGCAAAAAACACACTATCTTGAACAGCTGATCGCTATTGTCCAGGCACAACTAGTCACGCATCAACAACGACTTAACGCCGAGTTTAAAGAACAAGACGCCATCCAGTCACAATTTGCCCTGTTTGCCATAGTTGCATTTGTCTGTGTGGCTGTTTCCAGTATTCTGCTGTGGCGCGCCCTGAGCCACAGCACCACGCCGAAACGACACCAGACCCCCGTCAAACTCTCTCAGCTACTGCTTTTATTAGGGCTTATCGTATCTTTTATTACTTCGGAGCACGATATAAGCCAGGGTGAGCTGAGCAACAGCCTCTACACGCGCTCAGCAAACGAACTCAGTAATAATCTGGCCTATTCTGTTATCGCCATTGATAATCTATGGCTGGCCCCACTGTCTGAGCGCCTGCACTCACTCAGCATTACGAAACAACCCGTTTTTTCGAATGCAACAGGCACTGAGTACATAGGTAAATTTACCCTATCAAATAATGATCTGGTTGGGCTGTTCCCTGCCACTCTGCCTGTCCAGAAACTACAAAAAATCATTACAGACAGCATAACCAGGCAAGGGGCAAAATCAATCTCACTGGCGTTAATCTCGGACAGTAACAATAAGTTATATAGTGTTTCTACCGCACCACAGGCAAGTGCAACCGGCTTATCAGATATCCTCCTGGTGCTCATTCAGCCTGTAGACGAGACACTTACTAAAATCCTAAAAATGCCGGTGGCCTATCAGGGCATCACGACACACCTGCTGTTTAATGACATTGTGATTGGCCGTAATGACCACACCAACATACAAGGTCCCTCATTGCGCAGAAACGGACTTGAGCTTGTGCATCAAAACTTTGCGCTCGGATTTACCGTCAGGGCCACTCAGGATCCGAAACAAATTGAGGGCTATATCAATACCCTACAACAAGAATTTTCTGTGCAACTGGTTCTGCTGCTAACACTGAGTCTGACAGCCTTGGTACTCGCCCACCGGGCTCAAAATCGCATTATTGAACAGCTCCAGCATTCCGAAACTCAACTTGATAAAGAGCGCCTTTTACTCTCTAACTCTGAGCAGATAATTGGCATGGGAAGCTGGGAATGGCAACATGGTAGCCGTCATGTATTACTATCCAAAACTCTGAAAACACTACTACAAGTGACCAGCAGCGGAAAATATGTGCCGTACACACAGGTGCTGAATAAATTAACGCGCCCCAGCAGACGCACTTTGTTCAAACATCTGCGTACGCAGGGGCTGGATTCACAAGTTCGACTCACGCTGAATTTCTGCGATGAACAGGCGTCTGAGAAACAACTTGAAGTGATCATGACATCACACCAAAGTGACATTACTCAGCCAACCTGTGTTGTCGGTGTCGTACGCGATATCTCTGAGCAGATTGCGCAGCAGAAAAGACAAAGCAAATATCAGGCATCTCTGCAAGCCGCCCGTCAGGAAGCGCTTGATCGAATGAAAGAAGCGGAGACCCAGCGTCACGAAGTCCAGCAGCTACTGCACCGTAATCACGAGACAGAAAGCTTGCTGGAAGCCACGCTGGACAGTATCCCGGCGTTTATTTTGTTATTGGATGGTGAGGCTAACATTCGCCTGATCAACCGGTTTTGGTATAAGAGCAAACGCCTTAATCTTGAAGAAAGCGGCTTGTTTATTAATACCCTGATGCGGATAAATGACAACCTGATTGACGTGATCTCCTTGTTGCCGCTAATTAATAAAAAACCATTACTAGGTGCACTATCAGCCGCAAAAACACGGGATTTATATTACAAAGATATGGAAATCTGCTACGAGCTCGATGGCACTAAGATGTGGTTTGAAGTGATTTTAACAAACCTAATCTGCAACGATAAAAAGTACATGTTGCTATACCAGCATGATATTACTCAGCGTAAAAACGACGCCACCATCCTGGCCAATGCCAAAGAAACCGCCGAATCGGCTAATAAAGCTAAGTCCCGCTTCCTGGCCACAATGAGCCATGAGATCAGAACTCCCATGAACGGCGTTGTTGGGATGCTGGATATTTTGTCTCAGTCTCGATTGAGTGATGAACAGCGCCACCTGACCTCAGTCGCGAAAAACTCAGCTATGATGCTATTGAGAATAATCAACGACATACTCGACTTCTCGAAAATAGAAGCGGGTAAAATGATCATTGAGCATACCTCTTTTAGCTGGCAAAACCTGACCAAAGAACTCTGCGAACTGATGAGCCATCAGTGCCATGAAAAACGTATAAACCTAAACTTTTACTTTGACCCTTCTCTTGGCTACTGGCATCAAAGTGACCCAATTAGGATCCGGCAGATTTTGCTAAACTTGGTTGGCAATGCCGTTAAATTTACCAAAACATCAGCCAGTAAAATTGGCAATGTGGAGGTCTTTGTGTCGCCTGCCGCTGAGACCGGATACCTGGAGATCAGCGTCAAAGACAATGGTAAAGGCATGAGTGAAGAACAAACCCAGGGCTTATTCAAGCCCTTTGTGCAGGCAGATGATAGTATTCAGAGAAAGTATGGAGGTACCGGACTTGGACTCTCCATTACGATGCGACTGTGTGAGCTGATGCACGGCACTATCGTTTGCCATAGCCTTGAAGATGTGGGGAGTAACTTTATTGTCACCCTGCCCTTTGCGCCCAGTGCAACAGGTGATGAAGAGATCACAATTAATTTTCAAGAGCTAACAGCATATATTGTTTCTGACGGTGATAAATTTGAACAAGATCTGGCACGCAACCTCAGCGCCCATGGTATGCGCTGCCAGTTAATTAACGATGACGACCTGAATGCCTATTTGCTTGCCCGCCTGGATGTTGATTATCTCATCATTACCAACGAAAAGTATCAACAACTGGTGACCAATGGCCAGGATATTATTTCAACCAACAGTGAGCTTAAGTGCCTGGTGCTCGAACATGCCAACATCCAGATGCCCATCATTGACGAACGGAACATTTATGCACTCGACAATAACCCCTATTATGCAGTCAGAGTGATTGAAAAAATCGCCACACTGGAAGGACAAATCAGTCCGGAGCCGGACATGAATCTGCTCTCAAGTGACGAACAGTTACCAACGATTGAGCAAGCGCAGAATAAAAATGCGCTCATTCTGGTGATTGAAGACAATGTGTATAACCAGGACTTATTTAAACGCCAACTGGCTTTGCTTGGATTGCAATGCATTATCGCCGAGCATGGGGCCATTGCATTGGAGCTGATGCAGAAATATCAATTCTCTTTAATCATCAGTGACTGCCACATGCCCGTTATGGACGGCTACACCTTTGCTAAAACCTATCGCGAGCTTGAATCACAGGGCAAACTACCCAGGCTGCCCATCATCGCGGCAACGGCAAATGCACTCAGCGGCGAACGTGAGAAGTGCCTTGATGCCGGGATGGACGACTATATCTGTAAACCCATTGTATTGCATGCTCTGCGCGCCACCATAGAACAGTGGCTGAATCAGTCACAACCAGCGAGATCGGCCAATCTGAATGGCCACAGCAGTATTCAACCTGACAACGTGAGCGACAGACCCAAGGTAGCTTCAACGCGCCTTCCAGCATCAGATGATGAACCCATTCAGCCTGCAACACGTATCGTCGATTTGAGTGTGCTGGAAAATTATGTTGGTAATGATAAGGCCATCCAAAAGCAGTTTTTACAGGGCTTTTTGGCTGACTCTCGTCCCTTGGTTGAAAGCATGAATGTTGGGGAAGTGTCGCTCCTGACCATCAAAAATACCGCACATCAGCTAAAGTCTTCTGCAAAAGCAATAGGTGCTCAAACACTTGCAGACGAGTTTTTTGCACTGGAGCAAGCCGCCAAAGCGGAAGATGTGACAAAGGTCCGGGCTTTACAAAAGGCCTGTGACGATAAGTTTTATGCCGCATGTGTTGAAATAGAAACTATACTTGGGTGAAAAGTAGGCTCTACCAGGTCGTAATCAGGACTACACATGCTTATAACGCAGGATCACAATAGGCAAGATGAATAATCTTATCAAAGTAATCGCAATTGATGACAACCAGTTAATTATTACTCAGCTGGAACTGTTACTAAAACAAGTCGCCCAGGACGTCGACTATCATGGCTTTACCGCAGGCCGCCATGCATTGGACTCAGGGATGTGTGACTCTGCGTCGTTAATTTTTTTAGATCTAAACATGCCTGAGATTGATGGCATAGAACTACTGCGCATTTTTGCAGATGCCAAACTGACAACACCTATCGTATTGCTCAGCGGTGAAGATAAAGATGTTCTCGAAACGGCCAGTAATTTGGGCACAATGCACAACCTGAACATTATCTCTAACATCGACAAACCCGTGTCTTTGCAGCGCCTAAAAGCGCTGCTTGAGTGCCTGGATCAACACCATAGAACTTCTCCAGCTCAACCAGAAAAAACCTACAACGCCAGTGACATTAGAACTGGACTGGACCGGCAACAATTTAAAGCCCACTATCAGCCCAAAGTTTCACTGGAAACCCTCAATGTTATCGGCATGGAAATCCTGGCGCGATGGTACCACCCTTTTGATGGCTTAGTGTCGCCGGGAGAGTTCATTCCTCAGCTGGAACGCGCCGGATATTCAGCCGAACTCTCATTGCAGCTTCTAACACAGACTCTGGCGCTCTACGATAACAACTATGAGCAGATTAAATCGCTGAGTTTTAGCCTCAACCTCAGCGCCGGAGCCTTATATGACATTGAGTTGCCAAACAAGCTTGCGACCCTGTGTGACGAGTACTCAGTGCCTCGCAAGCAAATCATTCTGGAGATCACCGAGAGTCAGCTACTCGATAATTTACCTCGCACTTTGGAAGTGTTATTGCGCTTCAGGTTAAAAGGTTTTCCGCTGTCGATAGACGATTTCGGTACCGGGTTTTCGAGCTTTACTCAGTTAAATCAGGTGCCCTTTAGTGAGCTTAAAATCGATCGCAGTTTTGTTAGCAATTGCGATACCGACAGCAAAAAACAGGCAATTGTTTCTGCCACCTCTGATTTAGCGAAAAAACTGTCGTTAAAAACCGTTGCTGAAGGCATAGAACACGCGGGTGAACTAAACTATTTACGTAAATGTGGAATTGATGTTGCACAGGGCTTTTTGTTCGCCCGCCCTCTGGCAGCCGACGCCTTACTAAGCTGGCTAACGCAAAACCTCGACAAGCCTCTTGCGGAGTGGGGGACATGAGTAAAAGCGCAATTCTGATAGACGACAATGCTTTGTTTCTTAAATTACTGAGCAGCCAGTTGGCCTCGTTGGGGGTTGAAGTCACTCAGGCACGAGATAAAAAGGAGCTACTGGCACACCTTGAAACAAACTGGTACGACTGGGCGTTTATCGATGCACACCTGGAAGACGGTGAATGTGGGCTACAACTGGCCAATGTATTAATCGAGCAGCAAGTGCAACATGAGCGGCCATGTACTTTAGTCGGCATGTCGGGTGACGAAATCTGTGCCAGTCGTTACGCCAATGCTGGCATCAGCAGACATTTTGTTAAGCCTATCACCCTGGCTCAGCTCAGAACACTTGTCAGCCCAACAACAGAGTAACCCGAATGTTCCCAGGATGCCGAACACAATGACAGTAAGTAGCCCCAACCACGCACAACGTCGACCTCAGGTCATTGTTATTTGTGACAAGACAGATGAGCTGACAGGTGTGATTGACATTGTTGAGGCACATACTGAGGCCTACCGTACCGTATTTCATTGGGAAGAAACAGCAGAACTCATAGTGGAAGCCAACCCCGCCATCATCATCATGGCAAAAAATGATGTTGCCAGTAGTATAGAAACCTACACAGAGTTATCAAAACAAGGGTTACTCAATTATCCTCATAAAAATATACTATTGTGCGAAAATAAAGAGTCAGGCATAGCCTTTAAATGTTGTATGAAGGACATCTTTAGCGACTACTTTGTGCATAAACCTATGTATGAGAATTATCGCTTCAGAATGATTTTGCATAACACATTGAGTGAAGTTTCAGGCAGTAATAAAAGCGCGCAATTGCAGGAAGCGCATTTTGGCAAAATAGATGACAAACTGCGGGGACTTATTGATGAGGTTGCTCAACATCGGGCTAAATCCGCAGAAAATTTCGCCCAAACCCGCGATCAAATTGCCCAACAACAGGGCCATAATGACGTGCAAAGACAAATGTTTGATCAGCTCAAAGAGCAGCATATTAACCCGCTAATGGAACAGCTGGAGCATCAGCTTACAGCCAGTGTCGAACTACTTAAATCTCAACTAAAAGACAAGCAAGTTTCGCTTGCTGAATTATCGGCACTGTTGACTGAAAAGCGAGTCCCTCGCAGTGTGGTAGCGGCTCAGACACAATCAGGCACTCCTTCGTTGGACGTTCATGAGCCCACGCCAACCCAATCGCAGCCTCCAGAGCCTGAAGAAACCAGGAAAATGCGTATTCTGGTGGTCGAAGACAATGAAATCTACCGAGAAATGCTGCTAAAAATACTTCGCGAGGAAGACCACGTTACCGAATACGCAACAACCGGCCTTGAAGCCATTAAACTGCTGAGGAAAAAGAAATTTGATATGGTGTTTATGGACCTGTTCATGCCCGAACTAGATGGCTACAACACCACCAGAAACATACGTACCTTTAAGCATTGCAAAAAGCTCCCTATTATAGCCTTGTCTACTAACCGCAATAAAGAGCTCATCCGCAAATGGGCAAGTCTGGGTTTAACAGGATATATCACTAAGCCCTCAACCAAACTGGCTATTCTTAAGGCCATCGATAAAGTTCAGAACAGTAACAACCCTGTCCACTGAAATAACAAATAAACAACAATGCCTCTGGTGCTTTCGCCCTACACTTTATACTATGAGCAGCAATGATCACAGCAGAGGTAGTTATGGGCAAAAAAACGGGCTTCATTTTTCTGATCACCTTGATCCTTGGCGCAATCCTTGTTGCAGTCTTTCGATATTATCCACACCATGATGAAGCAAGCACCCGACAAATTAACGCTATTGCGCAGCCGAACGCAAATACGCTGCTCAACTTTACTCCCCATGTATCTAATGTGCCCAGGCCAGCAGAGTCATTTGAGTTCCCTATAGCACTGGGCGAAACGGGCCCCGTGACCAACCTCTATTCTGGACCTAATCAATACCCCTTTTTTTGTATGACACAAGAGTCAGAACTTGGACAACCACTGGTAGACAATCAGCAGGGCCTGGGGATCCCAATCTATAATGGCGAGCAGGTTATCGGATACAGCAAAGACTGTTCCCTGCCGTCGCAATTGCTTTATTTTACCCTCATTGAACAAGATGGTAACTTCTCTGCCGTCAGGCTTGATGAAGAGGCGGCCCGCTCTCACCACTCTTCGCCTCTGTTCAGAGTAGAACAAGGCACCATCAATCGTTTTATTTACACGCTGGTCATGCCTATCTCCCGCCAGGAAGTAGGCAACAGGCAAGGTCAGTCTCAGTGGAACAAAAAACTAATTTATCAATTTAATGGCGGCTCAGGCATTGGTTATCGACAAGGCCGGCAAAAGGCCACTCGGGTGATGACCCGCCAGGCACAACAACTGCTAGACGGCTATGCTGTGATCAGCTCCAGCGGCAATAAAACCAGCTACACCTACAACATGTTGCTGGCAGAAGACACGGCCAGACGCGTTAAACGACAGTTTGTCAGCCTCTACGGCGAGCCGCTTTATACCGTAGGCATTGGAGGCTCCGGGGGGGGATTAGCACAATACCTGATTGGTCAAAATAGCCAGGGCATTTTAGATGGCCTAATCCCTCTATACAGCTACCCTGACATGATCACACAGACCACTTATGCGTTAGATTGTGATCTGCTCAACAACTATTTTACCTTTCGCGCAGACAATCCAAAAGCCTGGCGAGACTGGGAACGAAGAAGACTGATAGAAGGTCTTAATGCGATAAATGAGTTCCCACAAAAGGCTGGGTTTTTACAACCCCTCAATCAGCTCATGGCGGGCTTTGCCCCCTCATTCCCGGATGGTAATAGTGAATGCATCAACGGCTACTTTGGCTTATCTGCTTTTATCAATAACCCCAGACAAGGCTTTTTACGCCCTTTTTTCTCTGATGAAGTCATTGCACAAACCCATTGGAGTTACTGGCAAGATCTTAAACACATTTTTGGTACAGACGAACAAGGCTTTGGTCAAAGCACCTGGGACAATGTTGGCGTACAGTATGGGCTAAATGCGCTGCGCGAGGGCCATATTAGCTTTGAGGAATTTATACATATCAACCATCACATTGGTGGCTGGAAGCCTCAATCAGAAATGCGCCAGGAAGAAATTGCCCTGCCGTTGGGCACACGTATACCAATATGGCTCACTTTATGGGGCAACCATAATATCACCAAGGCTTCAGATGGCCCGGCATCAAGACACAGCGGCTCAATACCAGCCATGGAACAAGCCTATCGCTCCGGGCAAGTCTTCATTGGCAAAGTCGACTTGCCGATTATTGATGCCCGCCACTATCTTGAAAACGAGCTGGACATGCATCACATGTCGGCTTCATTTTACAGCCGCGTTCGAATCGCCCAGCATAAGGGGCACAGCGACAACCATGTTATCTGGGTTGCACATAAAGATCACAACCCAACAACAAAGGCCTTTGCTGCCATGGATGACTGGTTGCTCGCAATGAGACAAAACCCGCAACTTAGTGCCGCTGCCGCCAAACCTGTCTCTATACAGGATACCTGCTTCAACGAAGACGGCAGTATTTATGCCACAGGCTCACGCGTGTTTGACGGACAATGGAATGATAAACCTCAGGGCCAGTGCCAGAGCCGCTTTCCTATGTTTAGCACAAGTCGTATTCAGGCGGGCGGAGGCTGGGGCGGTGATCTGTTTAAGTGCACTCTGGTGAGCGTTGACACAGCCATTGAGAAAGGCTGGTATTTGCCTTTTAACGCGCATGCACACATGGATACACTTAAGGCAACCTTTCCTGACGGGGTGTGTGACTATAGCGGCCGTGATCTCGGCAGACCCAGCGACCTGTAATCATTAAAGAGTTCTGTTCATCACCACAGTACTTGTGCTACCAGATATGGGCCCTCATTTGGGCCTATCTGCCATGCAAGGTTGCTCAGGTACTTTACAGCATCAATGGATTTGATTAATACCAATTTGCTTAATTAAGTGTTCTAATTTGAGGCGAGAAAATAGGGTCGATAACACCGCTCCCGCGCCCTGCTACTGCTGAGGCATCTACATCCATGTAGGCGAGGCGAAAATTTTGCTGTTTAGTCGTTCTAAATTAGAAATTTTTAACGCTGTTAGCGTCATATTTGCTCCTTCAAATTGAACAGCTATTAATTGAAATTGGTATAAGATACAAACAAAAACACAAGGGCGCCCATGGAAGCACTTTTCTCATACGGTACATTACAACAGTCTCAGGTTCAGTTGGATAATTTTGGTCGGCTACTTGAGGGGGAGGCAGATTATCTGGTTGGTTACCGGCTAGGGCAAGTCAGGATTACGGATCCTGAGGTGCTGAAAAGTAGCGGTAAAACCTACCACCCTATTCTTATTTACACTGCAAACCAGAATGACCAGGTAGCAGGTACCGTTTTTCTAATTACCCAGCAAGAACTAATGTGTGCAGACAGTTACGAGGTAGCGGATTATGCCAGGCAGGAAGCCAAGCTGAAATCAGGAAAAACCTGTTGGATCTACGCCGCAAGTGATAGCGCTAACTTAGTGAAAGAGTAACAGACACACGCCTGTTACTCATATACTAACTTACTCGCATGCTTTACCACAGTTGCCAATTGTCACCTGTTTCTGGGCCAGGTAACTTGGAACACCATAGACTCGGTTGTAAGCAATAGCACCGATAAACTGATTGTTATATAACACACCAGGTGTCCAGCTGCTGCTGCGCCACGTTCCGCTAAGTGCATATTTGCTGATACGGTTCGCGCCAGGTGCACTGGCATTAAATCGACCACCCCAGCTGGATGTAATCGTCGGTGCACTCTGGTACACGCCAATGTGTGCTTGGTGCTTATTATAACCGTTAGCGTCTCTGTTTAGGCTAACATTCAGGTTCATGCCAGTGACAAGGTTGCCAATGATATTGTTGATATCAATATCCAGGTAACGCTCTGCTGCGTCAACGTTACCGCGTACCCGACTATCCGCTAGAATTTGCTGCATACCAAATAGCGCACCAGGTCTTTCCAGTGAAGCGAACTGTCTTAGATTTGCCTTGATCAAATCATCCGCCTTGGCGGTTGCGTAATTAGAAGCAAAGTAATTAACAAACTGGCTGACACCAGGTAAAGACAATATGCCACCAGAACAGCTTACATCGACATCGCGGCCATAGCTAACATCAATGTTTTCCAACGCGCCGGTATAGTAGTTGTAAGTCACTGTAGGTCTCAGATTTTCAAGACGAACGGCGACTTTGACACTTGGGCAAAATACGTCAACACCATCAAACTTCACTTTTGTATAAAAGCCCAGGTTACCTACTGTCAGGCGGATCTTATAGTTATCTGTGCCCGTGAAGGTTGCTGAGATATTTTTTGCATCAAGATCGACACTATAAATGTATTTTACAGCGCTCATGTTATTCAGATCGCGACGAATATCCGCTTCAGTTTCTAACTCAAGCTGTCTCATGTCTGAGAACAAGCTATCTGCCAGGGAGCCCAGATTCACAGTACGCACTTTTTGAGGCGAATTAGGATTACCTGAAGGTTTAGTCAGCTTGAGTGTCGTTTCGCCCGCATTGGCCGATTGAGCAGCCAGACCAACGGCCACGCAGAGTGCTAATTTATAGTTATGTTTCATATACTTTTTCCTTGTTTTTTGGTTATTAGCGCAGGCCAAAGTAGTATATGAAAACAACAATCTAACGACACTTTTGTTAAGTTTATGTTTAAATTGAAACTATAACTTCATAATGGGTAATTAAATGAGCAGCCCCTTTCGAAACCGAAATAGGCAGGCACTCGCCAATGGAGTGCCTCTGCGTAAGTAAAATAGACGAGACAGTTCAATGGTAATATTCACCTTGTTCAGCAACACCATCACCAATATCGTCAAACTAAACCTTGCTGGAAGGAACTTCATGAACCAGGTGATCCCCTCAGCGCAATAAGCACTTTGGTACTAACTCGGTATATTTAAGAGCGCTTGCGCGCTCATTTTACGCTCCCGTTATTCGTTGCTGGTTACTTGAATGGTTTGCGCTACCTGACTGAATTGACCATCATTATCTATCGCGACAAACACCACTATGTATTCACCTGGTGCAGGGAAAGTATGCATAACCGTCTCTGTGCCTGAAATGTAGGGCTCGTTACCCATTCGCCACAAGCGCTCTACAATTTCACCATCAGGGTCGTATGAAGCGGAAGAATTAAACTCACAGGTCAGCCCCGTGCACTGATAGCTAAATTGCACAACAGGTGGCGTTACACCATCCAGTTCAAGCTGAACGACTTTCACATCACGATTACCATGGCTATCATCAACCTGTAGCGTCAGTTGGTAATCGCCAGCCAAAGTGTACTCAATCTCAACCTGCTCACCATGGAATACCCTAAAGAACTGACCACCTTGTAACACCCAGGTGTATGTTAGTGAATCGCGGTCGTCCTGAGTTGCTGAACCATCAAAACCACAAATACCTTTTCGACAGTCGGCAATAAAATCAGCGACAGGTGACTGAGCGCCGGGTATAGCGTCATTATCTATTGTCAGGAATTTCGCATACTTAGGACCCCACTGACCAGAAGCGTCCTGAGCACGAAGTGTCAATGTGTAGCGGCCTTGGCGCCAACGATGTGTGTCCAATGCATAACTGATTGATTCACTTACCGTGTCATATGCGCCATCTGCCGCAGGTAGTAAAATGCGCTTCCTGGCACGCTTACCCTTTTTCTTGATGGTTAATTCGACTTTGCTAATCGCCTGACTGGGTGGTACCTGACCTGTCAGTGAAGGACCAAAAAGATCATCAGCAACAGTAGCAATTATCTCCACAGGCGTTCCAGCAGGCACCGCTTCTTCTCCAGCCCCCTTTAAACGCAGATCAAAAAATTGCGGACCGGCAGGCAGTTTATAAGGCCGTTTTGCTACTTTGGCCGCGTAGATCAGTGCGTTCAGGTTGTTTGGAAAGATCTCTCCTTCAAAGTTGGCGCAGCTTTCAAAGAACTTATTGCCTAACTCGAAAGTAAAGGACGCAACACCAAGCTGCCCATAAGCATATCCATCAGCGCTGCCTCCGGCTTTAAATATCTCCTGGGTCTGAAACGCCCAGTACCCGTTATACGCTGCCATTCTGTGGCCCATCATAGACAATTGATCCGCGTTAGGACTCGGCGTTAGCTCACTAGACCATGGCCACATCACAAAACGGCTGAAGCTATGCAGATCCAAAAATACGCCCTGAGTATTGAGTGGCGCTGGATCTGTCAGTGAATCACCCCTGCGATCTTTAAACAGACCGTGGAGATAAGCTTGGATCGCCTGCGTTTCAGGCTCTGATGCGGCGCTGGGCCCGTGAAAAGTGGCTGCACATTGGTCATCTGTTGAACCGCCAATGGGAGAAGCCCAGGCAAAGTCGAAGTTACGATTAAGGTCAACACCGCGTAATGTATCATCAAGCGCGCAATATGCTGTATTGGTGTTCTTACGCCATAACTGCCCTTGCTCCGCCAACACCCGGCCATCTGGATTTGCAATCAGCAGAATGTGGATTTCGCGCTGGTTCAGGATCCAGTTAACGTCAGCATCCGTCTCACGGTTTTCAAGTAGGTACTGTGCAAACTTCAATGTGGTTGCCCCGGGTGTATACTCACGGGCATGCAAAGCCCCCTGCATGTACAATGCCGGACGCTTACGCCACTTGTTTCTCTTTTTGTTTTTCAATACCAGGACGGTCAAATCATGACCTCCAAGCCCCTGACTTTTCTCCCAGGATGGTCCGATATGCTTTAACTCGACAAAATCGGGATAAGTTTGCGCTAAGGTCTGAGCCAATTGCTGTGTTTCAGCCAAAGTGGGGTAGCACGAGAAGTTCGGGATACCAGACTCCTGTTCAGCACTTTGAATACGACTTGTCACTGACTTATCACCCTGCGCTTTGACTTCTGGCTGGTTATGATCACCTGGTTTTGAAAAGATGAGTGCACCCGCACCATGCAACTCAACAAACTCATCCTGAGTGAGTGAAAGAACCAGGTAGTTATCTGCTACTTCCAGAATGGCAGTATGAAACCGGGACAGATATTCCGCTTTTTGAATTTCGCTGGAAAAGGCTAGCTGATAAGTTGATAAAGTGTGACTTTCAACAGGAAATGCTTGGGTATTTACTACGCGTGGGTCGCTATGTGCCGTAACTGTTAAGCTTATCGTGCTCAGGAGGAGCATACTCAATAAGTTCTTTTTCATAGTGTTTCCTTCAGTTGTTTATGAGTGTTTAAAATTTCGCTCAAACATATATTCCTTGTTAAAAAATTTGAGGCAACTCCCCAAGTGTAAACATACTGAAATATAAAAATGCTCATTAATTGTACTTAGCAGTTTAAGCTGATAACCCCGATGCCTTTACATAAACACTAAAAATTGACAGGCATTGAATTGAGCCACTAATAGACTTAGACAGCTTTATACTGATGAATTTGCGGGACCTTACGACTGGCCAGGCAGAGAATAACTAACA
The DNA here is from genome assembly GCF_015356275.1 of Pseudoalteromonas sp. PPB1. Lineage (NCBI taxonomy): Bacteria > Pseudomonadati > Pseudomonadota > Gammaproteobacteria > Alteromonadales > Pseudoalteromonadaceae > Pseudoalteromonas > Pseudoalteromonas sp. PPB1. Next base: position 256,434 of record NZ_JACEQV010000004.1, on the reverse strand, counting down.
GACGAGAAGGCTCATAGGTACATTTTTGGCAGCGTATGCAACGAAATGCCACTGTAAGGCAAATTTAAGTTTGCGTTTTTGGGATCAAAATAACAAATTTGGCACCACCACTTTGGTGCACATAACTAATTTCGCCTTTTAGCACCTGTACCACAGAGTTATAGACAATATTCAACCCCAGGCCCAACTTACCCTGCCCAAGTTGGCTGGTATAAAATGGGTCGAACATTTGCTGCTGATCGGTTTCACTGATCCCCACGCCGTTATCCTGATAAACCAGTTTAATGACTTCGTCATCGTCTATGATTTCTATCGAGATTTTACCGCTGGCCTGATTGATAAACCCATGTGAACACGAATTATTTACGAGCTGAGACACCACTTTGAGCAGCGTTTCAGGATGAGAATACAACTGAACAGACTGGCCAAATACGTCCAGCTCTGTTGGCTTGTCAAGGCTCTGAACTATCAGCTCAGCACGCTGCTTAAGGTATTCCAGCACGTCGAAGTGTACCGCTTCACTCGCATCGAGCGTTGCAGCGACCATTTTAAAACGCGCTATCAGCTCCGCTGCTCGACTGGAGTTGTTTGCCGTCAAAGTGAGCATCTCGGAGGCTTCTTCCAGAAATGCTTTCAACTGCCCGGCACTGAGTTTTTGATCACTCAGTAAGGAACTGATTTCTTTTAGCTTATCTTCAAGGCAAGATGCAGAAGTCACCACCAGCCCCAGTGGCGTATTCAACTGATGCGCCATCCCGGACACCAGTGTTGTCATCGCTGACATTTTTTCTGATTCAAGTAACTGCTTTTGAGTTGCTTTCAGGTTTTGCAGTGTTTCTGTTAATGCCTGGTTTTTAGCCTTTATTCTGCGCATAAAGTACAAGATCAACACAACAATGATTATCGCGGCTATCAGCACTAAAACCAGCTGGTCTTTCGCCGCCTGGGTATGAAGCTGATACACCGCATTTTCTTGCGTCAGCTTTGCAATATCTCGCTCTTTCATCGCCAGGTTCATTTGAGCTGCATAAAATGCCACACCGGTTTCAGCTTGCCTTTGCAGAAAATCAAATTTGCTCTGCATGTACAAATCAGCTGCATGCAATGCGCTTTTCCAATCCTGGATCTGCTGATAGTAATCAACCAGCAGCTGGTATGCGTCGACTTTTTCCTGAAATCGCTCATACTTATCACTCAATGCGATGACGTCATTGAGCAAGGGAACCAGCTCTTCTTTTGCACCTTGCGCAATTTTCAATCTGACAAGTTCAATCTGAGGACCAATGCTGTCTGCCTCAGCGTTGCTCTGTTTGCGCAGTTCAACCGCAGCAATTAAATGCTGCTCTGCCAGTTCTGGCTTGTCCAACGCTAAATACGTTTTGCCTAAATTATGATGAGACCAGGAGCTGTGATAAGTCAGGTTGTGTTCTTCCCTGAGAGCAAGGCTATTGGTATGAAATTTAAGTGCTTTATCAAACTCTCCCAGACCAAAATAAGCCTCTCCGAGGTTATTTAGTCCAACACCCATTTGTTGCGGTAACTCTCTATCTCTGGCATCCTCATAAAAGCGTTCGAAGTAGACCCTGGCATCCGTATAACGACCCAATTTCAGATACACATTACCAATGTTGTTTTCGGTTTGTCTCAGGTAAAGCTCGGTATCCATCAGACCGGCAAGCCGGTAGCTTTCTAGATAGTTTTCCAAAGCCCGTTCATACATACTCATGCGGGTAAGTGCACCAGCTGTGAGGCTGTAATAACTAAACAAGATGGTGGGATCTGACACATCTGCACTCATTTTTTTGCACTGAGACAGCGTCACAATAGCTTCTTCTATATTGTCAGTCTGGATCTGAAACCAGGCTTTACCATAAAGAAGCCTGATTTTTTGTCTGGTTGAAAGTTTCTTATCGTGTCTGGCAAGCATTTCGTCTGTAACTTTGATCGCAACCAGCGGTGACTGCGCTGATGTGGAGCGGATCTCAGCTCTTATCTGTTCGAACTCTGCTTCCGTAAATGACGCGGCCAATACCGCATTGCTAAGCAATAACCCTACCCAAATCACACACCGTATCAGCATCAAACATCCGCTCCCGCAACTGCCCCAACTCTTCAAAGCATAGCAGGAAAACCCAGAGCAACACCTCACATGCTGCCCACGATCTCTGCGAAAAAGAACCCGACTGGGTTTATCAGCACCAAATGTGTGTTCATCGTACATCACCGGTGTTCGAGTCTGATCAAAGTTACTCGCAACAACTAGTTCAACGTGCCGTAATACGTTGTATGTGATTGAGAATAAGCCCATTTCCCCTTTAGCCACAGACAATATACTCAACAGTGAAATACCAATTAATCAGGCTAACCCATACTCTGCAATTTGTTCAAAAATTCACGTTGTTTGTTTAAAAATGTAAAACACCATGTTTTCTTGAGTAGTTCGTGATTAGAATGAGGCCTGCAATGACTCAAACCTGTAAGGGACAACATGAATTCTTTTAAATTTTCAATACTGGCGTTAGCATGCTCGACACTACTGGCATGCTCAACAGAAACAACAAACTCTGAGCACGTTAAAACAGAGGCCATCTGGTCTAAAATTTATGTTACAACAACAGGTGAAACGTCACGGGTTATCGCAGAGCTCAATATAGATGGTCCAAACGGTAACAATATCAGGCTGACGGCAAATGATAAGCTGGTAGCCAGAGCGGCCAATATCAGTCAGGTTATGAGCGAAGAAGACGAGCTCTTTGACGTGGACTATCGCGCAATTTTTGATGTGGCATCAGGTGGCACCCAATTTACGGTAGACTTTACCAGAGGGTCAGAGAATAAAACGCTGACCACAACCATGAACTTACCTCGTCCATTTAATATTATTACCCCGCAAAAAAACCAGTCTTTTTCGGTGAATGATGAACTCACACTCACCTGGACACCGGGTACAGAAGACGACACAAAATTTGAAAGTAAGCTCACAATTGAATGTAAGAAAAACGATGGCGACAGTATTTTCATTAATGTTAATAATGAACAGCTTACCGATGACGGCACCCAGGTGATTGACCTGAATGGCATTGAGGAATTAAAGGATTCAGCTATCAATACCCGTCAGGAATGTAGTGCAGAATTTTACCTCGCCCGTACTCGGGCAGGTACAGTTGACCCAAGCTATGCCAGTGGTAGTTCTGCAAAAGCTGTGCAGGAACGCTACTCTGATAAGTTTGAAATTCGCCTTAGAAACTAAACCCCGCAGGGCGTGCCACTCTGGATCCTCGCACGCCCTCTTCAGCTCTATTCAAACGTACCCGTATCAGGTGGTCTGAGGTGCTGAGCTAGATTTTTGCTCAGAAACACGGCAAACTGCTGGTTTTAGGCTGTATGTAGTGTGTCTATGCGTTTTGCGTTTTTTTTCGTTTTTATTGTTGCTCTGATACCCTTATCCGGCCATACCGCAACCATACGTTTTGTCGCAGAGGATCTCCCCCCATATCATTATCTGGACCCAACAGGTAAACCCACAGGCGCGTTAGTTGAGGTTGCCCGACAATTGCTCACACAAACCGGGTTAAAGGGTAACATAGAGATTATGCCAATGGCGCGTGCACTGCATGAAATGCGGGCGAAAGACGATACCCTGCTATTGTCCTGGTTAAAGACCCCGGAGCGTGCTCAACACTACCGGTTTCTGGGTGTCATGTGCCACGCTCAGGCCTACTTAATTGGCCTTAAAGATCGTACTTTTTCTCTCAGAGATTTAAATAGTGCCAGGCAGCACCGCGTCAGTACCATTCGCGGATATTACAGTGAACGATTTTTACGCGCTGCGGGTTACTCAGAAGACCACGAATTAGTCTTGGTGTCGCACTATCAAACCTTGTGGCATATGCTGTTCAAAGGCCGCACTGATTTGGTACTGACCAATGCACAAACCATCAACAAGGAACTCAATGCACTGGGGTTGCCTGCTGAGCAAGTTGAACGGAAGATGGCTGTGCCAGCCTTTCCTTCAGAGCTGCATCTGGCAACCAGTTTAGACTTTAACCAGCAACACGCCGACCAGCTAATGAGCGCACTTGCAAGTCTGAAAGACTCAGGACAATATCAGCAGATACTTTCCAGATGGCAGCTCAATTAAACGCTTTTGGTATTAAAAACCAGGCACTTTAGACTACTTTCCTCATCGATATCTGGAAACTCTGGTGGATTTGATAACCTTGATTCAAATTGCATCTGCGGTGCTTCTCTGGCCATTTCGTCTATCAAAAACTGGGCACTCACGTCGGGAGAATTAACGCATGCCAGCACACACCCTTGTTCAGTCAGTAAATCACTCAGACGCCTTAAGATCCTTTGATAATCTTTTGTCAACGCAAAGCTGCCCTTCTGGAAGCTAGGTGGGTCAATGACTATCAGGTCATAGGGGCCCAGCTTTTTTACTTTGCCCCAGGATTTAAACAACTCATGACCAAGAAAAGACACCTTTCCTAAATCATGGCCATTCAACTGGTGGTTTACTTTGCCCTGCTTCAGCGCAGCTTTCGACATATCGAGATTCACGACATGTTCAGCGCCTCCTTCCAGCGCAGCGACCGAGAAGCCGCAGGTATAAGAAAACAGGTTGAGCACGCGCTTGCCGTTAGACTGGCTTCTCACCCACTGACGTCCCAATCGCATATCTAAAAACAACCCCATGTTTTGCTTAGCGCCCAGTGATAATCCGAATTTTAGCCCTTGTTCGTTTACAACCGGCATAGCTGATAGCTCACCATAAACAAGATCAACCGGCGCACCATTGGCATAGCGATGTTGCAGTATCACAGCTGAAACACGCTCGGCCCATGGTTGAGACTCAACCAGCTTCAGTAACTCAGACTTTAACGCTTCAAGCCATTGCTGCTCATGTTCTTTAAATAAAGAGATCAGGAGTTGCCCCTGAAGCCAATCAACCGTGATTTGTTCCAGCCCCGGATAACAGCGGCCCCGGCCATGGAAAAGGCGACACACTTCATTGGGTAACGTTTGTAGAGAAAGATGCTGTAATAAAGTGGAAAGTGGTGTGGCTGTCATTTACTTTGAGTATTTTTCAATATTGACCCCTATTTTACTTGGGTTTCTTTGTCTGATGCAAATGACAAAAAAGCCCGGCTTAAATCGGCCGGGCTTATGTGCTATTGAGCTTGTTCAGATTTTACTGTTTAACACAGTATAAACGAGCTTTAGAATCACAAGTCAAGGTCCTGTCTGCTACCCAGCTAGAATTGAGTGAACCAGCAATACCTGTCATAGCGCCCTCATACGAATAGTTATCAAAAGCCATACTGCTATTCCAGTTGCTACATGCACTCCAATGCACTGAACTTCCTCCAGATGTCAGATTCGTCCATACGCGTGATCCGGAAACATCATTGCCCTTTTCATCAAACACAATACCAGCTTGTAATGGTGTGACATTGGTTTTCCATAAATCTGCACCAGTATTTGCAACTAACTCTCCGTTAATACTGTATACACTGGCAGAGTTATCGACCCTGTTATTTGTATAGTCCAGTAACGCTCTGTAAGTTCCAGCAGGAACTTTAGAATCGGCGCTATTGGCCAGTGTGTTACAGATACTGTTTGCCCCAGAAACGCCTCCCAGATTGCCGTTGTGCTCAGTACTTGTTACAAACATCACGTTTTTAACCGTAGATGTAGACCCTTTGAGTAACAAGGACCAGCGCTCAGTATCCAAAAGTGGCGATTTATTAGAGTTTGCGGCAATGTCTTGCGTTGCGACATAAAGGCTGTTGCTAAGTTCAACACGCGCCACTTCTCCAGTTTGGTAAGCATGCTCAGAAGCCCAGGACAGCTTAGTTGGCGTAAACTTAAGAGTGGATGCTAAGGCCGTCAGCATCTCAGCTTGATTCGCCTTAGTTGCCAATCCAGATGTCAACTCAGCCTTGGTCGCTTTGCTTGCCAGCGCTGTATCGACATCTGTTTGATTCGCCTTGACGGCCAATCCAGTTGTCAACTCAGATTTAGTTGCTTTGCTCGCCAGTGCCGTATTCACGTCACTCTGGTTCGCCTTGGCGGCCAGTCCAGTTGTCAACTCGGTCTTGGTTGCCTTGCTCGACAACGCTGTATCGACATCTGTTTGGTTCGCCTTGGCGGCCAATCCAGTTGTCAACTCAGTCTTAGTCGCCATGCCCGCGAGTGCTGTATCGACATCTGTTTGGTTAGCCTTGGCGGCCAGTCCAGTTGTCAACTCGGCCGTAGACGCTTTCCCAGCCAGTGCTGTATCTACATCGCTCTGATTAGCCTTGCCTGCCAGTGCCGTATCTACATCACTTTGGTTCGCCTTGGCTGCCAATCCAGTAGTCAGTTCGGCCTTAGTCGCCTTGCTCGCCAATGCCGTGTCTACTTCACTTTGGTTCGCCTTAGCTGCCAGCGCTGTAGCCATATCACTTTGGTTAGCCTTGTTCGCTAGCGCGGTGTCAACATCACTTTGATTTGCCTTGGTGCCCAATGCCTGGGTCAGCTGCGCTGCGGTCACATAGCTGGCCAGCATTCCCGTTACATCAGCACTCAACGCAAACGTATCAAAATTCGGAAGTTCTGCACGTTTAACCAGTTGTTCTTCATCGTAATCTACGCCTTTCGCTAAAATAGACCACGGCTGCTGAATATTGCCTTGAGAATCCATAGGCGGAACACCAATGACTTCCTGAGTCGCTATAAATGCACTGCCCATGTAACTGATCACATCGCCCACCACATATTCTGTGGTCAGCAGGTAACCAGACGCAATGAAATTAATGCCTGTTGAGCCTTTAGCAACTAACAGATGCCAGCTTTGTGTATCCTGGACAGGAGACATATTGTTACCATCTGTCGCAGCTACAGCGACGGAAGCAATATACGCACTGCCCTCGAACGTAACAACGTCATCAATGTCATAGCCAGACTGAGCACTCCAAATGCCTTTGACTTGCAACCCTTTCTCGCCAGGTGCGCCATCTTTACCCGGTGCACCATCCGCACCATCATTGCCCGGAGCACCGTCAACGCCATCTTTACCTGGTGCACCATCTTTACCTGGTGCGCCGTCTTTACCTGGTGCACCATCTTTACCTGGTGCACCATCTTTACCTGGTGCACCATCTTTACCTGGTGCACCATCTTTACCTGGCGCGCCATCTGCGCCCGGCGCACCGTCAACGCCATCTTTACCAGGTGCACCGTCTTTACCATCTAAACCATCTTTGCCCGGCATGCCTGAACCAACTCCAGCAAACAAAGATAACCAGTCATTAGAAATTGCTGGTGCAGGGTTAACCGTTCCTGACTCTTCAGTAGCCAGTATATCGACACGCGCAATATAGGCCTGCCCTTCATGTACAACCACGTCATCCGTGCTGTAGGCTGATTCTGCAGACCAATCTCCTTGGATTGTCAGGCCACGATCACCTTTGTCGCCCTTATCTCCCTTTTCACCCTGGTCGCCTTTCTCGCCACGCTCACCCTGCTCACCCTGCTCACCCTGCTCACCACGGTCACCTTTGTCACCCTTGTCTCCTTTTTCACCCTGGTCGCCTTTCTCACCACGCTCACCTTGCTCACCACGGTCACCTTTGTCACCCTGCTCCCCCTTGTCGCCCTGGTCACCTTTCTCGCCGCGTTCACCTTGCTCGCCCTGGTCGCCTTTGTCGCCCTTGTCCCCTTTGTCGCCTTGGTCCCCTTTTTCGCCGCGCTCACCATCCTGACCATTCACACCATCCTGACCTGGCAAGCCATCTTTACCATCTTTACCGTCCAGGCCGTCTTTACCTGGCATGCCAGATCCCACGCCAGCGAATAGAGATAGCCAGTTATTAGAAGTCACGGGCGCCTCATTAATTGAGCCCGATTCCTGCGTAGCGATAATGTCTACCCGAGCGATATAGGCTTGTCCTTCATGAACAACAACGTCATCTGCGCTATACGCAGACTCTGAAGACCAGTTGCCTTTAATGGTCAGGCCACGATCACCTTTGTCACCTTTCTCGCCTTGTTCACCTCGGTCTCCCTTCTCTCCTCGGTCGCCTTTTTCACCCTGATCGCCTTTCTCACCGCGGTCGCCTTTTTCACCTTGATCACCTTTTGCGCCCTGGTCGCCTTTCGCGCCGGGGTCACCTTTCTCACCGCGATCGCCTTTTTCACCTTGCTCACCTTTGGCACCCTGGTCACCTTTTTCGCCCTGGTCACCTTTCTCACCGCGCTCACCTTGTTCACCCTGGTCACCTTTTGCTCCAGGCTCACCTTTTTCGCCCGCGTCACCTTTTTCACCGCGTTCGCCTTGCTCTCCTTTCGCACCAGGGTCGCCTTTCTCACCCTGTTCTCCTTTCTGGCCTTTCTCGCCTGGGTCACCTTTCTCGCCCTGTTCACCTGCAGCGCCCTGTTCACCTTTCGCGACTAATAACAACCAGCTATCCGTTGCGATTTCAGGAGACAGGTTAATACTTCCCGCCTCTTCTGCAGAAGGGATATTTGCTACCGCGACGTATGCACTGCCATTGTGGATGGCAACATCGTCAATAACATAGGCATCTTGCTGCGACCAGACACCGCGGATCTGAAGTCCCTTAGCGCCTTTTTCACCCTGTTCACCTTTTTCACCAGGTTCACCCTGAGCACCTTGGTCACCCTTTTGACCCGGCTCACCCTGATCGCCTTTCTCGCCCTGTTCTCCTTTCTGACCGGGTTCACCTTGATCACCTTTCTCACCCTGGTCACCTTTCTCGCCCTGGTCACCTTTCTCACCCTGGTTACCTTTCTCACCCTGGTCGCCTTTCTCACCCTGGTCGCCTTTCTCGCCCTGGGCTCCATCAACACCATCTTTACCATCAGCACCAGCTTCGCCTTGCTCGCCTTTTGCCACTAACTGTAGCCATTGAGCAGCAACATCAGGTGACGGGTTTGCTTCACCGCCTTCTTCTACAGCAGCAACATCGGCAATGGCAATATAAGCACTGCCATTGAAACTAACTAAATCATCAACAACATAGGCAGCAAGTTCAGTCCAGGCACCTTTAACCTCAAGACCTTTGTCTCCCTTTTCACCTTGCTCGCCTTGTTCACCTTGTTCGCCTTTCTCACCCTGGGCACCTTGATCGCCTTTTTCACCCTGATCACCCTTTTCACCTTTGGCACCATCAAGACCATTGGCACCCGGAGCGCCATCCTGGCCGTCAGCGCCATCTTTACCGTCTGCGCCATCTGCACCATCAATACCGTCACGACCATCAGCACCTGGTTCACCTTTTAAACCAACGGTTGAACCAACCCACTCGCCGTTTTCATTAATCACAGGGATCCCTGCTACAGAGACTTGAGTTGCGTCAACCGAACCCTTTACTGATCCAGATACGTCGGCATAGTATGCGCTGGGCACTGCGTCAACTCGCAAACGAGGAGACATTTCAATATCATCTCCAACTTTAATGCCCAGTTCTAACTCTGTATTTTGAAAAATTGCGGCATCAATATCGTTATTCTCACCGAGACGGACACTGTATTGGCCATCAACAACCTGAACTTCTCTGACTTCCTGCCAGAGATTTTGATCATTTGCATAAAGCGTAAATGTGATAGTCAGAGTATCGTTAACTACTTCTTGAGTATTGGAATTGGTCAACGTACCTTGGTGGTTTAATTGAGCTGAAATAGCAGGCATAGAAATAGCACTGGCAGCGGCAATCATTGCCGCTAACGCGTTAACTTTAAACATAATATCCCTTAAAAAGTTAGTCTAGAGCAGTTTGAGCATTGTCTAATTGGAAATTGTTGGAACTCGCTTTCTGAGTCACGATAACCGTTGAGGCTTTTAAGTCATGACGTCCTGATGAAGCGCTTTGAATTACCGGCTGAGCTTGTGCCGTTTGAGATACTGTATGTATCGCCTTTCCTGGGGTGGGACTTGGTTTGGGCTCAGGTGTGATTGGCTGATCGACATTACGATCTTTGCCATCTAGCAGTGTTGTATCCTCACTGTCCCCTGACCCACAAGCTGAAAGCGATGCAGCCATTACAACCGCCAACAACAATGAAGGTAAATCCTTAGTCATTTTCTTCTTCCTGAATTGGTATTATTTTTTAAACTTGGAACTATTGTCGGTCCATAGAGCATGCAGAGTCTATCAACTCATTTCTTTACGGACAACATTTTTTTCTTTTTTTACAAAAACTTAATGGGAATAAAACTCCCCAGCACACTGAATTTTTCAAAGTGATGGGGAGGGTTCCAATTGTTTTTGTGCAATGGCTTTCATTTCGTGGGCACGCGCCAGGCTAGGGTAAAATGTCAAAAGAAAATCTAGCTTGGTCATTGCACCAGCATAGTCATGCTGTTGTATCATTAGTTCAGCAGTCGCAAGGAGACCACTTGTATGATAAGGGTATAGAGACAGAAAATTCTCCAGTGCGCTTAGCGCCTTATCATTATCTTTGTACAAATGTCTCTGAAGGATATAATAATCAAATAACGCTTTACTATCATAAGGGTTTAATTCAAAGCTACGTTGCATGTATAACTCATTGCCCGACACATACCCAGTGTGGGAATAGTAACTTGCTAAATGATTAGATGAGAAAAACCCCACATATATAACGAGTAACACAGGTAAATAACTAAATCTGACAAACTGCTTTTTAGTGGTTTTTTTATCAGTTAACTGCTCGTTCCTATACAGCACAAATGAGAATAGCAGTATTGCAAAAAACAGGCTTCCAGGGGTCAAGAAAAGAGCCGTAAACAGTGAATGAAACAAAGTAGACACCACAGCAACCAGTAGCCATCTGTCACTCTGACTTCCATAATATGCATTCACCATTGATTTAAAAAACAACAGAGCGAACATCACAGAAAATACTAAACCGCCGAGCCAGCCTGTTTCGCTGTAAAATTTCAATAGTATATTATGAGGCGTTTTTAGAATGCTATTTTGTCCAACCTTAGGTGAGGCACCTTCGGTACCAAGCCTTGCGTATTTCGGGTGAAGATACTCAAAATTATTTACACCAACCCCAAGTGGTTTTTCAAGGACCATATCAAACGTATTGGCAAATAACTCTGCTCTTCCCGTATCAAGGTTTTTGATGCTTTGTATTTTTTTACTCAGCCTGCCATCTAAATAACTGTCTAGCTGACTGTATGCAACCCCTCCAACAATTAAACTCGCTGTAATGACAAGATAGGTGAACGCCTGGCGCTTTAGCTTATTAAACATCAGCAGGAATAGAATCAACTCACCTAAAAGTAAACCTAAGATTGTGCCGCGAGTACCTGACTCAAGTAACGCAAAAATACAGACAATAAATGATAATAAGCCACAAACAGAACGAGCATTTACTTTGCCCTGATACAATATCGCAGCAACAAGAACCGGTAACCAGATGTTTAGAACCTGACCCAGGTTATTAATGAAACCAAACGAAGAAAATGCCGTTACATGAATCAGTTCGTAATCGTTTATACGGGATTCAACATAGATCAGTGAAAAAATTACAGAAGAAAAAATGATACTATCGAAGAGTAGCTTTATGCCATATCTTTGCCACACTCTCTTGAGCATAAAACAAGCAATCAGTAGGCTCCCCACATACCTGAGGATAAACATCACCCCTTCATAGTAATTTACGGCATTTAACAATGACACGAACATCGGGAGCAGTAAAGCAATACACAGCCAACCAAAGCCGCCTACTTCAATATCAACCTTTTTAATATACGCGTAAACTAAGGAAGCACAAATGAAAAGGTCAAATACAATCCACTTGGGCACGTCAAACTTATAAAAAAACGCATTCGAAGAAACTGAAGATATCAACACCGAAACAAGAATAATTAAAACACCGATCCAGGGCAGGCCTTCACTCATTCCATTACTACGCAAAATTACTCTCCATTTTTACAATCGACTACACTCTGAAAACTCGAATTGTTTACTTTACTCGTAGGTCATACCGGTACTTACCATGCGGACTCTAACACACTCGATGCTTGAAATGTATTTATAAGTACTCTGGTATCAAAATTTATAGATGATGTTAGGTGGGTATTTTAGTTGCTGTCACAGCAAAGATAACTCGCTGTCGTTTTTCTATGTAGATAAAGCAACCGAGGTTGTTATAAACAACCCCGGTTAGATATAAAGCTATCAGAATTTCATACTTACGCCCGCTGATATCTCATTAACGGCATTTTCGCTGATATTGTAGTAACTATAACTCACATTAATTGCAGTGTTTTCCAGAACATCATAGCCCAGAGTGATCCCACCATAGGCGCTGGTCCCTTCTTTTTCATATTGCAGCAAGTGTTTACTGTTTCGTGTACTATCAACCTGATATTCCCAGTCAAAAGCGCCCAAGAACAATGCTGCACTAAAACGCTCATGACGGAGCAATTCAAACCCGGTTTGTAAAGCAAAACCTTCTGGCAATACCGGCGTCGCCCGGGCAACCAATTCATGGGCTGTATCCGGCGTTAAAGACTGACCTGTCAAGGCAAGGCGCCCCTGACCCAGATCTATATAACGGATCCCAACTTCCCATTTTGGCATTAGCTCATAATAGGCCCCTGCTGACCAGGACTCACTGCTATCATCAACCGTCCCGACAGTTAGCCCACCAACAGAGGTTGGGGCCTGATAGTCCGCTTCAGCCTTACCAACCATAGCCTCAACACGCCACTGCTCTGCCAACACAGGATCTGCCAATAAGCAGCTCGTTGTAAGCAAGGTGTAGGCTGGCAACTTGCTGTTTCTGCGACGACGTAAAATTAATGCCGACATCATTATCACTAATAGTCCTCCCAGACCACCTGAAGATTTATTTTCCACACTCACAGTTTGATAACCAGAGATTGTCACTTTGACGATCCCTTTGCTCACTGCGCCTTTGCTGTCTCTCACCTGATACACAATGACATCTTCCCCTGAGTAACCTACTTTAGGCTCATAGGTCAGTGTACCGTCAATATTAATCGTTGCCTTACCATGCGTTGCAACCGCACTTATAAGGAATAGTTCATCGCCATCGGCATCAGTATCATTGGCAAGTACATCAATAACCAAAGTGGTTCGATCATCGGTTGACGCCACATCCAACACTGCTGTTGGCGCACTGTTAACGGTCAGATTGACAATGGCCTGACTGTTAGATGTACCGCCCTGACCATCAGAAATACTGTATTCAATGGTTGCAACGCCAACAAACGTCGCAGGTGGTGTATAGACCAGTTTGTTGTCCACAATACTTACAGTACCAAAGTCAACGGTTGCACCCGTTATGGTTAACGCGTTGCCATCTGCATCAGTATCATTCTCCAAAACATCAATCGTAATTTGTTGACCCGATGCAATGGTGACTTCATCTGCAACAGCGACTGGTAAAGTATTGTTAGTTCTGGGCACGGCAATACCGCCTGGATCAACTACGCTGCGGTTGGCCATACCATCATCATCGTTCGGACCACCGTCGACAATTTGTAGCTGCACACACCAGTCGCCTTCAGTCAGTCCATCGGTCCATTCATTGCTGCCTGGAGGCGGACAGTATCCTGGTTCGCCTGTCGCGGACAGAATTGCGTTACCACCAGAAACCACAAAGTCCACCCACTCATCATTTTTGAGTTTACGATAGACTGCATTCGCCGGAATAGGCCGACGTTGAGGTATAACAATAGTGTAAGTGTCACCTGCCTGAGGCAATCCGGTTGCGATAAAATCAAACAACCCACCAATGTTAATCGCATCTCCATCTCCCGGTAGCTCACTTTCGAGCAACTGAACACCACCTGTGGAGTTTTGCGCAACGGTCGCACCTTTACGCAGACAGACACCTGGCTCACCTTCAACCAGGTACTGAGCCGACTCAGCAGCTTGCTCTTGCATCACGTTACAGTCAGTAATGGCATCCTGGAAGTCAGGGATACCATCACCATCCGAATCCGCATAACCTTCCTCATCGTCAGGAATAAGGTCACCATCGGTATCAACTTGAGTCAATGCTTGAAGCTCAGCGACAACTTCGAGATAAATGTCACTTACCGAAGAAAGGCTAGGCTGTGCATCGTCCGTTGCAGTTACGGTCAGCCGGTAAATACCTTCTGTTAGCCCCGAGGTACTAAATACGAATGTATTTTCTTCTGCACTCAGGTCTGTCAGTGCGCTATCAACGGCATTCCAGTCTAGCGTAACATTGTCTTGTGGATTCGCATCTCTGGCAGTTGCAGTCACTGTGACTAATTCATCGTTAATTGTCAGCAGAGAACGTGTTTCGCCCGCCTGAGTTACACTGGTTGACACAGTTGGCGCAACATTCTCTTCAACGATGGTCACTGTTGAGGATGATTTCGCTCCTCGGTTTAATGAATCAGCCAGCGTGATGACGATATTTTCATTACCCTCGATGACACCATCGCCAAACACATTAAAGCTGATTTGCGCCGAAGTGCCGGACTCAATTACCACCTGCCCATCGACTAAATCGTGATCTGCAGCATTTGCACTGCCCGAAACGGTATAAGGAATGGTCACGGGATAACTCGGTGCAGGTCCATTCAGGAACACATTTACTGTATGGCTTTGCTCCTCGGCCACTGTAGTGTCTTTCTCTAGAGAAATAAGAGGATTAACAAACACATTTTGCGTCGCGATGGATTGCAGTCCCTGGCTGTCTGTGGCCTGCCAATACACAAAGTGCGTACCTGGCGCGAACAGGGTTGTACCGTCAACCAAAGATACCGCAATGGTGTTACCGTTACCATCAACAGCGGTAGCCGTGCCCAGTGACACTTTAGTAAATAATCCCGTTGCATTGGTAGTTATGTCTGTCGGTACCGTGATGACAGGTAGCGTATTCGCCGGCGCTGAGTTAATTTGCAGCTGAGCGGTCGCTTTGCTACGCGCTTTTTGGCTATCCTCTATCAGATAATCAATGACAATTAAGCCCTGAGTGTCCGCCTGTGCCTGATAAGACAATGCACCATCAGCAATGGATACACTCCCTACAGAAGCTTTGGCACCAACAATACTCAGTACATCACCTGCATCAACATCCGTATCATTAGCCAGCACATCCAGAATATAAGTATTGTTAGCCTGCGGCTCAAAAACAAAGCTGTCGTTAACCGCCAACGGCAAATCATTCACCGAGTTAATGGTGATTTTTACTTCGCCAGCGGCTGAGTTCAGGCTACCGTCGTTAGCAATATAACTGAAGCTGTCCAGCCCGTTAAAGTTCCCAAACGGTGTGTAAGTGAAGGTATTGCCCTGCAGTACCAGCTGACCACTCACTGGCTGACGCTCAATGGATACTGTAACGGTATCGCCATCTTCATCAGATGTGTCGGCCACAAAGCTGGTCGTGCCATCCTCATTCACCACAATATCCATGTTGTTGGCAATCGGCTGATTATTGACAAATTGAACATCAATCTCAAATGCACTCAAAGCAGTCTGCGCAGTACCATCGGTCACACTGATCACAATATTACTGTAGACACCTTCGTCATCCCTGCTCGGCGTACCCGACAGAGTCCCCGTTGCAGTATCAAATTGCGCCCATACTGGCTGATTGGTTATCGCAAATGTGAGTGCATCACCATCGGCATCTGATGCCTGCGGTGTGAAGCTGTATAGCGTGTTATGTACAACCGACGTATCAGGTGTACCAGAGATAACCGGAGCATCGTTTACTGAGCTAACGGTAAGCGTCACCGTCGCCGTATTCGAATCTAGCGCCCCGTCATTTGCCATGAAGCTAAAGCTATCAGAGCCGTTAAAATCTGCATTCGGTGTATATAGCCAGGTTGTCTCTGACTGCTGTTGCAATGCGCCCGACGACACACCCGACACAATACTGTATGTCAGCGTATCCGCATCCGGATCCGTGCCGCTGAGCGTAACGAGCAACGTATCATCCTCATTGAGTGATAGTGCCTGCCCTTCAACAACTGGCGCATCATTTATTGGCGTGACACTCAACGAAACAGTTGCCTCATTTGATACAGCGCCAGCCTGATCTCTTACCGTGTAGGTAAAGCTATCGTTCCCAAAGAAGTTGGTATTCGCAGTATAAATAATGGTGCCTTGTGCTGTGACCGTTGTCTGGCCATTTTGAGGCACACTTACAACAGTAACGCTGCTTAAATCGAAGCTATCACCCTCATCCACATCAAAGTCATTACCCAGCACGTTAACTTCGAAAGCGCCTTCTTCCTGGAGCTCAACACTGTTGTCGACGGCTACTGGTGCATCGTTAACCGGTGTTAAAGTAACGGTTACGGTCGCAGGCAGTGAGGCAAGCCCTTCACTGTCAGTGAGTGTATAAGTGAAACTAAAGGAGCCCGTTTCGTCTTGCTTAGGTGCAATTTCCAAAGTGCCATCAGCCAAAATGGTTACATCAGCTTTGGCGTAGCTGCCAGCACCATTACCCTGATCTTCCAGAGTGACATTGGCACCATTGAAGCCCTGATCTTCAACATCTGAATCGTTGGCAAGAATGTCCAGAACAACCGTGACATCTTCGTCTGTGGTTACTGTATCGTCACCGACCACTGGACGGTCATTGATAGCACCGATATTGACGGTAATGTTAGCCGATGCAGAGACCAGCCCATCGCTATCTGTAACGGTATAAGTAAAGGTCTCTTCCCCTACCTCGTTGTTGTTTGGTGTGTACACCAAAGTACCGGCATCCTGGTCTAGCGACACCACGCCCAGGCTCGGGGTACTGGTCAGCGTCACAGTCCCTGTAGGGATACCATCTTCAACATCCGTCGCTGCTGCACGTACAGTTAGTGCTGCTGATGGCGTGTCTTCATCTGTACTGATCGTTAAATTAGCAGCAACAGGCGCGTCATTTACTGGCGTAATTGTCACCACAACCGTGGCCTGCTCCGATGTATTGAGTGCAGTATCTGCAACCGTGTAAGTAAAGCTATCCTGACCGTTTTCATTGTCCGCAGGCGTATAAGTCGCAATACCATTTACGATGGACACCGCCCCTTTACTCGGCGCAGTTACAACAACTGCAGACGCCGCGTTCATATTACCCTCAGGATCACTGTCATTATCCAATAGAGCAATTTGTACCGCTGTATCTTCGTTCGTTGTTGCGCTGTCATCGACTGCTGTCGGTGCATCCTCTACCGGGTTGATAGTTAACGACACAGTATGCGTTGCAGAGGCTGCATTTTGCGCATCTGTTACCTGGAAGGTAAAACTATCACTGGTGCTCTCCGAACCGTCATGTTGATAGTTAAAGCTACCATCAGCATTTAACGTCAGCACACCATGCTGAGGCTGCGACAGTGCACTAACAGACAGACTGTCACCGCTATCTAAGTCGTCGTCACTCGCGTTGCTGAGTAAGCCAAGCATCGTAGTCACTGTCAGCAGCTGCCCTTCATCAAGACCAAAGCTATAGTCTTGAGCCGTCGGTGCATCATTCGTATTAACAACCTCAATGTCAAAGGCGCTAAGTGACTGATGCGTTGTACCGTCTGAAACTGTAATCACGATCTGGGTATCGGTACCGACGTCGCTATCTGTCGGCGTACCAGATAGAGTACCTGTTGCAGTGCTGAAACTCGCCCAGTTTGGTTTATTGCTGACAGAGAAAGTCAGCACGTCACCAGCATCCACATCCGATGCGGATGGCGTGAAGCTGTATACTGAATCTTCATTCACGCTGGTCGCAGGTGTTCCGCTAATTTCAGGTGCATCATTCGTATTCACAACCGTGAGAGAGAAAGCTGAAAGCGACACAGAGACAGAACCATCAGAGACCGATATAACGATATCACTGCTGGTGCCAACATCACCATTTTCCGGAGTACCCGACAATGTGCCTGTTTGAGTATCAAAACTGGCCCAGTCTGGTTTATTAGCAATGCTAAACGTGAGGCTGTCGCCATCCATGTCAGATGCCACAGGTGTGAAACTGTATGCACTGTCTTCATTCACAGAGGTGCCCGGGGTACCTGTAATAACCGGCGCGTCGTTAACATTAATAACAGTAATGGCAAAGGCATCAAGGCTCACTGTCTCAGTGCCATCGCTCACGCTAACCACAATACCCTGATAGACACCAACATTGGCATTACCAGGTGTACCACTAATCGCGCCAGTCGATGTGGAGAAACTCGCCCACGAAGGTAAATTAGCCACACTGAACGTTAGCGTATCACCCGCATCCACGTCCGATGCACTGGGCACAAAACTGTATCCACTGTCTTCATTAACACTGGTTGCCGGAGTGCCCGATATGACTGGCGCATCATTGGTATTGACAACCGTAACTGAGAATCCAGTTAGTGCGACCGTTTCTGAACCATCACTCACACTGATCACAATGTCGGACGTAGTACCAACATGCTCATTAGCAGGTGTACCAGACAGTGTGCCTGTTTGTGTATCGAAGCTTGCCCAATCAGGTTGATTCGCAATGCTGAATGTCAACGTATCGCCCGAATCTACATCGCTTGCATTCGGCGTAAAGCTATATGCGGTGTCTTCATTCACACTGGTAGCTGGTGTACCTGAAATGGTTGGTGCATCATTGGTATTAGATACCATAATATCAAAGGATGTCAGGCTGACCGTTTCAGTGCCATCTGTCACACTGATCACAATACCCTGGTAACTACCCACATCATCATTTGACGGTGTACCAGACAAGGTGCCTGTGCTGGTATCAAAAGTTGCCCATTGAGGTGCATTTTGAATGCTAAACGTCAGAGTATCACCATCAACGTCGCTAGACGTCGGCGTAAAGCTGTAACTGGTATCTTCATTTACCTCAGTAGCAGGTACACCAGAAATCACCGGCGCATCATTCACCGGTGTCACAGTCATCGTGACAGTCGCTTCATTAGAAACAGCTCCGGCTGCATCTGCCACAGTATAGGTAAATGTATCCTCGCCAGAGAAGTTTGCATTTGGTGTGTAAACAATCGCACCGGCAGCGTTGACCTGCGTCTGACCACTTGCAGGTGCTTGCACCACCGTTACACTTGCCAAATTGAAACTGTCATTCTCATCTACATCAGTATCATTACCCAGCACGTTGACTTCAAACGATCCCTCTTCCGCTACTTCAGCGGTGTTGCCCACTGCGACAGGCGCATCATTAACTGCCGTCAAAGTAACTGTAACGGTTGCTGCATCTGAGGTTAACCCTTCACTATCAGTTAAAGTGTAGGTGAAGCTAAAGGTGCCGTTTTCATCCTGTTTAGGTGAAATTTGCAAGCTACCGTCAGCCAAAATGCTCACGTCAGCCTTCGCATAACTTCCAGCACCGTTCCCCTGATCTTCAAGCGTAACATTGGCACCGTTAAAGCCCTGATCTTCTACATCAGAGTCATTGTTCAATATTGCCAGGGTCACACCCACGTCTTCATTGGTAGTAACACTGTCACCTGCAACAATTGGCTTATCATTCACAGCACCAATCGTTACAGACACAGTTGCGGGTTCAGAAGTGCTGCCTTCACTGTCGGTAATGGTGTAAGTAAAGCTATCCGTACCAGTTTCGTTGGCACTTGGGGTATAAACTAATGTGCCAGCATTTTGGTCTATCGCAACACTACCTTTGGTCGGTTGCGTTGCAACAGCGATGTCGCCAGACGGGTTGCCATCTTCGACATCGCTTGCTCCCGCTCGCACAGCCAATGCATCACTGGCATTGTCTTCGTCAATATTAACCGCAAAGTTCTGCACAGTCGGTCTATCGTTAACCGCAGTAATCGTCACTGTCGCGGTCGCTTCACTCGATGTATTAAGCGCGGCATCTTTTACAGTATAGGTGAAGGTGTCCTGACCATTTGCGTTCGCATTTGGTGTATAAGTAACCACCCCATTTTCAATAGACACAGACCCCTTCGTTGGCTGAGTCACTATAGCCGCCGAAGAAGCGACCATATCACCTTCAGGGTCACTGTCATTACTTAAGAGATTGAAGGTGACAGCTTCGTCTTCATTTGTTGTCGCAGTATCATTGACCGTTGTTGGCGCATCTGCGACTGCATTAATAGTCAGCGTAACCGTCTGAGTCGCCGATGTTGCATTACTACTGTCAACGACCTGGAAGGTAAAGCTATCGCTGTGATTTTCACTGCCATTATGTTGATAACTAAAGCTACCATCTGCATTCAAAGACAATTGGCCATGCTGTGGCTGACTTACTGCGCTTACCGTTAACGTATCACCACTATCCGTATCATCGTCTGTAGCAGTACTTAATAAACCATTGGCCGCAGCGACTGTCAGCGTAGCCTCTTCATCTAGTGTGAAGGTAAAGTCCTGTCCAACCGGCGCATCGTTGGTATTGTTCACTTCAATGCTGAATGCAGTGAGCATGGCTTGTTCAGTGCCATCCGATACTGAAATCTGGATATTAGAATGCGTGCCAACATCACTATCCGTAGGCGTCCCGGTAAGGGCGCCCGTCGCCGTATCAAACTCGGCCCAACCTGGTTTATTCACAATGCTGAAGGTATGTGTATCACCGTCATCTGAGTCGGTCAGTGTCGGAGTAAAGCTATAGGCTGCATCTTCGTTTATCGTGGAAGCTGGTGTACCCGACAGTACAGGTGCAACATTATATTTTTTCGTCACACTGGCCGTGACACCTTCTGCCGCGTTGCCTGCTTCATCGGACACAATCACAGTGAGTGTCAAGGTTCCCTCATTAAGGGTACTTACATTGACGCCAGTTACTTGCTGGCTACTTGCTGTGATTGTTGTAGCGCTGTCGCTTGAGACTGTATTGGTGCCATCACTGACTTGATAGGTGAATGTACCACTCCCTTCCAGACCTGATAAGGTGAAGCTGAGCGCCGATTCATTATCCCGATTAATTAATGATTGATCTATCGCCACAGACTGGCCAGATGGTGTTCCATTATCCAGGGTAATGCTTTGCGTGGCTGCAGTGGAGGTGTTGCCTGCCGTATCAGTCTGTGTCGCCGACACCGTCAGCGTGCCATTGTTCAGGCCACTGACGTCCAGCTCACTGCCGCTCAGCGTCCAGTTACCTGAGCTGTCTGCGGTCACGGTACGACTGACTGTTGAATTGTTATCCGTGATGGTCACGGTGATGCTGTTGCCCGACTCTGCCCCCGAACCGGCAATTAAGACGTCATTGTCTTCTGCTGCGTTAACAAGGCCATCGGTTTCTATCGGTGTGGTAATGGTCAAGGCCGAAGGCGCCGCGTTATCTAGCGTAATCGTCTGAGTCGCAGCAGTCGAAGTATTGCCCGCCGTATCCGCCTGGGTAGCCGACACCGTCAGCGTGCCATTGTTCAGGCCACTGACGTCCAGCTCACTGCCACTCAGCGTCCAGTTACCAGAGCTATCCGCGGTCACGGTACGGCTAACTGATGAATTGTTATCCGTGATGGTCACGGTCACGCTATTGCCCGACTCTGCGCCGGATCCAGCAATCAGCACATCATTATCTTCTTCAGCATTAACGATACCGTCGGTTTCAATGGGTGTGGTGATGGTCAGCGCTGAAGGCGCTGCATTATCCAGCGTAATACTCTGCGTGGCTGCTGTGGAGGTGTTACCCGCTGTATCCGTCTGAGTGGCCGACACTGTCAGTGTGCCATTATTCAGGCCACTGACATCCAGCTCACTGCCACTCAGCGTCCAGTTACCTGAGCTGTCTGCGGTCACGGTACGACTGACTGTTGAATTGTTATCCGTGATGGTTACCGTTACGCTGTTGCCCGACTCTGCCCCCGAACCGGCGATCAGCACATCATTATCTTCAGCCGCATTGACGATACCATCCGTCTCAATCGGCGTGGTGATGGTTACTGCTGACGGTGCAGCATTGTCCAGTGTGACGCTTTGCGTGGCTGCGGTGGAAGTGTTACCCGCTGTATCCGTCTGTGTCGCCGACACCGTCAAAGTGCCATTGTTCAGGCCACTGACGTCCAGCTCACTGCCGCTCAGCGTCCAGTTACCTGAGCTGTCTGCGGTCACGGTACGACTGACTGTTGAATTATTGTCCGTAATGGTTACCGTCACGCTGTTACCCGACTCTGCCCCCGAGCCAGCGATCAGCACATCATTATCTTCAGCCGCATTAACGATACCATCCGTCTCAATCGGCGTGGTGATGGTTACTGCTGACGGTGCTGCATTGTCCAGTGTGATGCTTTGCGTGGCTGCAGTGGAAGTGTTACCCGCTGTATCCGTCTGTGTCGCCGACACCGTCAGCGTGCCATTGTTCAAACCACTGACATCCAGCTCACTGCCACTCAGCGTCCAGTTACCTGAGCTGTCTGCGGTCACGGTACGACTTACCGAGCTGTTGTTGTCTGTGATGGTCACGGTGACGCTGTTGCCTGACTCTGCGCCGGATCCGGCGATCAGCACATCATTGTCTTCAGCCGCATTGACGATACCATCGGTTTCTATCGGTGTGGTGATGGTCAGCGCTGAAGGCGCTGCATTATCCAGCGTAATCGTCTGAGTTGCAGCAGTCGAGGTATTACCCGCTGTATCCGTCTGTGTGGCCGACACCGTCAGCGTGCCATTGTTCAGGCCACTGACGTCCAGCTCACTGCCGCTCAGCGTCCAGTTACCTGAACTGTCTGCGGTCACGGTACGACTGACTGTCGAATTGTTGTCCGTGATGGTCACCGTCACGCTGTTGCCCGACTCAGCGCCAGAACCGGCGATTAAGACGTCATTGTCTTCAGCTGCGTTAACAAGGCCATCGGTTTCTATCGGTGTGGTGATGGTCACTGCCGAAGGCGCTGCATTGTCCAGCGTAATCGTCTGAGTCGCAGCAGTCGAGGTATTACCTGCCGTATCCGCCTGGGTGGCCGACACTGTCAGCGTGCCATTGTTCAGGCCACTGACGTCCAGCTCACTGCCACTCAGCGTCCAGTTTCCTGAGCTGTCTGCTGTCACAGTGCGACTTACCGAACTGTTATTGTCCGTGATAGTCACGGTCACACTGTTACCCGACTCAGCGCCGGAACCGGCAATTAAGACGTCATTGTCTTCTGCGGCATTGACTACCCCATCAGTCTCAATCGGCGTGGTGATGGTCAGCGCCGAAGGCGCCGCGTTATCCAGCGTAATCGTCTGAGTCGCAGCAGTCGAAGTGTTACCTGCCGTATCCGCCTGAGTGGCCGACACCGTCAACGTGCCATTATTCAGACCACTGACATCCAGCTCACTGCCGCTCAGCGTCCAGTTGCCAGAGCTGTCTGCGGTCACGGTACGACTGACTGTCGAATTGTTATCTGTGATGGTCACCGTCACGCTGTTGCCCGACTCAGCACCAGAACCGGCGATTAAGACGTCATTGTCTTCCGCTGCGTTAACAATACCATCCGTTTCTATCGGTGTGGTGATAGTCAGTGCCGAAGGGGCCGCGTTATCCAGCGTAATCGTCTGAGTTGCAGCAGTCGAAGTATTGCCTGCCGTATCCGACTGAGTGGCAGACACCGTCAGCGTGCCATTGTTCAGGCCACTGACGTCCAGTTCACTGCCGCTCAGCGTCCAGTTTCCTGAGCTGTCTGCGGTCACGGTACGACTGACTGTCGAATTGTTGTCCGTGATGGTCACCGTCACACTGTTGCCCGACTCAGCGCCAGAACCGGCGATTAAGACGTCATTGTCTTCTGCTGCGTTAACAAGGCCATCGGTTTCTATCGGTGTGGTGATGGTCAAGGCCGAAGGTGCTGCATTGTCCAGCGTAATCGTCTGAGTCGCAGCAGTCGAAGTATTACCTGCCGTATCCGCCTGGGTGGCCGACACTGTCAGCGTGCCATTGTTCAGGCCACTTACATCCAGCTCACTGCCGCTCAGCGTCCAGTTACCTGAGCTGTCTGCGGTCACAGTACGACTTACTGAGCTATTATTGTCCGTGATAGTCACGGTCACACTGTTACCCGATTCAGCGCCGGAACCTGCAATTAAGACGTCATTGTCTTCTGCGGCATTTACTACCCCATCAGTCTCTATCGGCGTGGTGATGGTCAGCGCCGAAGGCGCCGCGTTATCCAGCGTAATCGTCTGAGTCGCAGCAGTCGAAGTGTTACCTGCCGTATCCGCCTGACTGGCAGACACCGTCAGCGTGCCATTATTCAGGCCACTGACATCCAGCTCACTGCCGCTCAGCGTCCAGTTGCCAGAGCTGTCTGCGGTCACAGTACGACTGACTGTTGAATTGTTATCCGTGATGGTTACCGTCACGCTGTTGCCCGACTCAGCACCAGAACCGGCGATCAGCACATCGTTATCTTCCGCTGCGTTAACAATACCATCCGTTTCTATCGGTGTGGTGATGGTCAGTGCCGAAGGGGCCGCGTTATCTAATGTAATTGTCTGGGTCGCAGCGGTGGAGGTGTTACCTGCCGTATCCGCCTGGGTGGCCGACACCGTTAACGTGCCATTGTTCAGGCCACTGACATCCAGTTCACTTCCGCTCAGCGTCCAGTTCCCTGAACTGTCTGCAGTTACGGTACGACTGACAGTTGAATTGTTATCTGTAATGGTCACCGTCACGCTGTTGCCCGACTCAGCACCAGAACCGGCGATCAGCACGTCATTGTCTTCTGCGGCATTGACGACGCCATCGGTTTCTATCGGTGTGGTAATGGTCAGTGCCGAAGGCGCCGCGTTATCCAGTGTAATCGTCTGAGTTGCAGCAGTCGAAGTATTGCCTGCCGTATCCGCCTGGGTGGCCGACACCGTCAGCGTGCCATTATTCAGACCACTGACATCCAACTCACTGCCGCTCAGCGTCCAGTTGCCAGAGCTGTCTGCGGTCACAGTGCGACTGACCGAACTGTTATTGTCCGTGATAGTCACGGTCACACTGTTACCCGACTCAGCACCGGAACCGGCAATTAAGACGTCATTGTCTTCTGCGGCATTGACTACCCCATCAGTCTCAATCGGCGTGGTAATGGTCAGCGCCGAAGGCGCCGCGTTATCCAATGTAATCGTCTGAGTCGCAGCAGTCGAAGTGTTACCAGCTGTATCAGTTTGGGTCGCTGACACCGTCAACGTGCCATTGTTCAGGCTACTGACATCCAGTTCACTGCCGCTCAGTGTCCAGTTGCCAGACCCATCTGCGGTCACTGTGCGGCTCACAGTGCTGTTGTTATCCGTGATGCTCACGGTCACACTGTTGCCAGACTCCGCCCCGGTACCGGCAATCAGTACATCATTATCTTCTGCTGCATTAACGATACCATCTACTTCAATCGGCGTGGTGATGCTAACTGCGCTTACACTAGTATCAACAGTAACAGACAAACCAGAGCCATCAGCAGTATTACCTGCTGTGTCTGTTGAGCGTGCTGTCATCGTGTGCGTACCTGCTGACAAAGCAGACGTTGTAATAGTCCAGGTACCTAAAGTGGCAGTGCCCGTGCCCACAGTACCATCAATGCTTGAAATCAGAGTAATCGCGCCACCATTGGGGCCTGAACCAGTAAACGTCGCAGTTGTATCATTGGTCACATTATCCGTATTGGATGTACCAGTATCACTGCTTGCATCCAGATCCGGTGTACCCGGTGCCGACGGCGCAGTTGTGTCTATCGTCACACTCAGACTACTCGATGCTGAACTTTCGTTACTGCTTGCATCGGTTGCTTTTGCAGTGATGGCGTGCGTTACACCGGCAGTCAGTGCACTGGTAGTAATTTGCCAGTTACCGCCTGTTGCCGTACCAGTTCCAATTACGGTTGTACCTCCGCCTTCCTGATCACTATACAATCTAACCGTTGAACCGCTTTCAGCTGTACCACTGAATGTTGGTGTCGTGTCATTGGTGTTATTGTCGCTATCAGAACTACCCGTATCAGATCCAGCATCAAGATCTGGCGTTGATGGCGCATTAGGTGCTACGTCATCATTCACTGTGATAGTAAACGCCTTTTGGAATGTCGTTGTAGCATCACTGGTTTGCAAACAAACCACATAGCTTCCCGCCGATAACGCGGCTTGCGTTTCAAGGTTTGAACCATTGATCTGGAAACTACCGTTATTGGTATCTGCGCTACAAGTACCATTCGCGCTGGCTCCGCTACTGACAATCGTATACGTATGGCTGTCGCTGGTGTCAGGGTCTGTCGTGCTTAATGTGCCTATGTTGGCACCTGCGCCAGTTGCAGACTGATTAATTGAGGTTGTATCCAGGCTAATGTCTGTTGGATCATCATTTTGTGCAGTAATGGTCACTGTTGCCTGGTTAGTGCCTGTACTGTTTGCTGTACCATCATTAAAAGTATAATCGAGCGTCACAGATGACGGCGGTGCTTCTGAATTATTCTGGTAAGTGATGTTTTGCAACACCGAATCAACAATCGCTGAAGTCGCACTGGTGTTGAACGTCAACACTAAAGTGCCGGACGAATTGGTTGTTACCGTACCAACTGTCGTTGAGTTATAGGTGAAGGTACTGCTCTCTGTAAGCGTGCCCAACAGGCCATTATTAGCAAAGACATCCTGTGAGCTGGCACCGCCATTTCGGGCAATCGTCAGGGTTGCATTGTTATAATTACCCGCACCACTGTCTAGTGCGTCCAGTTCGGTATCTGCAACAACAACGTCCGAATCAATAATAACGGCTGAACCGTTTTCAGTAAACGTCTGGCCGCCATTCAGATTACTGAAGGTCGGTACGTTGTTTGGTGAGATAAAGGTGATATCAGTATTTGCACCATTATCCGCCACAGTAAAATCAAGCGAACTGGCTGGCGCATTTGAAAGCGTTATTGCTACTTCAACAGCGCTGAAGTCAGTTGCATCAGTATCCACCTGCAGTGTGCTCGTGCCGTTAAAGCGAACATTGCTGGTTGTCAGGCCCGTCACACTATTGATGGTAATAATATCACCCACACTTAAGTCTGTGATGGTATCACCATTAAGATCAGACGCGTCGCCGACAAAGTTATCATTGCCCGCATTACCTGTCATCGAGTCGGTACCACCACCAGGGCGGATGGTATCGGTACCACTACCACCGGTGATCGTATCGTTACCGTCAAAGTCAGTCGCGGTCATATTTATGGTGTCGCCACTCAACGCACTGGCGTTTAGTGTGATAGCGTGCTGAGCGCAAAGCCAACTGCATTGGAGATAGTGACTGAGTTACCATTGGAGTCAAAGTTATCAGTTAGCGTAATGGTAAAAATATTGTTGGTACCAATCGCCAGATTTTCGATTTCAGAGACGCTGGTATTACCAAAGTTAAACGTGCCCCCATCCATCAGTTTTAGGGTTTCAGAGCCCGCAGCGCCTGTGATTGCCGTAGTAAAGTTATTTGCTACATTTGCCACATCAATGGAGACCGTTGCCCCGCTGGCCAGTGACAAGGTACCAATATTGGTAAAACCACCACTGGTCACATCTGCGCCATCTGAAGCGCTAACTGTATCCCCCGTCGTCGGATCACCCACCAAAGAGCCATTGAACGCACTACCCGCTATATCGAATGTGATGGCATCGTTTGACACAGTTGCATCTACGGTGGCCGACGCATTGGTGACTGTAATAGTCCGAGTGTTAGTGCTATCGTCGTTAACCGAGTATGTCTCTATACCAGTTAACGTTGTAAAATTACCGTCTCCGGAAATTGTGATGGTTTCCGAACCTGCTGCCGTGACAGTACCGCTAAAAGAAGCATTTTGCACAGGCGTCATGGTCACTGATGCGCCGCTGGCTAAAGTCAGGTTAACTATGTTTGCAAGCGTACCACCCGAAATATTAGCGCCAGAAGACAGCGACACAGTATCTGCCGTTGTACCATCACCGGTCAGTGTGCCAGTATAACTGAGCGTCCCCACATTAAATGTCACGGCATCAGTAGAAGACGATGCGGTAACAGAAGTGCCTGCGGCCGCAACGGTCACTGTACGGCTATTAGTCGAAGAGTCACCGACCGAGAAATTCTCTACATTAGCAAGTGTGGTAAAGTCACCATCCCCTGAAATATTAATTGTTTCAGTACCAGCCGCGGTGATTGTGCCACTAAAGAGTGCAGGCTGAGAAGCAGTCATAGAGACGCTGGCCCCACTGGCTAATGTCAGGTTTTCAAAGTTAGATACCGTCGCACCAGCAATACTGGCACCAGAACTCATTGATAAGGTATCTGTACCACCGGCCGCATTCAACGTACCCGTTGCAGTCAATGCCGCTATGTCGATGGTATCGTTGCCACTGCTACCTGTGACGTTTTGCCCGGCGGAGCTAAGCGTGATACTGTTCGCAGCGCCTAACACGTAGGTTTCAATTGCGCTCGCAGCCGTCAAACCGTCGGTTGCTGCGGAGATAGTAATACTTTCCGTTGCAGTACCAGTAACTGTGCTAAAGGCATCATGCTGCGCCTCAGTCATAGTTACGGATGCATTGGCATCCACGGTCAGTGTTTCAAAACCACTTACTGTCGCACCAGAAATACTGGCACCATTGCCCAGCTGTAAAACATCGGTACCGCCACTCCCGGTCAGCGTCCCCGTTGCAGTCAGGGAACCAGTTGCCACCGTATCAGCTGAGCTGCTGCCCGTCACATTTTGCGCTGCGCCGCCCAAGGTAAAGGTAAACCCGGCACCCAATACATACGTTTCGATATCAGCATCACCGGTAATAACGGCATTGCCATCAGCACTGCTAAGTGTAAATTGGTTAGTTCCCGCACCATTTATGGTGGTAAATGACTCATGCTGAGATTCAGTCAACGTAATAGATGCACCGCTATCCGGTGTCAGCGTCTCAAAGCCACTCAGGGATGTTAGATTTGCAAGATTTGTGCTGGTTGGCACAGAAAGGATATCTGTTCCCGTACCACCACTGGCCGTTGAACCTGATACATGGCTGGCATCCGCAATAGTCAGGGTTTCATCCCCACCGGCAAATGTAATAGCCGGGCTCAGATTTGTGCCATTACTGGTATTAAAGCCAGTAGCTGTGGAGCTTGCAGCCGTGACATCCGTGACACTAACAGTGGCTGTACGCGATGTACTACTCGCAGACCCATCGTTGATCACCACAGTCACTGTACGTGCAGTTTCGTTTGGCGTACTCGAGGTATTGTTATAGGTGATGGCCTGCAGGAAAGTTGTGACTTCGGCTGGTGTCGCCGTTGCGCCCGTAATAGAAATGGTATCCTGCAAGGTAATATCGGATGCACCCGACACACCTGTCAGGGCATTTTGCGCTGCTGCTGTTACGTTCAGGCCTTCAGATGCACCATCCTGATCATTGGTCAGAGTAACTGTTATGGTTGTTATGGTGTCACTGTCTGCATCCGTTGCCGAGGCGCTGCTGGCAATGTTAACCGCGCCGCTGCCCTCAGAAAAACTAGCGCTGCTATCGCTACTGCCACTGCCCGTGTCCAGATCAACAACAGGCGTTGTATTGGCTGTACTAAAATTAAAGGTGGTGTTATCACTGATCCCAGTAAAGGCGTTGCTAGAGGTATCTGTTACTGCACCTGAGTCGATTCGGATCGCATATGTCCGGTTACCGGTTAAATTACTGGTTGGATTCAGGTAAACCTTATCGCTGGTAATACTTACCCGCCCAGACCCCGGTGTGGTGGTAGTGCCATCACTTTCGCTGGCAACATCAAATACCTCAAAGTCGCTACTGTCGGTGACATTACGAATAGTGATATTCCCAGTGCTCAGCGCAATGTTTTCGTCAAAGGCGATAACAATGTCGCTACTGACTGACACATCCGTCGCGTTGTCATTGGGAGTTGAGCTTGCACTAACAAAAGCAGGAGCCGTTGAATCAGACGCAGTTGCATCATCCAGTGTAATATCACGTATAGCAATACGTGAATCATAAGCACTGGCGGGGTCCGTATCCGGGAATGTTATAATTAATGTGTCAATGTCTTGCCAGAGCGCATTATTAAAATCACTACTGCGTGTAAAACTAAAAGTTGTACCAACCCCCGATGCCACCGGCGGTGTTAAGTCGACGGTGACCGTTTGCGCACTGTCTTTAAACCCAGTAAACCGAACCCTACGCTCCGCATCTGTGTCTCCAGCACGAACGAAGGTAATGCCATCAAAACTAAAGTGTGTGCCAGAATTTTCAAGGAGCTTATAGCCTTTGTCAGTCGCACTGGCTCCCGAGTTGCCGATAAAACCAGTCGCATAAAATGAGCTAAAGGCCACTGCAAAACTCTCTGCTGTATAGCTGTCTCCGCTCTCACCGCCATCCAAAATAAAGGTAACCGCGCCAGCCGAATCAAGAGAAATATCCGGAACGCCATTTGAGCCATCTCTCACGTCAGTAGGGGTGCCTGTACCGGAGGAGTAATCCAGTGTCTTTTGACCTGCCCAGATATTGCCGGAAAACAATGCTGCAGATATACCGGCCGATGTGACAGCGGTGGCAACTTTACTTAATCTCATTTTACTACTCCGTTATTATTCCTGGTCCAGTGACATTTTTTTGTTTTAATATTTACTTTAATTTCAACGCAATTTGATGACTATCAAACGCAAAAGCGGGCCGGCACAATATATGCCCAGCCCACTTCAGTACTGATTAGTTACGAGGTGGGAACACCCCGTCTGTTGCAATCAGCCAGTTAACCGGTAATACCGGATTTAATATATTCAAAGGGGCTGAGCCACCCGTGTTAGTAACAGTGACAGTACCACCCGCAGAGCCACCACCGGATACGGTTAGCCCCTTGATGGTTGTCAGATCTGCTGATGCAAAACCTTCCTTGAAGAAGCCTTCGCTATTATTTGCCGCGATATAAGAGCTGCTATCCGGAGTCTTAGTATTTGCCGCATTAGTAGCGGCCTGCAACGTGCCACTCACTGGATTTGTACCACCCAACGGCGTGAAAATCGCGGTATGAGAGTGCGCAGGCATATGAATAATCTCAATACCTACCAACTCAGTACCCTGTCTTTCACCTTGACGATAATCCATACCACCTGGGCGTACACCCTGACCTACCGGGCTGCGGCCACGCAGATCTGGTAGTGCATATGTGGTACGCGCATCACCACCATAAATAGTCCCGATTAACGCAAATAACGCCTGATTTTGTGAAATAGCCATAGTCTGGCCTAAACACATTGCAAAATTTCTGATTGTAAAAGCACCGCCGAAGGTACCCATTGAGCCAATATACGGGTCAGTAGACATATGAATTCCTCTCTAATTCGTAAACATACCCTTTAACGATAAACGCTCAGTACCACTAAAATTCACTCAGTGATTTATCGACTTGTTGCGACGAGTTCGCACCAACTACTTCAATTACTGCTTTGCCTGAAAGGCATATATGTGTTGCAGAGCTATCACTGCTCGGTGATCAATCAGGATTTCCTTCTGGTAAATGTGGCGTAAAAACAGGTGGGATGAAAAACTCAGGCAACTGCACCCTGCGCGCCTCTCCGCTTAAGACCTTATCAAGGCAGACTGTACCGATATCATTAATACTGACATTTAGCTCAGCCGGATCATCACTGCTTTCGAAGCGCCAGTATAGTTCTGTGGTTTTGTAACGTAAGAGTGCCATTAATGGGTAACCGTCAAATTCGCTGGGGCTGTCGCAGAACCTTTCGTGGCAGTCAACGAGCTTTTGCTCTCCCAAAAACTGGACTAACAAACTGCCCATTCCGGGTACTTCCAAAATACTGCTCTCGCCCTGTACGACAACTATCTCGCCAGTGCCTTCAACTTTCGCAATACGCTGCCCTTCACCGCTAGGTAAATCGCCCCCGTTATAAGGAAACAGCGTAAGATCATAACCATATCGGTTGGTCAGATTGATCTTTATATTCATATCTATCTCGCTTCTGAGTTAAAGTTCAGAGCATAGTTAGAAATGCAGGATGATAAGTACATCGGCTGGGCCACTCACAAGTCCTTCTCAACTAAGCTACCATTGTAAAATTTAGTACAAAGGTATCGGTTTGCAATTGATATACCTCAATCAAAACACTTAATTTCGAACCTTACATTCTGCCCTCAGATGAGGCAGCTACTTCTAAACCAGGTTCCAGTCCAAACAGCACCGCAAACCGGTAGCCATCAAAAATACCTTGTTCGGTTAAAATCGTATCCAGACGAATAGCGCCATCAACCGTTTTAACTAACAACCCTTTGATTCTGTCGAGCTCTAAAATCGTACCCGGCTTAATGCCTGCCAGCTTGCACTCCATAGTGCTGGCCTGCATAAGCTGCAGCATGCCTTCACGAAATTTAAAGCGAGCGCCGCCCAGTTCAGCATTGGCTGCACGTGCCAGATTAACAATTTCAATACTTGTATGACGTCGCCAGTCAATCAATAAATCTTCCACCTGAACATGCGCTGCATAGCGAGGTTCACACTGCTCACCATCCATTTCGATGTATTCTTTTTGTTCTTGCCAGTTCAAAGTCCCTGCGGCCTGCTGCTGAGCAAATTGCTCGAGCAAAGCGGGAACTGCCTGGGCTATTTTCTGGTGAAAGCACTGTGAGGTATCAAAAGGATGCACCGGTAAATCAATGTGCGTTGCAATATCGCCTGTATCGAGCTGTTCCGCGACTTTGTGTAACGTCAACCTGACGGTATCCGCGCCACTTTTAAGCTGCCAGAACACGGGCATTGGGCCACGATAATCAGGCAATGCACTGGGGTGAATGTTAAGTACATCACCGGCAAAAAAGTCTATCAACTTGGCGCGAAGCTTATGTTTAAACAAATAGGCTATGCCACTGTTTGCTCCCAGTCTGTCAAGATCGGCAATCAAGGCGTCGTCCGATTCTGTTTTATACTGCAGCATGGGAATTTGATGGTGGTGCAAAAAGCGCTGCAACTGAACGAGATCCGGATTGGGTTCTGCTTCAATCAACACCACACAACTCAGTTGGCCTCTTTGCAATAGGTACTGCACGGCGGTCAGGCATAGGCAACTGCCGCTGAACAAAGCATATTTCACTTCCATGGTTATCTCCCTATGCTTTTACCGGGACAAATCCGGGCATACCGCTCAATTGATAGTAAAATTGCACTGTATCACCGCTATTGGCAACAAAATGCGTGTGTTCAAGCTCTCTGGGCCGGGCATCAACATAAAAATTCATGTCGGGTTTAGGGTGCGTAATACCTGAATCGTATTGATCCAGCCCTTCATCACCAAACGTGTTGATTTGGGCATAAACCGCCAAAATACGGGTCGACATATCCTCAACACCAGTTGGTATTGTGATTGTATTCGCTGCAACAACCCGAATGTCATCATCAAGCTCTATCTCTGTCATTTCTAACAGCGCAGACTTATCAATACGCATCAGTTCGCCCAGTTCAACGCGTTCGTTTAACGCGCTGTCACGCAAGTGATCGGAGTGGCAGTATTCGGCGTCTTTCCATTGCTGATTGTATTCTGTTTCGCCATGGATCATCATGCCTTTAATCGATACAGAGCGTGGGATCATCCAGCCATCAAGCGTCAGAAATTTAACTAAGTGCTTTGCAATGGCCAGCTGCCCTTCTCGGGTAAAACCATGTTGCATGGCCTCCAGCACCAGCAGGTCAACGGCCTGCTCTGGCTCATATACCGTGGCGTCTTCTTCGATAATATCTGCGACAAACTCACCTAACTGTAAGTCATCAATCAGCTGTTTTAGCGTGACGATGGCACCTGGATGAGTATCTACAAATAGCACCTTAATTTGCTCGTGGTTAAACTCGTTCTGGTTTTTGTAGTAGCTGAGTAAAGGCAATATTAAAGGTGCAAATGGACCACAGGCTGGATACAAAATAGTTACAGAATCTTTATGAGACAGCATGCCCCGAATTGCCTTATCAATGCCTTTTGCATAACCCTGAATGCGGTAAATGTCTTTAATTGTGTGGCGGCTATTGTAAGGGGACATGATCAGACCCGTCGGTGCAATATACTGACGAGTCAACAATTCTTCACTGAGCTCAGCCATCGACATTGACTGCAAAGCATGTTCGTACATCGCCTCAAAAGCTGCTGTAAGTTGCGCGTGAGTCGCTTGCGTGGTGCTGAATATTAGCGCCATCGCATCTACAAAGCTCTGAGTAAGCGCCTGTTGTCTTTGTGCGGTGGTGAGCTTGGCCTTGAGCAGAGATTCAAGTTGATTTCGGACGGTATGTTTTAAGAGTTGGTCTATTTTTGGATCGGCATAATCTGTCACTGACACATTACGCATCTGATGTTTTTCCATCGGGCGCTACCTAAGTATGATATTTCCGTGATTACAAGGCGTTACCTGACATTTTTTTATGCCATACGTAACGCCTGTCAGCGTTCACTGTTCAGTCTAGTTGAGTGCTGACAATTTGCGAGTATCAATATTAAAAACCCACTTTCTGTCGTTCAGTTTGCCCCCTGACACGAGGATATGCTGGGTACCATCCAGTGATCTGTAAAGCGGCTTTTTACCCAACCGAGAACGGCCGTATGAGTACAAAAATGCGCCATTATTGCTGAATACTTTGATGCTGGCCGTACCCATTTCAAGAACATGGACGTGGCCATGGGTATCCAGTGTAATTTTTTTAGGCCCGTTTAACTGGGCGTCTACTTCAGTACCAAACTCACTGATCTCTGTGAGTTTATCACCATAAAAGTTTGCCACAGTGACAGAGTGTTGCCCTCTTTCTATGAGATACAGCAACTGCTGATTTGGCTCAATGGCAAAATCGTTGAGACTGCTAAATCCTTGCGGTAATTTAATCGTTCCGCTAGGGTTACCGGACAAATCGAATACGTTTATCTCACTGCTCGTTTCAAAATAAACAAAGATGTTTGAGCTATAGCGTCTCGCCACTGCGGGTTTTAAGGTGATTTGCACAGCATCACCGTTTGGTGATTCTATTGAGACTTTCGGCGCTTCAATCGCCAGCGTGTCGAGCTGTTCACTACTTATACGTTGTGTATCCTGCTCTGAAAATGTAAATGAAGTGCTATTAGCGGCAAGGGCAGTGACCGGCAATACGCCACTCGCACATAAGTATGAGCTTGTTTTTAGAAAAGTACGACGTTCCATCTTTATACACCATTAGCGACCGAAAAACTGGTTTATTATTACAAACTACTGAATAATTAGATATTACACTATATTACATCGCAAGCAACATATACCAATTTAGTACTGGAATATGTCAAAAACGTAGTAATTTAGCACTTTTTCACCGTAATTTATCCCAATACTAAGCCAGAAGCATTTGACCCTCTATTGATAATCGGTAAAGATTAACAGTCGGCAGGTTTAGCATGCTTCAGACTAGTCAGTAACTATTGAAATTATTGAAATTTACTCATGCTATGAGGTGAGTTTCCAGTAATCCTTACGATCTTCATCTTAGTGAAATCTGTCTGATGTCAAATAAACGATGCTATGGGCAAGGATGTTGAAAAAACATTGTAATAATCGTAATTCTTAACAATAATTTAGAGCTTAAGTTCGAGCCCTGTTAACAAATTAGATAAAAACAAAATACTATGCCACTAACTCAATTTTCCGATCCTTATATTCAGGATCGCTTTCAGTCGACTCAGTATGAGCTCATCCACAAGATCGGTGAAGGCGGTTTTGGTAAGGTTTATAAAGCGAAGAATAAAAACACCGATCAGATCGTGGCAATCAAGTTCCTGGCACTTGAACCACATCTGGACGAAGCCAAGAAGCACCGTTATGTGGAGCGATTTAAACGCGAAACCACTCTGAGCAGCCAGTTGCAGCACCCGCATATCGTGAGGCTGCTAGACAAAGGCCAGGTTGATGAAAACCTGCTATACGGTGTGTTTGAGTATGTGGAGGGTCAATCCCTGCGCGAGCACCTGATCCAGGAAGGCGCGTTAGACGCAGTAGACGCAACCGACATTATGTTGCAGGTGCTCGACGCACTGATCCATGCACACAAACAAGGCATCATTCATAGGGACATCAAACCTGCGAATATCATGCTGACTCAGGCTGGTGCCAAAACCTATGCAAAGATTCTCGACTTTGGTATTGGTACGCTTAGCCAGGAAAACCGCCATCAGGACTTTGCGACACTAACACTCACGCAAGAAACTCTGGGTACGCCTTCTTACAGCGCCCCAGAGCAATTACGCGGTGAGCCTGCGTCTGCCAAAACTGATATCTACGTCTGGGGTCTGGTATTTTTAGAATGTCTGACAGGATTACCTGCTGTAACCGGCTCTAGTATTGCCTCGATTTATCACAAGCAATTGAGCGATGTTCATATTCCGCTACCAAGCGCCCTGCTAGGCCACCCATTATCCGGATTACTACGCCGCGTATTACAAAAAAATGCAACTGAGCGAGTCATCTCCGGTGAGGAAGCATTTGCTGAGCTCAACTCCATGAACGTCTCAAATCTTGTTGGCGTGCTGGCAGATGTGCAAGCGCAACATGGTTACGACGATGCCACAGTGGTGCTGCGTACTGATGATCCGGCTCACCCGGGTCAGCAAGATTACACAACGCTGACAGAGCGTAAACAAATCACCGTCATGGCGCTGAGACTGAGCGCTAAAATATTGGATGAAAACGCCAAAGATCTGGATGTCATAGACACCCTGTTTAAGTCGCAGCGCAACACCTGTATCGATATCGCGACCCGTTTTGGTGCCTACCATGTCGGCAACCTCGCCGATACCGCGTTATTCTATTTCGGTTATCCTGTCGCCAGCGATAACGATACTCGCCTGAGCGCACGTACCGCGCTGGACGTGGTGAGTGAACTGGGAAAACGTAATGCGCTGATGCAGGAAGCCCACGGCGTGCAAATGAATGCCCATATTGGCCTGCATTCAGGCATTTTTGTGACTTACGCCAACGCGGTACCAGAAGGACACATCGCCAATACAGCAATGCAACTCGCGCGTCTTGCTGGTGAACGACAAATTTTGTGTACCGCAGAGTCACGCGCCATCCTTGAGCCTTACAGTGAGTTTGACTATTTCGACAATATGCAGCTTGGCATGGCGTTTGAGCAACAAGCCATTTATAACCTGAAGGGTGAAAAGCGGGTCGAAGCCTTCGGCTTTATGCGCGGCACACGTCACCATCACAAGTTGATTGGCCGTCAGAGCGAGCTCGATAAAACCCTGTCGATCATCAACAACGAACAACAGAACACCCGGGTTGCCCATATCTATGGTGAAGCAGGGATCGGCAAGTCACGTTTACTACAGGAAATTCGCGCCAACGCCGGTAAATATCAGCACCTGGTTGCCCAGTGCTTGCCGGAACATCAGAACAATGCACTCTACCCGATTTTGACACTAGTACGTTATCTGTTTAATACCAGCAATCTCAGCAATGCTGAAGTAATAGAATTATTTGTGTCACTGCTTAACGAGCAGAACAGCACACTCAACACAGATGCCATTTTGCCAATTCTGATGGTCTGGCTGAACATCGAATTACCAGAAGACATGCAGCCGTCGTCACTGGCTCCGGACGCGCAAAAAGAACTGCTGTTCAACGGCCTGAGTGCACTGCTGCTGTCACACAAATTCAGCCTCAGCAGCCATAAACTATACATCATTGAAGATATTCACTGGGCAGACTCCACCACCTTAGAATTTATTCATCACTTTGCCGAGAATCTTAGTGATGGTAGCGTGCTGATCAGCACCTCGCGTCAACCTAAGCCGGATAGCCTGCACGACCTCACATTGCTTGAG
This sequence comes from Pseudoalteromonas sp. PPB1, assembly GCF_015356275.1. Lineage (NCBI taxonomy): Bacteria > Pseudomonadati > Pseudomonadota > Gammaproteobacteria > Alteromonadales > Pseudoalteromonadaceae > Pseudoalteromonas > Pseudoalteromonas sp. PPB1. The sequence continues at coordinate 218,735 of NZ_JACEQV010000004.1, read as the reverse complement.
CTGGAGCTCCACAAGCTCACCGCCAAAGCAACCGAAGACTTCATCGAACAGTTATTCGAGGGCAAAGCCGTATCACAAAACGTGCGCGACATCCTGGTCAGCCGCACCGACGGTATACCACTGTTTATCGAAGAGCTGGTTGATATGCTGAAACAAAAAGCACTCGTCAGCGAGCAAAGCGGCGAAGTCAATTTCGTCAGCCCGGATAAACTCGATCAGGTCCCCAGTAGCCTGCGTGAATCACTACAGCAAAAGCTTGATAGCTTAGTGCATGCTAAAGAAACGGCACAACTCGCCGCCACCATTGGCCGGGAATTCGAATACGACCTGCTCGTCGCCGCTTCTTCTCTCAGTGAAGATCAGATCCAAAACGACCTCAACGAGCTGATAGAAAAAGACCTCATCATCCAGCAACGCCGGGTTGAGAATGATAGCTATATCTTTAAACACGCGTTGGTGAGAGATGCGGCTTATGGGAGTATTCAGGAACAACTGATTCCATCAGCTCACCAGAAAGTGTTTGACGGAATTGTAAATTTGGCAAATATGCCTGAAGATGAGTTAAATCGTAGCCTTTATTACCACGTCAAATTCACTAGTAATCATAATACACGATTTGAATTAGGCTTAAAAATTATCGCTCACAGCCTTCTTACCGCTTCCAACAATGAAGCTATTGATATGTCGAATGAAATTTTGACGCATATCAAAGAGAAATGTATTGATTCTGACAGCCAAAAATCCCTCCGGGTCAATAACTTACTAATCAAAGCACTAATGATGACCGAGGGCTGGGCCGGTCCAAACGTGAGAGATAAAATAGCAGAGAGCAAAAAAATACTTTCAGGTGTCAAAGATCTCGAGAGTTCTCTGGCGATTTTTTGGGCTTCTGCAACACATAACTATGTTTCTGGTGCATATTCAGAAATGCGCGAAGACATAGATACTTTAAAATCTGAGATTAGGAAAACTGACAGCAACAACTTGGCTGCTTCTCTTTACTGTCTGGAAGGGCAATTACTTAATATTGAAGGTCAGTTTCAGGAAGCAAACAATACTCTCAGGCTATCTATAGAGTACTACGAAAGAGAAAAGAAGTTTGACCTGAATATTTTTGGTATTGATGCCAAGGGCTGGTCTCTCGCTTCTCTAGCTTTTAACGAGGCAATACTAGGGAATGTTAGCTCATCAAAAGAAATATCTAAGTCAGCTGTCGAGTGGAGCGAGTCAATAAACCATATCCCAACGCTGGGACTAGCTTTACTGTTTCAGGCTAAAGTGCATCACTTACTAGCGGATAAAAAAGAGGCTGAGAACTCGTCTGCAGCTCTATTGACCCTTTGCGAAAAGTATGGCCTACCTGCATATGAAGCATTTGCGATACTAGTCCATAAATGGGCCATAACAGATAACAACATTGATGAACAAATAGCCCTATCTGAGCAGCTTTTAACGTTAAAATGTAACTTACTAAATAGTTACTACTCATCCCTTGCAGCTGAAACATGCCTTGAACTGCGTGATTTCCAAAAGGCCAAGGATATTATTGAGTCCTGCCTACTCCATGCAGAAAGATTTGGTGAGAACGAGTACATCTCCCCTCTAATAGAAATGTCCAAAGTTTTAAAAGTAAATGGCTTACACATTGACACCTCTAAATTTAGAGAACTTAAAGAAAACTTAGATAGTAAATTATATAGTATTAAAATTAATAGCATAAAATGCACTTAGGAGAATGTAATGGAACTCACAAAACAACTACTTGAATTCCGCTCTGTATATATGAAATCTCTAGCGAAAGCTTGGAATGATAAAGATTTTAGAACTAAGCTTTGCTCTGAAAATAACGCGCTAAGTATTTTCAAAGAATATTTTGATTATGATTGCCCTTGGAATATTACATTTACAATTAGTGATAAAGGAGAAGGTCCTTTTTATAACTCACTTCGTGGCGTATATATGACAAGTGCACTATCGTTCGATAGATTTCTTGTCTATGTTCCAAAAAAACCAAGCATCCCAACGCCAGTTGATGCCATTGCAGACTACTACAGTCAAAATACTTGGTTGCTGGAGAATAAACAGCACGAGCACGAGGAAGATCTATCTCAATTGACTTCGTTCTTGCAGAACTTTGACGATTTAATTCATCAAGCACTTCCTTCTAATAGTAACAACGATGATATTTCAGAAGGTGCAGGCTCTCATCCAGTCAAAGACTTACGTATTCCTGAAGCAAGCTATGATTTAGGTAACAGCAATACAGACTTTACCAATTTCGGCGGTGTCATGTTCTCTGCTTTGGCTTTGAGTTGGTCTAACAAAGTCTTTAGAAACAGCTTTATTAATACTAACCAATCTGAAACAAGAGAAATTGGTGCGTCCGCGGTACTCTTGAAAGAGTGGCTTGATTACGACTACCCTTGGGATGTTGATCTTGTTGTCAGAGAAGATGAGAATGCTAAGTACGCCAGAACTTTCCCTGCTACTGTAAAGCTAACCTCAGGTGAGTCAATTGAGTGCAATGTCGCCTTTGCATTAAACACTGAGAACTACGAAGAGAAACTCAATAACCTAACATCCAATTTGAGCGACTTCCTATTTGCAAATGAAAGTTCTATTGAAAAAGCAAATATTGAATCCATTTCAGTATCAGAGTCAACCATTGCAATTGATAAGTGGGTTTGGTGCGTTGAAAGTGAAGGAAATTATCAGCAGGTTCAAAAAACTCCTCTTGGTATTATTTTATCTTTCCCTGAAGCACCAGATGATAAAGCGAGTCAACCTGTTGCACTAACTCGTTATAATAACGATGGCCCAGGTTTTCCATTCACCTGTTAAAAACATAAATCCATTAGAGTTTTACATGTAAATTTACATGTAAAACTCTATTACCTCTCTACATTAGTTAGTTTTTATGTGTGGAATATTAGCAGCTCAATATAGTAAAACCTCATCATTGAACCTCCCACAAGCTCTTGTATCTATGAAGCACAGGGGGCCAGATCAAACGGGACTCTATTCAGATAAAAACCATAACACTTACATAGGTCATAATAGACTGGCAATTAATGGTGGCAAAATAGCAACCCAACCAATGCTGTCCGATAATACCCCATGGATAATTTCTGTAAATGGTGAGATATATAATGACAGAGAAAAACTAAAGGCAAAAGGAGCTGTATTTCAAACAAATTCTGACAGCGAATATGTACTCAAAGGTATAGAGCTTTTTGGAATCAGCTTTGTAGCGAGTCTCGATGGTGAGTTTTCATTATGTACTTACAACAGAGAAAGCAATAGGCTATACCTTGCCCGAGACAGAAATGGCAGCAAGCCACTCTATTACTACCATAATAATGATTATTTTATAGCCGCATCAGAAATTAAAGCTTTGCTATCTGCGGGTGTACCAGCTGTATGGAATGAGCACTATTTAGTTGCAAAAGAACGATTTTTAGTAGGTGCCAAAGAAACATTTGTTAAAGGAGTCTTTTCTGTCCCCCCAGGTCATATAGTTGAGTTCACAAATCAAGACCTAAAAAGCTATCCATTTTGCAAGCAGTCTCCGTTTAACCCCGATTTATTTGAACAGTGTGATATTTCTTACGAACAAGCAACGCAAGAGTTTAGCCGGCAGTTTGAGCAAGCCGTGCACAAAAGAATACCTCAAGAGCGTTTTGCTTGTTACTTAAGCTCTGGCATAGACTCATCATATATCAGCGCTTTATCAGCTCGACTGAGCGACAAAGCTGAATCATTCAGTATCGGATTCTCTAATAGTCCACTAGATGAAAGTCTGGCAGCTGAAAAATTGGCTAAGCAGCTTGGAATTAAACACCATACACTTCAACTAGATCACAGCGATCTCATTGGATCATTTGAAAAATCTATCTATCATGCAGAATCGATAGTGCCAAATTTAAATGTTGCAGCCAAATACCTGTTGAGCCGTAAAGTACAGGAAAGCGGGATTAGAATTGCACTGACAGGAGAAGGGGCTGATGAATCATTGCTTGGCTATCAGTTTTTCCAATATGATTTGAATTCTCCTCTAACACAACAAGGCGAACACACTCTGCTTTTTGAAGGTCAAAGCATACTTGAGGCTGCATTGAATTTTACACCCAGCGCAATTGTAAGTGCTACATCGAACTTTCAGTTATTCAAAGCTTTGCGCTCTGCTGGTTTCTCTGATGCTTGTTACACAACGCACTTAACCGCACCGCACAGTGACATAATTACCTCCTCCATTGGATACAGCCAATGGCTTCACTATAACACTGTATATCAGGACTATAACTTGCTTGCTCTGGGAGATAAAACTGAACTGGCAAACTCAATAGAAGGTCGCCAGCCTTTCCTGGATAACTCATTGGTCGCTTTCATTCACTCACTCCCAACTGCCTTCAAGTATTGCAACGGTAAAAATAAGAGAATTTTAAGAGATGCATTTACTGTGAACTTCCCTCATTTGCATGTAGAGCAAATCAAAAAACCTTTTTTAGCTCCGACTAACTTAACCAAAAACATTACACTTTATCTGCTAGATGAATTATATGAATTGTCTAACAGAGAATCACAATTGGGTATTTACGATATAGATAAAGTCATCACTTTTTTTGAGTCTGTTGTAAAAAATCAGACTCAGCTAGATTTTTCAGATGACATTATTGTTTGCCACTTCCTAAGTGTTCTGTTTTTGCAAAAACACTTTAATTTGGAAACGTAACTATATTATGAAACTCAAGTTTAATAGCAAATTCAGTTTCTTTATGGATAAGCATGATAACGTTCTGCTTAACAGCCAAACTAATGAATTTGTTTTGGATGCTAAGAATTTCCCCTTGTTCTCACACTTCAAAAGCCTGACAAATGTTGATGAGCTGGCGAAAAGTGTTCCTGCCGAACTTTTAGCCCACTTTTATTATCAAGTAGAAAACGCGACTAAAAGAGGCTGGCTAGTTGAAGCGGTTGATCTACAAGATACGAAAACAGAACTTATCGAAGGAATATATGGATCAAGTTGTTTCGTACAAAGCTTCGCAGAAAACTGGCAGCGTATATCATCACACTTGCAGAACTCTTGCATACTAATCGAAGATATTAGGAAAGTAACAAATCTACAGGAACATTTCCCCCTAAGGTTTTGTGAAGTATATAAAAATAGCATTTATATTTCACCGGTTATAACATGTACTGACAAATTAGAGAGTTACTTGGCATGGATTTTTGCCAGCCGGCCACTCGACCTCTTTATGGATAAGTTTGGTAAAGGCAAAGGTCGCTTGCTGTCTTTCCCGAAAATACCAAAACAGCTTTGCTCGCTAGTTAATACCCTCGACTGCGTTGAAGCGTTGGTTTTTGATATTCAGCATGGCTCATCTGCCAGGTATAATTTTGATAATTTGGAGCGTATACCGCACTCTAATAGCACGTCTGAATTATCTCTTAAAAGCACTCCAATCACCTATGACGCAGATGGTGGTTCAAGGGCTTATAAAGCAGAAGACACACTCAAAAAACTTGCACCATTTATTGGCCGCCAACTGGGTTATATTTTTCCTGAAACTAAACTGTCCTCTCCTTTGGACTCAATTAAGATATTCACTTCAGGATTTTACAAATGCCCAATGAAAGCTCCAAAGCTAATTAGTGGTGGCGATTTTGCCCAACAAACGCTTGGCAAAGGCGTCACACACGAACAGTCTAAGGCCAGTGCATTATGCGAAGCTGTCGAACGTAAAAATGCACAGTATGTGGGCGATGAGCTAACTCAAGTCGCACAGGCTCATCAACTTGACGCCCGCAGCTATAACTTTTCTCAGTTGTTACCCTACAGCGAGCAGCAGTATACGCGCTTTGCGGACCCTGCGGACTCAGAATCTCAGCGTAAGCAAGTCGCGCTTTCCTATACTGGAGAGGCTGTCAATTGGACTGCTCTGTGGTCGCTTACACGCGATGAAAAAGTCTTTGTGCCCACCGTTTGCTGTTTTGCCAATACGCCGTTTGAAGAAGACCGTTTTGGCAAATGGCATTCTAATGGCTGTGCCGCTGGTAATAATCTAGAAGAAGCCATTTTACAGGCGTTATTTGAGTTGCTTGAGCGTGATGCAACTGCTATCTGGTGGTACAACCGCTTACCGCGCCCACAGTTTGAGTTAAGCGCTCTGGACCCAGATTATTTGGCACCGCTGCACCAAACAATCACCGCTGAACACGACTATTGGGTGCTGGATCTCACCGTGGATACCGGTGTGCCCGTAATGGCAGCGATTGGCCGTAACAAAGTAACCCAGGGATATGTATTTGGCTTCGGCTGCCACTTAAAACCCGAAATGGCCGCACAACGCGCGCTCACTGAGTTATGTCAGCTTATTCCTATCCGGGACCAAAATGGTGCCCCCTTTGATTTTGATGCCATTACCGATGATAGTTTCCTTCAGCCTGAGGCCAATGCATCTCGTGCAAGCTATCAGCTAACACAAAGCGGTGATCTGAAGGATGATATTCTCGTCATTGTTGAACAGTTAAACAGCCTGGATATGGAAACACTGGCACTGGATTATTCACGCTCGCCTATTCCACTGAGCACTGCTAAAGTCTTTGTACCCGGGCTGTGCCACATCTGGCCACAACTAGGTAATCCACGGCTTTATGAGACACCTGTCAAACTCGGTTGGCTGGATAAAGCATTGACGGAGAAAACGATTAATCAGCAAGGGTTGTATATTTAGCGACAAGAGCTGTGACTTACACTACAGTCACTATATTTCAAGCCTGATCAAATTCTATAACTATTGATTGATGAAACTTAAAAAGGAAAGCCTTCACTACAAACGCTGTGTTAATTATACTCGTATCGAGTAACAGGTCTACATTCTGTAAGCAAAAGGAACTACCATGACAAACAGCACAAATGAAATTAACTGGAAAGTAACAACAAACTCTGAGTGGGATATTGCCTTCCAAAAGATAATATCTTATTTATGGGACAACAAGGAACGCGTATTAGCTAACGCGGGAGAAAACCGACTTTTTTACATAATGAAGAATCTGGGCATTTCTAATATCCGAGAATACACCCATTTTAACAAAGACGGTAGTGCTTCACATGGGGTGAGCCTATTATCAAACCTGACAGGTAAAGACGCGAGTCAACAGTACTCAATCATTAACATTTGCGAAAGAAATGAAGAAAATCGGACACCAATATATGACTCATCTACCTTTTGGTCCAGTAAAAATGGTTGGAAAAACTTACTGATAGACTTGGAAGTCAAGCTACCGCCCCATAATATAAATGCAGAGAGAAGTAGCGTGTTATCGGACTACATCTCAATGCAAAGATTTTTTCCATTTTCTCAATTATTTCATTATCCAGCTAGTTCAACTTCTTCTGATCATATCCCGCTAAACCTAAAAATAGATGCTCTGGTCGATTCAAGTTCAAGTCATAAAGCTAGTGGCTATAGCAACATAAACTCTGCCATAGGCAATAATGAAGTTGAAAATTCAGACAGAGGCGGCAGCGAAGGTGTTGATGACGACTACAGCTGGTTGCATTTTGTACCTCGCCTGATCTCTTATAACTGGGCTTTGAGTACAACTGAGTGTATTGATCCTGTTACAAAGCCAAATCTAAGAGATTACCCTGTTTTGCTGGAAAACCTGGGGTATAGAGTTGCTGATGAGCTAAATATCTATCTGTCATATGCAAGCAAAGAGCCGGCTACAGAAGAGGCTGGAGAAAAAGTGTATAACGTAAACGAATACACCAGCACGCTGTTTATTGACTTGCCTGCACCTGATTACTCTGAAGATGTCTCCCCAATGGCACTTGCAGACCTTGTCGCAGCTCGAGCAAACCAGCCATTCACCAGTACCTGACAACCTGGAGTGAGGCCGTTTTAATAAATGGCCTCGAATTAAAATGACGGTAAAAAACTTTTTCTCCGAAAACGGCTATGCCGTTTTTGACCAACCTATCCTGGATATAGATTTACTACTTAAAGCCAAACAGGGTGTAAAACAAGTCCTCGAAAAAGAATACCAAACAGGAGTTCAGCCTTGGTGTCACTTTGGCGATGGCAACTCAGAATTAACTCGTCTGACACAGATACACATGTCGGATGAACGTATTTATCAGGCAATTACACAATCTCAAATTGGTAATCTAGCAGCTAAATTAACAGGTGCTTCAAAAATAAATGTATGGGGATGCCAACTATTTTATAAACCGAGTGGCTCCCAATCCAAGGGCAACGTAGGATTTCATAGAGATTCGCAACATATGCCTTTTTTTAAAAAAGGTACTCTGACTGCTTGGATCCCTCTGGTTGATATTAATTCAAACTCTGGCCCACTGGTGATCATACCAGGCTCACATACATGGGAGCCAACGCTTGAGCATACAGGTGGCGAGATCCAAAATATGAACTCACAAGTACCTCTCTTACAAAACTTCTACAAAACTCAGAATTGGAAAGAGGAACAAGTGACATTGCCCTTAGGTGGGATCAGTTTCCATGATTTCAACGCTTTACATGGTAGTTATCCTAACGAATCTCCAACAGACAGAATCGTCATCACCGTTGGCCTTTTCACGGACGAGGTTGAATTTGATAATAACGTAGAAGATTACGGGTATGCACTAGTAATTAATGATGAACGATTCTGCCCTATTATATACGAAAGAGAGTAATTTTTAGCATGCAAAAAGTCATTGACTGTGACAGACACGTAATTGAGCCAGTTGAAATCTGGAAAGAATATATAAGCAAAGAAGTATACGAAAAAACGCCTATCTGGTTAAAACCTGCAAGTGCGGAAATTGACCTGAAAGACGAATCGGGCAAACAGATCCCTATTCCTCCGAGCTATATGGTCGGTGAAGAACCAGTATTCAGTAACTGGGGTAAAGATCTACAAATCGCCTCAGCGCTAATCAATAGCGAAAGTATCAATGAACGAATTTCTGCTACAAATCCAATTGATCACCTAGAAGAACTAAACAGAACGGGTGTGGATAAGGCAATCATATATCCTACTTTTGCTGGCCTTATCGTAAATCACAGTAAGGTAGATGCGCTGACATCGCGGGAGTTTGCGAAAGGCTATAACCGTTGGATTGAGGACTATTGCAATTATGCCAAAGACAGATTTATTCCAGCTTATCTGATTAGCCGTCATGATCCCAGCTCCTTACTGGAACAAGTTGAAGATGCTGTGCGAAAGGGATGGAGTGCTCTTGCGCTAAGACCAGAACCAATACTTGGCATATCGCTTGGCGATGATCGATACGAACAATTTTGGCAAGCGTGTGCGCATCATGAATTAGCAGTTACATTCCATGGCGGTACACACTTGCAAGGTGAGACTGTTGGTATGGATCGATTCAAGAATCGCTTCTCACTCCATGCGTGCTCTCATCCAATGGAGGCACAAATGGCATTTGTTTCTCTTCTCGAGTCTGGCGTCTTTGAGCGCAACCCGAAATTGAAAATAGCTTTTCTGGAAGCTGGTTGTTCATGGGTACCCCACTGGTTATGGAGGCTGGATAATATTTGTCACAACGAGTTTCCATCCATCACACATACCAATATAAGAATGCGCCCGTCTGAATACTTTATCAGGCACTGTTGGGTTGGTGTTGAAATTGGAGAGCCTATAAGTGAAACGGTTAACGCGATAGGTCACGAAAAGCTCATCTTTGGGAGTGATTACCCTCACCCGGACCACCTTCACTTTGACCTTGCACAAATGGCTAATGAAATGCCCAGTCTTAGCAATGAGCAAATTTCAGATATTTTGCAAAATAACCCAAGGCCTCTATTCAATTTATGACACTTAATTTTGACTTGATAATTGGCTGGCAACCTCAATATAAACCTATCATCCTAAATAACAGTGATATTGTTGTAATATCTACTGAAGGTGAGGTTTTGTTCAGCAATCAGGACTTCCCTCTTATATCGTGTATTGATGGTAAGCGAACTATCAAGTCGATTATAGATGAACCTACCTCTCATGAAGATGCCAACCACTTCTTAAGATATGTTGGCAATTTCCTGCGTAAAGGGACTTTTTTACAACTCGTAGAGCCAGACTCAGAGTATGCACGTAATATCAATAACTCGCTCGAAAGTGATGGCACTTTCAATAGGTTGATTAGTAAACTGCCTGATACCCACATCCAAATAACTGAAAATTTCCTTTGTGACAAGCTCAACAGGACATTATCCAGTGAGAATGTACCTGGTTATCTGATTGAAGTTTCTGGGCACACGGTAAGCATCACACCTAAGCTCTGTAACTATGGCGACTTTACGACACTTAGAAAGCTCTTGTTGCACAATAAACCAGTAATACACTACTTATCCAAAAAGTTGCCTGGACAGGACGTCAACCCACCAACTAATGAGGATACTGCCACATACCTGAAAAAAAACCTCGACAGTTTAAGCATGCGCTTAAATCATCATATCGATACAGAAAAACAGACACTGTTATGTATTGATATCAGAGATATTAATACTCAAGAGTATGTGGTGCCACTGAGGCTCAACTCACCTCTTAGTGTTGATCACCATATCACCCTAGCCTCTTCAGCGATGGTAACAAATTCCGATGGCGGCTCTCGTATTCAAACTGCTAAAGCGACTGTTGAACGATTAATGCCATTTGTAGGTACAAAAGTTGGGGCAATTACTCACCTAGAGCCTATTTCACAAAAGAGCGACACCCCAATCATAATTTATAGAACAGCATTTTTTAAAACCCCAACCGTTAGGGCTTCAGAAAACATTGATTCACAAAGCTTTATACAAGTTTGCTTAGGCAAAGGCGTCACACACGAACAGTCTAAGGCCAGTGCATTATGCGAAGCTATCGAACGTAAAAATGCACAGTATGTGGGCGATGAGCTAACTCAAGTCGCACAGGCTCATCAACTGGACGCCCGCAGTTATAACTTTTCTCAGTTGTTACCCTACAGCGAGCAACAGTATGCGCGCTTTGCGGACCCTGCGGACTCAGAGTCTCAGCGTAAGCAAGCCGCGCTTTCCTATACTGGAGAGGCTGTCAATTGGACTGCTCTGTGGTCGCTTACATGCGATGAAAAAGTCTTTGTGCCCACCGTTTGCTGCTTTGCCAATACGCCGTTTGAAGAAGACCGCTTTGGCAAATGGCATTCTAATGGCTGTGCCGCAGGCAATAACCTGGAAGAGGCCATTTTACAGGCTTTGTTTGAATTGCTTGAGCGTGATGCAACTGCTGTCTGGTGGTACAACCGCTTACCGCGTCCACAGTTTGAGTTAAGCGGCCTGGATCCGGATTATTTGGCACCGCTGCACCAAACAATCACCGCTGAACACGACTATTGGGTGCTGGACCTCACCGTGGATACCGGCGTGCCCGTAATGGCAGCGATTGGCCGTAACAAAGCAACTCAGGGGTATGTATTTGGCTTCGGCTGCCACTTAAAGCCGGAAATGGCCGCACAACGCGCGCTCACTGAGTTATGTCAGCTTATTCCTATCCGGGACCAAAATGGTGCCCCCTTTGATTTTGATGCCATTACCGATGATAGTTTCCTTCAGCCTGAGGCCAATGCATCTCGTGCAAGCTATCAGCTAACGCAAAGCGGTGATCTGAAGGATGATATTCTGGCCATTGTTGAACAGTTAAACAGACTGGATATGGAAACACTGGCACTGGATTATTCACGCTCGCCTATTCCACTGAGCACTGCTAAAGTCTTTGTACCCGGACTGTGCCACATCTGGCCACAACTAGGTAATCCACGGCTTTACGAGACACCTGTCAAACTCGGTTGGCTGGATAAAGCATTGACGGAGAAAACGATTAATCAGCAAGGGTTGTATATTTAACTACGCTCCTTGATGGCTGTGAATAACCTAAAATACTTGTGACAAAATACCAGCTCAAGGCCGGTATAGCAGAATGCGAGCTCACTTTGTAGCGAGAGGGAGTATTGTTGGTAGAGGCTCCCTCTCACCTTACCCTAAGTCACTCAAGCTGGCTGGCAATTAACCCAGCAAGCTTGAATGACACAGTACAATTTACCCCTTCGCAAACTTAGCGCGTGCGGCGTGCAGCTTTTTATAGCTGTCGATCAGGCGCAGGTGCTTATCCAGGCCTTCCAGTTGCATGTTGGTCGGTGTCAGACCATAGAACTTTACATCACCGTTGATTGAGCCAATCACCGCATCCATCACTTCTTTACCGAACATACGGGTAAAGCTGTGGATGTAGTCTTCAATTTCCAGCTCTTCGTCCAGCGCCACTTCCAGCGTGGCGTGCATAGCCTGGTAGAACAAGCCGCGTTCAACCGTGTTGTCGTTGTATTGCAGGAAGGTTTCAACCAGCTCAATGGCCGCTTCAATGTCGCCCAGCGCCAGATAGATCAGGATCTTCAGCTCCAGAATGGTCAGCTGACCCCACACTGTATTCTCGTCGAATTCAACCCCGATCAACGTGATGATATCGATATAATTATCAAGCTGACTTTCTTCAAGGCGATTAACCAAATCGGCTAGTGCTTCGTCTTCCAGCGAGTGAATGTTCAGAATGTCTTCGCGGTATTGCAGGGCTTTGTTGGTGTTGTCCCAGATTAAGTCTTCGGCCGGGTAAACCTCAGAGTAGCCAGGCACCAGAATACGGCAGGCGGTGCCCATATCGGTAAACTCTGCAATATACGCCTCTTTGCCCAAATCTTTAAGAATGGCGAACAGTTTGTCACACTCTTCTTCGTTGGTGCCCGTGAAGTCCCACTCCACAAACTCATAATCATGTTTGGCACTGAAGAAACGCCATGAGATCACGCCGGTAGAATCAATGAAGTGCTCAACAAAGTTCTCCGGCTCAGACACTACCATGCTGTTAAAAGTCGGCTTTGGCACATCATTCAGACCTTCAAAGCTGCGGCCCTGCAACAGCTCGGTTAAGCTGCGCTCCAGCGCAACTTCCAGGCTCGGGTGCGCACCAAAAGAGGCAAACACACCGCCGGTTTTCGGGTTCATCAGAGTCACGCACATCACCGGGAACTGGCCGCCCAGGGATGCATCTTTTACCACAACCGGGAAGCCCTGCTCTTCAAGGCCTTTAATGCCCGCCACAATACCCGGGAACTTGGCCAGTACGTCTTCAGGCACGTCTGGCAGTACAATTTCCTGTTCAATGATCTGCTTTTTCACCGCGCGCTCAAAGATCTCAGACAAACACTGTACTTTGGCTTCAAACAGGTTATTACCGGCGCTCATACCGTTACTCAGAAACAGGTTTTCAATCAGGTTAGATGGAAAATAAACCGTTTCACCGTCGCTGTGACGCGTGTAAGGAATAGAACAAATACCACGCTCGATATTGCCCGAGTTGGTGTCTATCAGGTTAGAGCCGCGCAGCTCGCCTTCCGGATCGTAGATTTCACGCGTGTAGCCATCCAGGATCTCGGCTGGCAACTCGTCGTTGTGGCCCGGCTTAAACCACTTTTCATTGGGGTAATGAACAAACTCGGCATTGGCAATTTCTTCACCAAAGAACTGGTCGTTATAGAAAAAATTGCAGTTCAGTCGCTCAATAAACTCGCCCAGCGCCGAGCACAGCGCGCTTTCTTTAGTCGCACCTTTACCATTGGTGAAACACATAGGCGATGCAGCATCACGAATATGCAAAGACCAAACGTTGGGCACAATGTTACGCCATGAGGCTACTTCGATTTTCATGCCCAGCTCTGACAGAATACCCGTCATATTGGCAATGGTTTGCTCCAGTGGCAGATCTTTACCCAGAATGAAGGTGCTGGCGTCAGAGTCGGTGTTTACCATCAGCATGGCTTGTGCATCGTCATCCAGGCTCTCTACCGCTTCAACCTGGAACTCAGGTCCGGTCTGGATCACTTTTTTCACAGTACAACGGTCGATTGAACGCAAGATGCCCTGACGGTCTTTCTCAGAGATACTCTCTGGCAGCTCAACCTGAATTTTGAAGATCTGGTTGTAACGATTTTCCGGGTCAACAATGTTGTTTTGCGCCACACGAATTCCATCGGTCGGAATATCACGCGCATTACAATACACTTTCACAAAGTAAGCAGCACACAGCGCAGACGACGCCAGAAAATAGTCAAACGGGCTGGGTGCCGAACCATCGCCTTTATAACGAATAGGTTGGTCGGCAATGACAGAAAAATCATCAAATTTGGCGTCAATTCGAAGATTATCGAGATAATTTACTTTGATTTCCATAGGAAAGAGTCCGGTGTATTGCGATCGAAAACCCCTATTGTACTTGAGGTTGCAAGACGGCGCCAATGCTGATGACACAAATAACCCTGCCAACACAAATTAAGTTACTAAATACCTATTATTGGTCGTAAAGGCATGTTACTTTCTTGGCAAATAAACTCATCAGACAACACACGAGATAACAAGGATTTATTATGCGCAGCTATGTGTGGTTAGCACTTGGTTTAGGCCTGTTTTCCGGCTCTGCTCTGGCCAATAACGGCTTTGGTGTCACCCTGTATGGTGGCAAAAGTAGCAATCAGGAATTGCATACCAGTCAAAAAGCAGTGGTTAACCTGGCCGATGAAAACCACTTTGGCATCAGCTTTGATCGCTATCTGAATAAAAAACGCTATGGCCTGTTTTACAGCATGCTAGAAACTGAATTTGAAGATGCACCAATCCAGAAAGTGGATATGGAATATCTGATGTTTCAAAGCGCCATAGATGTGGATATCACAGATAATCTGGACAGCTATATCGGTGCTCAGATCGGTGTAAATAGAGTAACTCCCAATTTTGAAGAAGCTGATCACTTTTTTGCTGCGGGCTTTTATGGTGGCCTGAAATATCATTTAGGAGCCGGGTTCAGCGCGCAAACAGAGCTGCGCTGGCTTGCGTCTTCTATCAAAAACTCGTCTAAAGTACGCTGTGATGGCAGCGATGAGGACGTCTGTGCATGGCACTTTGATGGCGATGTACTTAACCAATTCCAGCTGAGTCTGGGCCTGACTTACCGCTTTTAAAAAATCGCCAGCATCGCTATCAGCCCCGGCTCGTTGGCCGGGGTAACGCTGTAATTAGCCACGGTCACACTAAACAAGTGCCCACTCTTACAGAGTTACAACGTTATTTTTAAGGTGTTCAATAAACAACCTGGTTTTACGGGGTGTATAGCTAGCCTTTGGGTAATAGGCCCAGAGTTGTTTTATCTCAGAGCGAATATCCGGCAAAATGGGCACCAGGGCGCCAGATCTTAACTCCCGCTCAATATAGCTTGGTGCGATAAACAGCAAACCAATTCCCTGCACTGCCGCTTTTAAAATGGCATCGAGATGATCGGTCACAAAATTATAGTTGGTAAACTCAAACAATCTGCCATCTTCAAGTACAACGCCCCCAATTTTATGATAATAACTACTCAGCAACATCTTATGTTGTGCCAGGTCCTCAACACAGGTTATTTCATCGCAACGTGCCAGATATTCAGGGGCCCCAAACAGCTGCATTTGATAGTCAAACAACCGGGTGCCTTTGTGCGAGACTGAATCAAACGACTCGTTATACCGGGTGATCACCACATCGTGCTGTAAATCCGGCGGCTCTCCCGGCGCCAGTACATTCAGGTGAATGGTGATCTGCGGATATTGCGACAAAAACTGCTCAATTTTGGGCATTAATACACTGCTGCCCACCGCCTGTGTCGCCGCTATTTTCAAACTGCCCTGTAACTCGCATTGCTCAGATTGCGCGGTTTCTAGCAGTGCTTCAAACTGGGCAAGCCAGTCTCTGGCACGAGGAAAAAAATGCTGCCCTTGCTCCGTGAGATTAACCTGTCGGGTCGTGCGAATGAACAAACTTTGCCCCAGATGCCTTTCCAGCCAGTCAATTCGTTTACTCATAGCAGATGCCGAAACCCCTTGATGCTCAGCCGCTTTAGTAAAGCTACCCAGCTCTGCCAGAACGCAAAAACTGCGTGTTGCCGTTAACCAATCCATTAAATTAATTCCTATTAGGAAATAGTATTTTAATTATTACCTTATTTTTAGGACAATGAAAGCGGCGTATAGTGCCCGGGTCAAATTTACTTCGCGCTGGAGTGCTCGTGCATCTATTTACCATGCTTGCTGTTTTACTCATGTCCTGCTCTCAGCTGGTCAGCCAGGTGTATATGCCTGTTTTACCAGATATTGCAGACAGCCTGGTGCTAACCAATGGCATGAGTCAGGCAATGATCATCAGCTATTTCATTACGCTTGGCGCCTCTCAACTGATTGTTGGACCGCTGCGCGACAAGTACGGTGATCGGCCACTGTTTATCGCCGGGCAAGCCATCTTACTGGCAGGTACACTGTTATGTGCCGTTGCACCAGACAGCACCACTTTTTTACTCGGACGAATTTTGCAAGGTGCGGGCTCCGCTTCACCGGTGTTAATCAGCCGCACATTATTGGCTCAACGACTGTCGGGGGCCAGATTAAAAAGTGCCATGGCAACCGTGGCCATCTCGGCAAGCGTCACCGCAATTATTGCCCCCCTGCTCGGCGGTATGCTGAGCAGTTGGTTTGGCTGGCAGGGTTTGTCACTGGTGCTCATTACATACTATCTGTTCATCACCATATTCGGGCTGAGTCTGCTCAAAGCCAGCGAACCTCAACCTTTTGTGATTAACCCAATGAGCCTGGTTCGGCACTATCAAAATATGGTGCGCTGTCAGGTCTTTTTATCGCTGGCCAGTCTCAAATGGGTGCCAACCTTTTTGTATTTGACGCTCCAGCTACATTTGCCGTTTTTACTTCAGGACCGCTTTGGCTTCACCACTAGCCAGACCGGACAAGCCATGATGCTGCCTATGGTGGGTCTGTTGTTGGGCGCTGTGTTTGCTAAAGTCTTACAGCGCCACGTTAGCTATATGAAAATTGTTTTGTGGCTGTGGCCTGCACTATTACTGAGTGCACTGACCTTCGTATTAGCCAGCGACAACGCCATAGCGATATTACTGGCCTATGCCGCCATTATGTTGGTATTTGGCGGATATTTTCCAAGCTATATGCACCTGATTGGCTTACTACACCCTACTCACGCGGGCACCGCAAACGCTTTGGTCGGGGCAATTGAGTTACTGATATTTTCTGTCATTGCCTGGCTGGTGAATCAATGGCTGCCAGATAACACGCAAGCCATCGCGCTACTGATCGCTGTCTGTGCTGCATTGTTGCTACTTTGCTGGCGTACTATCCGTATTCAGCGACCTCATTTTGAACACACATAAGTATAATATTGGGATCAATCATGTTCGAAAAACTCCACTTTAACACTGCCCGATTTACTATCCGGCCGCTTCAGCAAAGTGACCTTCATGCCATTTACGAGAGCCGGCGTAATCCGGATACCTCCAGGTATATTGGTGAACCAGCGACACTAAAAGATGCTCAGGACCGAATTGATCAGGCAACAGCCCCCTGGCAGGCAAATGAGCATGAAAGACTGCTGCTGGCCATCATCAGACGTGAAGACAATGTACTGGTTGGTGAACTCATGTATAAATTTTTGTGCCATAACGCCAAAACAGCCGAAATCGGTTATCGTTTGAGTGAAAAATATATTGGCCAGGGTTATGCGTTTGAAGCTGCAAACGGGCTGATTGAAGCTGCCTTTGAGCAATTTGGACTCAATAAAGTCTGTGCATTTTGTGCTGTCGAAAATCAGGCTTCCTGGCGCTTAATGGAAAAGCTCGGCATGCAACGTGAGGCCCATTTACGTCAGCACTTTAAATTTAGCCATGGTTACTATGATGGCTATATGTACGGCCTACTACGTAGTGAACATATCATGGCAGCAACAGCCTGATAAACGAAAAAGGCACCCTTATCAGGTGCCTTGACTCATGGAAGGACCCATGAAGATCGTTGCGTAAAAATACAAAATTGGGAGAAGAAAACTGTGTCAGAATGATGTCCTACTGACTAAACTCCTGTTCCGATAGTTTACCGTCGCCATTGGTGTCCAGTTTTTCGAAAATGACCATCAATGTATCCGAGCCCGCGGCTTCCGACTTAGAGATATACCCATCACCATTGGTATCAAAAGTTGAAAACGAACTGTCCGCAGCATGCGCGCCAATACTGGCTGCCATCAAAATGGTGCTTAACATAAGCTTGTACATATCAAGTTCCTCATAAATGCTTGTTAAAGTGTTTAAATTCTTTGGCACTCAGCGCGCCATCCCGGTTTGTATCCAGGCGTTTAAATGCGTCAGCGACCAGAGAGACCTTAGCTGCTTCTGAGCGACTGATCAGGCCATCGCTGTTGTCATCCAAAAGTGCAAAATCGACTTCAGTTGCAAACGCTAACGCACAGGTGAACATTCCCAGGGTCAACGCAAAAACGTATGTAATTTGCATATCTGATCCTCCGGCTAAAACGCGATTTAGCCGTTAAACTCAGAGAATTCTTTTCTGCTCAGCAAGCCATCACTATTGCTATCCAGAACTTTGAACTGGCCCATGAGCAAGGAGTTTGCCGTCGCCTCATTCAAACTAATGGTGCCATCACCATCCGTGTCATACTTTTCAAAATCCTCGCCTGCAATTGCCTGTGTCGCCAACACCGTCAGAGCCATAGCTGTCATCATTGTCATCGCTGTTTTCATCATATTTTCCTTCTGTTTTTGAATGTGTGCCGCCGCGAAACTGTTCTGAGCTTTCCGGCTGCGTTTGACAAGACTATTCCAACTTTGATGCCAGGTTTAATTAGATATTAATTTTCAATAAGTTAGTTTTTCTTGGGTAAAAAAGTTCAGGGGACATTAAGGCGATTTGTTGCTAAATGGCGACAAAATTCAACTCGCGTTTTTAGCTTACTATTTAAAATCAGTTACTTATATCTGTCGCTAATTGGCAACAGTCAACCAAAAGCGCGCAAACTATCAGGCTCTTTATGCTCCATGCCAGCTCAAAATTACGCTCACACACGCCACTCAGACCCTTTTTTTCTCAGGCATTGTGGAAACAGGCACTTATGGCATTAATGCTGGCCCTGGTTCCTCTGTTGCTGTTGACCTTGTGGTTTATTCAGTCTGTTGCCTATCAGCAGCATAGAGTTCAGGATATTTATATTGAAAATCAGAAAGTTAAATCAGAATTCAGTGAGTTAAAAAACGCCTTTCAGGCACTTCAGAAAGCACAACAAAACAATCAGTTACTACAAAGCGAACAATTAAAAATAAGCATTAACAAAAGCTGGCAGGTGCAAAAAAATAGACTTATATCACTGCTTACGCGACTTGAGAAAGATGCAACAGTTGCTAATTGGCAACACCTGCTCCAACACACCCAGACACCAGACAGTAACACCCTGTCAGCACTGGCCGATGCACTAACTCGCCAGTCACAACCGCTGCAACAGACTCTGGACAAACAGCTAACGGATGCGCTCTTGCAGCAAAGTCTCATCCGGCAGCGCTTTTTAATTGGACTGAGCATTCTGTTACCTATCCTAGTCGGCATGAGTATCTGGCTTATCAAGCGGATCTCCGGTCAGCTATTTCAGCTGGAGCGAGCCATAGAAGTCATTGGTGAAGACCGTTTTACTACGCCAATCCAGCTAGCAGGCAGCCGCGAGTTCAGCCAGCTGGGTGAGCGTCTTGAGCAATTGCGCCAGGAGCTGGCTGCCAGCAAACATCAAAAGGAAACCTTTTTACGCCACGTATCGCACGAACTGAAAACCCCACTCGCCTCCATTAAAGAGGGCACAGAGTTGCTGAATAGCGATCACCTTGGGCAGCTCAATGACAAGCAACGACGCGTAACCGATATTCTCCACGTCTCTGTCGCCAAGCTCACTCAGCTCATTGACGATCTGCTTACGTTTAGCGCTGCCAGTCACCCACACAGCCAACAGGCACGCTGTAGTGCCCGGGCGATCAAAGCACAACTGGAGGACCACTTTGCACAACGGCTGCAGAGGCGAGATATCCGTATTCACTGGCACTTTGAGCAGCAACTCGCAGACTTACCTGAGCTACCAGTCAAACTGGCTCTGACACACCTGCTCAGTAATGCAATTCAATATACACACAGCCAGATCCGCATCGACTTTTTGGCTACCTCAAGCCACTGGCAGATCAGTATCCGGGACGATGGGCCCGGGCTCGATCCCCAGGAGGCCAGTCACTTATTCAAACCCTTTGTCAGAGGCCAGCGCAGCCAAAAAATAGCAGGCAGTGGACTGGGCCTGGCCATTGCGCATGAATGTATGAGCCAGTGCGGTGGCCAGTTACAGTGGCAAAATACCCGGCCAGGCTGCGAATTTACTCTGACACTGCCAAAACACGGAGAAAGCAGATGAAACCCCTCTTTTTAATCGTGACACTCGTTATCGGCCTGAGCGGTTGCCAACTGAGTCCAACACAGCAAAACACCCACTTTGTCGGGCCTCGCAAAACGCTTGAGCCACAATACGCTTCTTTGGCGCTACTACTGCAACGCTACCTGAGGCTGTGTCAAAACAATCAAGCTGTTGAGCAACAAAAGCCTGAACCTTATATCGGTCAGGCCGCTATTGAGACCTTCATACACAGCTACTGCAATACCGTGTCAACAACCAGACAGTTGCAAGCAATTGCAAAGATCAAACAAAGTCAGTCCTGGCCCCAACACTACCATCTGTGGTTCGATACCCTGAAACAACAGACGCAGGTGCTGCGGGGACAAAAGATCCGTTTGCATCGAAGCAACGCCAAATTGAGCCAGATCCAAACGCAGTTGACCCAAACCAATCAGGCACTGCTCACGCTCAAACAGGCGCTGGCCGAGATCGAACAACAAAGGCTTCAGGACATGCCCCTGAATGCGCCCATTCAAACGCCGGAGCAGCAATAATGTCTTATACAACACCGCCTACCTCAGACACCCACACCCTCTCTGTTTTGCTGGTCGATGATGATCCGGCATTGAGCGAGCTGCTGGCAATACGCCTGGAAAGTCATGGCTTTGACGTAACCCTGGCCAGTAGTGGCCATGCGGCCTTGCGACAACTGGCCAGTATACCTGTTGATGTAGTGATCACCGACTTACGAATGGAGCACATGGACGGTCTGGCACTGAACCAGAAATTACAAGCCCAATACCCAGGCCTGCCTGTGATCATGATGACTGCGCATGGCTCGATCCCCGATGCTGTGGATGCCATTGAGCAAGGGATCACCGCTTTTATTACCAAACCGATAAACAGCGAAGAACTACTGGCAGCGATCGACAAAGCATTACCTAAAAACAGGGTGATACAACTCACTGATCCGGATAACTTTCACGGCTTGTATCACCAGAGCGCGAGCATGCGCCAACTGGTACAGCAGATTAAAGCCATCGCGCCCAGTCAGGCTAATATTTTGCTCCAGGGTGAAAGTGGCACGGGTAAGGAAGTCACCGCACGCGCCATTCACCGGGCGAGCAGTCATGCCCAGGGTCCTTTTATCGCCATCAACTGTGGTGCCCTGCCCGCGCACTTGCTTGAATCAGAGCTGTTTGGCCATAAAAAGGGGGCATTTACCGGCGCAATTTCGGATAAACAGGGGCTGATCCAAAGTGCCGATAAAGGCACTTTATTATTGGACGAAATAGGAGATATGCCACTCGATTTACAGGTAAAGCTATTACGGGTATTACAGGAAAAAACGGTCCGGCCGATCGGCGGGCAGCACGAACAAACGGTTGATGTCCGTATTCTCTCCGCCAGCCATAAGAACCTGGCGCAGGCTGTCAGCGAAGGAAAATTCAGAGAAGATCTGTACTATCGGCTCAACGTCGTCGCCATTCAGTTGCCTGCGCTGCGTGAGCGAGTGGAAGACATCCCCCTACTGGCAGACTTGTTTATCAAGCAACTCGCCGCTGGACAAAAACGCCTCTCTTTAGACGCCACAACGGCGCTGTTAAGTTATGCCTGGCCAGGCAATATTCGTCAGCTACATAACGTAGTTGAATACTGTGTAGCGATGACACCCGGCAAATTAATCACTGCAGACAGTATTATCAGCGCACTGCCAGAACAAGACGACAAGCAAGCCTTTGTCGGACTGAATGAAGCTAAACGTCAGTTTGAACGTGATTATCTGATAAAAGTGCTCGCCCTGTGTGAGAACAATGTCCCTCAGGCCGCCAAACTGGCTCAAAGAAATCGCTCAGACTTCTATAAACTGATGAAAAAACACGATATAAAATAAATTAGTAAAAACATTTGACCAATTATTATACATGCGCTTAAATGAATATGAAGGCAGGCAAGGAGTGCTTAGCCCTTCAGTCACAAGGTTACTTTTGTACTTTTAGTACGTTTGAGTGAGCCTGGTTATTTATCACTATCATACAGGGATTGAAAAGCTATGATCTCTAATACAACAAAAACTGGATAACAACATGAAAATAAAGGTAAAGAAAACCAATTTAAAACGCCTTTCGGAGTCTCATTCACTTCCTCAACAGGCGACGCCGCAAATCGCGGGTGGTGATGTGGCCGCCTCATTATCAGGCAAAATTTGTGATATGTTTTCCTTGTACCACTATTGCCGTTAAGCCAAAACAGAGTTCTGAGTTCAGAACTCTGCATCGATAAGAAAGCCGTACATCCTTCAGCCTCGCCCCTTGTCCTCCCGTGCAAAGTTTGCAATAGTATCTTCGAATTAATGTCATAAATTGACATCACATCAGAGCAACATGCTCCGTTCACAACTACACTATTATTAGAATAAAAAACGAGGTGGTTGCCCATGAGAATGCGTAAAAAGCTGATCTTAAGCTTTGTTATGACCGTTATCATTCCTATTCTTGCAATATCCATCATGAGTATCTCGCGCACCAAACAGGAGTCACTGGACCGATTCTTAGAGACATCGGTTAACGAGATCAGACAAATTGAGAATGCATTTATCATCTTTTTTGATCAGATGAAAAGTAATGCCCGATTCTTAGCGCAGAGCAAAACGGTACAGTCGGTGAGCAAAGACACCACAACCTACCTGGGCGCCGAAAAGATGATGATGCCCGACGCGTCCGGCGAGGCCGAGGCGGCCATCTTCGATTTGTACACCACCTTTGGCAAAACCCACCCCGAACTATTATTTGTCTACCTCGGTACCCGTGAGGGTGGCTTTATTCAGTATCCCGCAGAGCCACTTGGTAACTACGACCCTCGTAAGCGCCCTTGGTATCAGCAAGTTAGCTCAAACCCATCTCAGGTCATTATCACAGAACCCTATCAAGGCGTCACCGGACAGGCGATGGTTTCCGTCGCCACCGGGATCATGAAAAACAACGAGATGTTAGGCGTACAATCACTGGATGTAACCTTATCGACACTCACCGACATTGTGAGCAACATTAAACTCGGCCAAACCGGCTACTTATTGCTGCTCGACAATCAGGGGACGGTGCTGGCAGATCCGAAAAATGCCGACAGTAACTTTAAGAACATTCGTGATTTGAATGATGCCCGTTATAAGGCAATACAGAACGCGGGGAATGCGCCTTTCATTACGCTGGAGTATCAGGACAAAGCCTTCTATGCCAAGTTTTATCGCTCTGAAGAACTTGGCTGGACCTTCATCGCCATCATTGAAGAAGATGAGATCCTCACCTCGTCTTATAATATGACCTACAGCATCAGTATCATTGCGGTCATCATGCTGGCGCTGTTTGTGGTCATTGCCATTGTGCTGGCTAACAAAATCGTTTACCCCATTGAAATGGTATCGGACGGGCTAAAAGAAATCGCTCAGGGTGAGGGTAATTTATCAAAACGACTCCAGGTCATTGGCAATGATGAAATAAGCGAGCTGGCAACCTGGTTTAACCAATTCCTCAACTCCATTAATGCCTTGGTGAAAGACATTCAGGGCAATGCACGCACCCTGAATAGTGAAGCCCAGAGCTCTCAATCACGGATCAATGATATTCGTAGCCAGTGCCGTCATCAGGAAAAAACATCGCAAACCGCGACGGATACCACGCAATCCATGGCAAGCATGGCCATGACAGTCAGCGACAACTGTGGTGATGCACTCAACGAAATCTCGACGACGGAGCAACACACCCAGACTGGTAACCAGATGATCCAAAGCACTGTGGCTCAGGTCGCTAAGCTTAACGACTCTCTGGGCGACTCAGCGACGGCCATGAGCAAGCTTGAAAATGAAAGTAACAACATCACCAATATTCTGGAGGTGATCCGCACCATTGCCGAACAAACTAACTTGCTGGCCCTTAATGCCGCTATTGAAGCGGCCCGTGCCGGTGAGCAAGGCCGGGGGTTTGCAGTTGTGGCCGACGAAGTACGGACGCTGGCACAGCGCTCTCACGATGCCACTCAGGATATTGAACAGGTTTTAACTAAGCTGATTGAGCAAACTCGCAGTGTGTCTGAACGCATGACTGCCAGTGTAGGGGAATCAAAACATGCCATCGACCAGTCGGAGCTAGCCCATCAGGCATTCGATGATATTGCCAGCTCAGTTTCCCGCGTTAAGGGGATCATTGCTGACATTTCTCAGCAGGCCAATGCGCAAGGGCAAGCTGCTGAGGACACCCAATCTCGTATTCACGGCGTAAGTCAGTCAGTACAACAAGTGGGTGACTCTGCCGATGCGCTGCATACAGGTGCAACACAATTGGTTGAACTGGCCAACAACCTGGATCAATTGGTTGACAGGTTTGATGTCGATGACTGAACTAAAGATCCTGCATACCCCTCCTGATCCCAGGGAATTTAGCGCGCTGCGCAAAAGTGTAGGCTGGCAAAACCCTGCGCCCGATATCGTTGCGGCCAGCATTACTGCGTCACTTTACTGGGTGCGGTGTCGGAAGGCAGATAAATTAATTGCCTGTGGTCGGATTGTAGGCGACGGGCACATGTACTTTTACATTCAGGATGTCATAGTGCACCCAAGCCACCAGGGCCAGGGCCTTGGCCACCTTATTATGGATAACATAGAACAGTATCTGGCGGCACATTGCCAAAGTGGCGCGACCGCCGCTTTGCTGGCTGCGGCTGGCAAAGAAACCTTCTACCAGCGCTACGGTTATTCACTGCGAGACGGCGAAAAACTGGGGTTGGGGATGTGTAAGTTTTACTAGTCGCAAACGATAACGGTTGCCTGCATCACTGCGCTACTCGCATGTTGGTGGGTTTGCATGTTCACGCCTGAACTGGCCTGGTGTCATACCTGTTTCTTTCTTAAATGCTTTGTAAAACGAAGAACGCGCATTAAACCCCACCTCAAGAGCAATATTCAACACCGATTCATCGCTGCTCAACAGGCGGGATTTCGAAGCCTTGATACGCCAGTGATTGACAAAATCAAAGAAGTTCATTTTCAGGGTTTCATTTAAAGCCTGTGACAGGTAATTAGGTGATATCCCACTTGCCTGTGATAGCTTTTGCAGAGTCAGATCGGCATCCAGATAGAGTTTACTGTTTTGCATAGCCTGCGTAATTTTTTCAACTATCCGGGCTGACTGACACTCATCCAGTGCTGATTTATGATACTTGCTCCCTGTATCTTCACTGGGCGACAGAGTCGGAGCATCAGTGCGTTCAACCATGCTAGCGGGCTGTGGTTGAAGCAACGGCGTTGTTTGCTGCATTGCAAAAAAGGTTACGCTCCAGATAAGCACCAATGCAACAAACACTTCGGCGCTGCGCGACAGTAATGCGTGTTCTAGCAGACTAGATAAGAAGACTGACACCAGCACAAAAATCCAAATACAAACGGCGATAAAAATGAGCTTTCTGATAACAGTGAGCTTGGGGCTGTCCAGATTAGAGTAACTTTCTTTTAGCTGCGCATTGAATCTGGCCAGACGCCTGATGACCACCAGTAGCGTAAACCCGCACTCAAGCAACCAAAAACACATCAAAACCAGCATCGCACAGGCCAACACCACAACATAAGGACCCGCAGGCATATCATCTGTCACGAACATTCCCCTGTGATGCTGTGCAGGCAATAGCGCAACCGCGCCGGAAATCAGCACGGCAGGCCATAACAAAACAAATTTGCTTAACTTGGCTCTGTTAAGTATCCATCGTTTATGTGTGGTAATCCCTTCAATATACAAGCGCAGCGCCGGACACAACACGAAGAGCATGGGAAAACCCAAAACGGTATATACCTGATACCAGCCGGGTAATAGAACCGGCACGATTGCATTGAGCGCAAGCACCCCACTGGCACAAAGAAAAAGCACCAGAGGCAGACGATAAACACGTGTCGCTCGCGGCAGTAGCAGCACAGGCACACTCAACACGATTTGCCCAATGAGCATAGCAATCAGCAACATCACGATAGATTCAGTCACGTAACTCCCCTGACACCAAAATAAATTTATCCATAATATTTTGTTTTATCTGCTTTTAAATTTTCCTTTCCACAAAGACTGTCCGCGCCTTTACGCCAGGACGACGTATCCCTGCAAAGTGATTAGCCTGATACTAACCTGGATAAAACAGGGCACATGCCTTTTGGCAAACCTTGCAGGGACATTCAATATGACTTAAGGAATCGCTTATGACAAACGCAATTTTAACCACCAGTGCATCACAGGATAGCCGCACTCGCATCAAAATCGCGACACTATGGCTGTTAGTTATGCTGAATATGATTTATGCCGATATTTTGGCCTTTGTTTCAGCCTTTATCACTCCGGGGGTAATAGACACACTGATGAGCGGCTACTCAGGCTCAGTTAAACTCACCCAAGAGTTACTTCTGGTCTCAGCCATACTCATCGAGATTCCCATCGTGATGATTTTCCTGTCCCAATATCTCAGCTATCGATTAAACCGCCTCTGTAATCTGGTGGCTGTCCCGTTAACTTTTCTGTTTGTACTGGGTGGTATTGAAACGGATCCTTTCTACCTGTTTCTGGCATGCATACAGCTCACCCTACTTTTAAGCATAGCCTGGTTGGTCATACGGTGGCGAGCACCTGAAGCGGCAGTGTTAAGCACAGCTCAAAGTTGAATCGATAGATGACAGGACTCTGAACCATAAGCACCCAAGGATTCAGCAGATTACATTTGTATTTAGAACATTTAAGAAGGAAACAGACTCATGAAAAGCAAACTGCTTATTCCCCTTACTCTGCTTGTTTATTGCAACATAACCACAGCCAGTGTTGAACTGGGCCAGGCAGAATTCGACAAAGGTAATCTGCGCCTTGCGAAATCCATTTTGTCGCAACAGCAAACCTCTGATTATCAAAAACCACTGCTTCTGGCACGCATAGCACTTAGAAGCGATCAGGACGAAACGGCACTGCAACACTTAGAAGCAGCCATAGAGCAGCACCCAAACAATCCGGAGCTCTATTTTGCACATGCCGAAGTCGTCGCTAAAATTGCCGAACAAGCCAGTATTTTTAGCGTGTCTGGGTATATCAAAAAACTCAAAGCCTCATTCATCAAAGCAGTCGAACTGGCACCAGACAATCGTGAATACCGCAGTACGCTGATCAAGTTTTACATCAATGCGCCCAGCATGTTTGGTGGTGACAAACAGGCCGCTTTAACGCACATTCAGGCACTGGAAAAAGTCTCGCCCTTTGATGCTTTTCTGACTCGCTTATACCTGGCCGCTAAGTCAGATAAACAAGAAGAGTTCGCTCGTCTGATAAAGATTGGGCAGCAAAACTTTGCCGCCGACCCCCGCTATTTTTATACTTTAGGCCAAATCTATCTTGATCAGGAAGAGTCTGAAATGGCCCTAAATCAGTTCAGAAGTGCAGCTAACAAGCAGGCAAAAAACCTGAAACAAGAAAAAGCCCGATATCAGTCTCTGGTGTTAATTGGTACTTTAAGTCAGCAACTGAAGCGCAATTACGACGAGGGGCAGAACGCGCTTCAGCAGTACCTGAATGAGGCAGCCCATCACTACGACCTGCCCGACAAAAACCTGGTCAAATTCAGGTTGGCTTCGATAGCCATGGCACAAAAGAAAACCACACTCGCGCAGCGGCTATTAAACGAAGTCATAACTGAAACGCTGAGTGATAAGCTAAAGAAAAAAGCCCGCTCCGCTTTGAAAAAGTTAGCCAGGGCCTGAGCGCACTCTGCCAGTGGGCTTTACAACAAGCCCTTTCTCACATCACAGCAACCCTAAAGCCAGCAAAACTCCTGAGCCAGTTCCCGTTAATATTGCGGGAATGGCATCCTTAAAGGTGTCATACCTAAAGTGGAAGTAGCACGCCCCTACTGAGGTTATTAGTATTAATACTGCACCAAGCAGCAAACTTTCTGCGTGCTCAGTCAAAATAGCAAACACCATCAACCCAGCAGCAAGCGACTCAATGAGTCCAATCGCATACATGTGCTTTCTGCCAAGCCCATATCGCCTGAAAAACGCACTTTGTATAGTGAACACCCGTGTGCTCCAGGAAAATATCTTTTGAGAACCGGCAAGAGTGAAAAAAGTGGCCAGCAAGCCTGCGAGTATTAGCATAAAAATGTTCCTGACAAGTTAAAGTGAATGCATTAAAACATTCCAAAACAACATTAAGAACCGTATTATTAAGCTAGTTACTATTCCAAATTGGAATCAATATGGACAAACTCGTTTGCATCAGACTATTTACCGAAGTCGCACATAAGGGCAGCTTTACGCATGCCGCAAACGCTCTCAATATGACGCAAAGTTCTGTAAGCAAGAAAGTGGCCTGGCTTGAACAACATCTTGGTTTCGCCTTATTTCACAGGACATCCCGCGCCATAGCCCTGACCTCAGCAGGCAAGGCTTACCTCACCTACAGCCAGTCACTACTAGATACTATGGCCGAAGTAGAACACCAGATCCGCGATGAACAGGCACAGGTAAATGGCCATATAAAACTCTCCGCGCCCAGTGCCTTCGCAACACAGCGCCTGGCTGAGCCACTTGCTGAATTTATGCGTCGTTACCCAAAAGTTACGTTAGACATCAGTGTCAGCGATCAACAGGTAGATTTGATCAACGAAGACGTAGACATAGCCATCAGAGCGTCAGTCCTGAAGGACTCCGGATTAAAAGCAAAGAAGTTGTTGGATCACTCAGTTTGCTATTTTGCATCACCTGATTATCTGAAACGTCAAGGTATGCCACACTCTCCTGACGAATTAAAAGCGCATCAATGCCTCACCTATTCGCTGAACAAACCATCAAATGTCTGGTTATTTGATAAAACACACTACAAACTCAACGAGTATATTCGCTCAGATAGTCCCGAGATGATTGTCAGGTTGGCTTTGTCCGGGCTCGGTATCGCGGCAATGCCAGACTGGATGATCACCCAACAACTAAGAGACAAAACGCTCGTCACGTTATTTGATAACTGGCAAGGCCATACCCTGCCTATGTACGCTCTATATAAAAATACCGAGTTTACGCCAGTAAGGTTTAGAGCCCTAATTGACTTCCTCGCGGAGCATTTTGCTTATTAACCCTACAGTCCTGCCCCGGGTGATATGTGATGCGCGCCTACGCTTTGCGCACCCAAGGAGCTTAAACCAAGCTCACCCCAGCAGTTGAACATCAGTCGCCTCGGTAATAAGTTCAACTAGTTTTCCATTATTTTATGCCGCTAATCGCAAAACTATTCGGTTTATCTCAGCCACTTTGACCATTTATTAAAATTCAGACTACAATTCGACAACAATTGATTCAGGCAATGAATCCCAATTTCATTCAGAGCCATGCAAAGTCACTCCCTCTGCAATCAACAAGGACAAACATGACAACGATTAAATTCAGCACCATTGCTGGTGCCGTTTTACTGGCCAGCGCCTGCAGCCAGATCACATCAAATAACAACACAGACACCCAAACAACGCAGCAGCAAATTCAGCCCCCTGTGGCGCAAAAAGTGCCCCATGTTACCCAAATCCATGGTTATGAGCTGGTCGACAACTATCACTGGCTACGCGATGATTCAAGAAGTTCAGAAAAAGTGCTTACTCACCTTGAGCAGGAAAACCGCTACGCAGACGTGAAGCTGGCGCCTATTGAGACATTGCGTGAGACCCTGTTTGAAGAAATTAAAAATAAAATCGCCAAAGACGATCGCAGCGTCCCTTATAAACGTGGCGACTACTATTATTTCAGTGAAGTGAAAGGCGATCAGGAATACCGCAACTTCTATCGCAGTAAAAGCGCAGACGGCAGCAATGCCACTGAGATTTTTAACGCCAACAAACAAGCCGAAGGCCAGTCTTATTATGCGCTGGGTGCGATTAGCATCAGCCCGGATGGCAAGCTCATGGCATTTGCGGAAGATACCCTCAGCCGTCGCATTTATACCATCAGTATTAAGAACCTTGACACTGGCGAAATTTATACCGATAAACTCGAGGGTGCTGCGGATAGCATTGAGTGGGGAAGCGACAATCGTAGCCTTTACTACATTAAAAAAGACCCCGTCACTTTGCTGGGATATCAGGTCTATCGTCACGTGCTGGGCCAAGAACAATCACAAGATGAATTGGTCTACGAAGAAAAAGACAACACCTACTATACCTACCTGGAAAAAAGCAAAGAAGGCAGTGAAATTTACATTGTCCACGACAGTACAGAAGCCAAAGGGGTGTCTGTCATTGATGCCAACAACCCTAACGCTCAGCCACAACGCCTCTTGCCACGTACCAAGGGCCATGAATATAGCTTGATCAAACAGGGCGACTTCTACTTTATTTATACCAATGACAATGCCGTTAACTTCAAGCTAATGAAAGCCCACAAAAATGATGTGGCTGACAAGCGGAAATGGAAAACCATCATTGCGCACAACCCCGATGCTAAGCTGGAAGAAGTAGAACTGTTTAATCAGCATCTGGTTTATCAGTCTCGCGTTGAAGGGATAGGTACCCTGAACGTGTTAGATCTTAAAACCAAACAGCACAAAGCGCTCACGTTTAAAGATCCCGCCTACATGGTGTCAATGACAGGCAACCGAACCCTGGATAGTCAGTTTGTCCGGGTCAGCTATCAGAGCCTGACCACGCCGAAAACCATTTATGATATTGACCTGACTACTCTGAAAAAAACCCAGCGCAAGCAAACTAAAGTACTGGGCGACTTTAACGCTAATGATTATGCCTCTGAACGTCTGTTTATCGAGGCCAGGGATGGCACCAAAGTGCCGGTAACCCTGGTCTATAAAAAGGCAACATTCAAAAAAGATGGTACTAACCCACTCTTACAGTATGGTTATGGATCTTACGGCTCAACCCGTGACCCTTACTTCAGAGTCAGTACTTTGAGCTTACTGGATCGTGGCTTTGTTTATGCCATTGCCCATATTCGTGGCTCTCAGGCACTCGGGAGACCTTGGTATGAAGATGGTAAAAAGCTCAATAAGAAGAATACCTTTAATGACTTCATCGACGTCACCAAGGCACTGACTGAGTCGGGATACGGCGATCCAAAACGTCTATATGCTCGGGGAGGCAGTGCTGGCGGCCTGCTGATGGGCGCGGTAATCAACCAGGAGCCTGAATTGTATCACGGTGTGCACTCGGCTGTGCCCTTTGTCGATGTTATCAACACCATGCTGGATGAGTCATTACCGCTGACAACCAATGAGTACGATGAGTGGGGTAACCCGAATGACAAAGTCTATTTTGACTATATGCGCTCTTACTCACCTTATGATCAGGTGAGTGCACAAAACTACCCGAACATGCTTGTCACCACTGGCTTGCATGACTCTCAGGTACAGTACTTTGAACCTGCGAAATGGGTTGCGAAACTGCGCGAGTACAAAACCGACGATAACACGCTGTTGTTAAAAACCGATATGTCTGCCGGTCACGGTGGCGCATCGGGTCGCTTTAAGCGCATTCATGATATCGCGCTGAGCTATGGCTTTATCATTGGCCTGGCTGAGGGCAAGCTGTAACTGCGTGCTCCATTGCTGCCAAAGCCCTCCTGCGGGGCTTTGGCATATCATCATGCTCCCGCCGCAATCCTGCGTTTTTCCTGCTTTTACCCCGATACACTTATCTTTTTTGCCAAGCTGTGACACATTCCACTTCTGTGGACGACTAACTAAGTATCATCAATAACAACAAGCAGGGACATAGTGAACACACAAAACGCATTCAAACAGATGCTCGCTGACAACGACGGGCGGATCCGATACATCGCCGACCGCTATGGCGGAGTGAGTGACCGCGACGATATGTATCAGGAAATCCTGCTGCAATTGTGGCGCAGCTATGAAAGCTTTTCGGGGCAGTCCTCTATCGGCACCTGGGTGTATAAGGTGGCACTGAATACGGCCAACACCTTTGTCAAAACCCGAATTAAACACAATGACATTAAACAATCCGTTTCCAGGCACAGCAAACAGCAACCTCACGCTGAACAAGCAGGCTGTCAGGCCGATATTCTGAATCAGTTTATGGACAAGCTCAGTGATATCGATGCTGGTGTCCTGATGATGTATCTGGATGGCCTGAAATCGGAAGACATTGCACAGGTATTAGGGATAAGTGACAACGCAGTGCGCTCACGAATAAAGCGCATTAAGCGTGAGTTTGAACAAAACTTTGTAGGAGACGAGTCATGAAGCTGGATGATCTAAAACACAACTTTGCACAGCAAATCGAAACGAACAGCTCAGAAAAAAAACTGGCGTTGCAAATCGATGAGCTTAAAGTCAAAACTAAAAAATATCAGCGTGATATTAAAATGCGCGATTTTATGGAAATCGCCATTTCATTGTTGCTTATTCCTGTCTGGCTGTATGGCCTCACAATTAGCTTTAACTGGGTCCAGTCTTTAGGCTGTATTCTGGCCACCCTGACGAGCCTGTACATCCCCTATAAATTGCTTAGAGCTCGCCGCCTTTCCCCCTGCAAAGATGACAGCATCCGGGCATATTTACGTCAGGAGCAGCAAAGGCTTACTCAGCAAAAGCAACTTTTAGAGAGTATAGTATGGTGGTACATAGCGCCCATTTTTGTCAGTGTCATGTTGATCACGCTGGGCGCCAACATGGATGACAATGGGGTGATTCAACTCGATACCCACATGCAATTGTATTACCTGGTCGTACTGCTTGGTATGGTGGGGATCTACTTTTGGAATAAACGCGCCGCCGAGAAGAGGTTTGGACCTTTGCTGGAGCGCGTCGAACAACAGCTTAATGAACTGAGCGACGAATAGGCACATTACGACCATGCATCATCGAGCCCCGAACTGCTGACGCAACGGGGCTCAGCGCACTAGATTACCTGAGCGGGCTCTGCCTGATATGCCCGATGAAGAAGCGCAGATAAGGACTGAGACTCTTTCAGGCGGTGCCCTGAAATTTCCGCCACTTCGACACCTGGTGTCCAGGAATTCATCACCACAGCCCCGCAAAGCGATGGCAAACTCGCCAATGTCACAGACTCAGTGCGCTGTTTGATATTAAGTAACCTTAGTTGCCGCTGGACCATGCTCATCATAGTGCCTTGTAATTTTGCAGCCTGTGGCCAAATCACCGTTTCACCATCCCAAAAGGCCAGATTCCAGATGGTCCCTTCACTCAGACAACCGGTATCATCTATGAATACCGCATCATCATAGCCCTGCTGTGCAGCCTTGTGGAGGTAGTAAGTTTTACTGATCTCCCCGACATGTTTAATGTGAGGTAACGGCCGGCTGTATTCGGTAGCCAGCAGTTTCAGCGACCCACTCGGTCCATTCGCGGGTGCACTAGTGCGAACCATAATACTCGGCTGGGTGTCCATACTATCCAGGGTGAACTCGCCATGGGCAGAATACAGAGTCAGCGTCAAAGACAAGTCCGTCCCCGCCGCAGCGATGGCCGTACGAACAGACGTCAGAATTTCTTCATCAGACAGTGCCTGGCCAAACAATTCGACTGAGGCATGACGTAACCTGTCCAGGTGCAGATCCATCCCCTTAACCATGCCATCTCGTACCTGCATGGCGGTAAAATGTGCAAAACCAGAGAAGGCCAGCTGGCTCATCTGTGAACTCTGAAGTAGCGTGCCGTTAACCACAGTTTGCACCGTAAAGGTTTGTTCTTTCATACAATTAACTCCCGGTTTGAAACCTTTTTTGGAAGCCAGTACTATAAACCCTGACAGCACTGTGAGAGTCAATAGTACATCATGAAAATCGGCGAATTATCAAAACAAACCGGGATCAGCATTCGCATGCTGCGGTATTACGAAGAGCAAGGCTTACTTCACCCCAGCCGCTCCCCCTCAGGCTATCGCCACTACACACAGAACGATATCCAGACTCTGACCCGTATTCAGTTACTGAGCGCGGCAGGCATGACACTCAATACCATTTTGCAGTTTTTACCCTGTATTCGCGGCGACAGGCCCATTTTTGAGCCCTGTGACGAGCTCAGAAACCTGTTACACAGCGAAATCAAAGCCGTTGATGAGAAAACGGTACAGCTGGCCAAGAGCAAAGCGATACTCAGTCGGTTTTTAGAGGAAATTGAGCAAGGGTAAGTCAGCGTCGATACCCATTGTTGTTAAATCAAAGTAGTATATTACTCACCTTGCTCAATGGAATTTTTGAATGAAGTGCCCTGACTGTGCCCTGACTGTGCCCAAAATGGGATTTCTCCACTGCAGAAATCGCTTCTTATCTTTGATACAAAAGTCCGTTGTAAACTATGTGGTTCGCTACTTTATCTTCACCAAGGCGCTTTATGGACGATAACAGGCGCTATGAGCCTGAGTATAATACTCATGTCAGTCTTCGCTTTTACTAAACGGTCTGTCGACGTGATTTTGTTGGGCCTTGTGATAATTCCACTGTTGGCCGCAGTTGCTGCTTTGTTGTGCCCGCTGAAAGTCAAATCTAGAATAGGCACTAAACGAAGAACCGCGCGTCAAATTGCCTATAAGCAGAACAAAACGAAATAAATTCGTTCACGAACTACCTGCTTAATTTTTAATATCAAATTCCAGCTGTACCTTTTGGTTGGTCTGCCTAACGGGTGTGCCATTCTCTGTCTTAGGGTTATATTTCCATTTTTTTAGTGAGCGTATGGCTTCTTGATCAAATAAGCCATTATGGCTCGATTCAATGATGCGAATATTCTCGGGCCTGCCTTGCTCGTTAATATCGAATTGCATCCGAACATAGCCGTTTTTAATCTGAGGATCTGCCTGCTGAGTTGACGTGCAACCACCGATAAAAATAAGGGTAAACAGGGCGGTCAATAAGTATTTCATATGAAAGTGCGCTTATGATTATGTGTGACTATGGCA
Organism: Pseudoalteromonas sp. PPB1; assembly: GCF_015356275.1. Classification (NCBI taxonomy): domain Bacteria; kingdom Pseudomonadati; phylum Pseudomonadota; class Gammaproteobacteria; order Alteromonadales; family Pseudoalteromonadaceae; genus Pseudoalteromonas; species Pseudoalteromonas sp. PPB1. The sequence continues at coordinate 183,441 of NZ_JACEQV010000004.1, read as the reverse complement.
ATGCGACTGGCACACTGCCATGATATTTTCTGTCAGCCCACTATGCTTTTTGCAACTGTGAACACGGCTTCCCATCAAAGTGTAATCGTACCAATTGCGTGATCTTATCCTTCAACCAGCCTGGACCTAAGTCGGAGATATCATTATGGCGCGCTTTGGGAATGGTCACCACGCAGCTGCCAAACTCGACTTGCTCCGCTTCGCTGGGCAGCACGCCCGAGTCTGCCGGAAAGTCGCTGGCACGTATAGACAGCACCTTGATATCCTTAGTTTTTGGTAATGGCACACGGCGATGGTCTAAGGTAATGATCTGTTTAACATAGGGCTTGCCTTCATTACCCAGCCAGGCAGAAATATCACCCCCATTTGAGTGGCCAACCAAAGTTAAATTATTAAAATCGTATCCGGTTATGCTGTGTTGCAATTCTTCGTGTAAAAACGCCAGTGTTTTTGCACCACGCTGCCAGTTTTCACTGCGCGTTTCAAACAAATTACCAGAGACAGAAAGCGGCGGATCGCCCGGTAATTCGTGTCCGATTGCGACCACCAGATACCCGTGTTTATTCAGCACTTTGGATAAAAAGGTGTAATCAGTATGCGACATACCGTAGCCTGCTCCGAGGAACGCCACCGGGCAAAGGGCTTGTTCACTGCATTGTGCCTGAGATTTGGGGTAAGTGATCTCCACCGGAATGGCCCTATCACGGGCTTTATCGTAAACACTGGCAGGTTGAACGTCGGCCGCAGCTGTACTCAACCAGCAGGCAGCCACCACACCAAATCCTTTTAGAAACTTCATAAAACTCCTGAACTATATTGTTAAAAAAGCCGCATTGCGCGGCTTTTCCATTATTTTTTGTACTTTTCGAACCACGCAAGCGTGTGTTCTATTTTACTGATCATCCGCGAAGGACGCCCGGCGATACCATGGGGTGCACCCGGAATTTTCACCAGCACGGAGTCTATTTTACGATGTTTTAGTGCCTGATAGAACTGCTCTGTTTCAGCCATTGGCGTACGCAGGTCTTCCTCTCCAGTCATTAACATGGTTGGCGTGGTAACATTGCCTACCAAAGACAGCGGCGAGCGCTCCCAGTAATGATCAACATGCTCCCACGGCATCCCTGGGAACTGAGTGGGGATCTGCACCAGACCACTGTCGGCCGTCAGTACTTTGCTCAACCAGTTGATCACTGGCTTAACAACCACAGCAGCATTAAAGCGATCTGTCAGGCCAATGGCATAGGCAGTGGCGATACCGCCTGCAGAGCCACCCGCGATAAACAGGTTATCCTGATCAATAAAGCCCTTGGTAATCATGGCGTCAACACCAGAGTTGTGATCGGCAAAGTCTTCTTTTGAGCTGTACTTGTATTTCAGCAGCATGGCAAAACGCTCACCATATGAGCTACTACCACGATGGTTGTCGTAAAACACCACATAGCCCTGTGCTGCGTAGCGTTGTAACTCAGCCGAGAAATGTGGGCCATAAGCCAGGTGTGGACCACCGTGGATCTCCATCAACAATGGATACTTCTTATTCGGATCAAAATTTGGTGGCGTGATGTACCAGCCCTGGATCTGCTCACCATCAAACGATGATTTGTATGTGATTTCGTGCACTTTACCCAGTGTTTTGTGTGCCAGTAAGTCCTCGTTCAGCGCAGTCAGCGATTTCACTTTGCCTTTACTGGTTGTCACTGCGACATCAGCCGGACGCGAGCTTGAGCCTTTGGTAAAGGCAATCTCACCATCAAAGTTGGCGCTGAACTGACCGCTCAGGTAAGGACGGCCCAGCGTGGTGCCTGACAGCGTATTGGTAAGATCTTTAATTTTGCCTTTAGTCGTGATTGTCGCCAGCTTGCGCATACCGTGGTCGTCGTAGGCTATTGCTAGCTTAGCGCTGCCTATCCAGCTTGGGCTTTGGATTGAACGGTCAAAGTCTTTCGCAATCATGCGCGATTCTTTGCTTTGCCAGTTCATAATGTTCAGTTTGTGATTACGATACGGGTTCAGCTCGCCCGATGAACTCAAAAACGCCAGCTGCTTGCCATTTTCTGAAAAGCTCGGAGAGTGCTCACGACCCGGTGCATTGGTCAATTGCGTGATCTTACCAGCAAAATCTACTTCAAACAGATCACCCTCTAAGCGCTTATATTCCCAGTCCGCAATACGATTTGCCGAGAACACAATACCTTCGGAATCGCTGCGCCAGGCCAGTTTACCGCTGTGGTGATAGTTACCTGAAGTCAGCTGACGGGGCGTGCCGCCTTCACTTGGCAACACAAAAATCTGCCGATATCCTGGCTTAACCAGACCGCGTCCATCCGCCTGATAATAGGCTTTATCAATCACAATGGCCGACTCGGACCACTTGGCGCCTTTTGGCTTTGCCGGCATTTTGGCGATGACCGCAGGCTTTTCTTCTACCTTTTGGCTAAATGCCAGCCATTTACCATCAGGCGACCAGGTCAAATCACTGATCCCAGCCTGTAACTGAGTCAACAAAGCGGTGCGATTTTGCGCAATGTAATGCACATGCACCTGAGTGCTGCCAGACACATCACTCAAAAACGCTACCTTGCTGCCATCGGGCGACCAGCGCGGCTGATGATAACGGTTTTCGTCAGAAAACAACGGAGACTGTACGCCCGTTTTTGCATCGACCAACCACAAGTTTTGTCTTTTGGCATCCTTCATAACGTCGTTGCTGTTACGTACGTACACCACTTGCTCACCATTAGGCGATATTTGCGGATCGCTTGCATATTCAAGCTCAAAAATATCTTCAGCCTGTAGCCCGGCATTAGCCTGCGCCAATACGGGTAGTGTTGCAAACGCCAGTAAAGAACATTGCAAAGTACGTTTCAGTCCAAAAGGCATGGGCAGCCTCCTATTGTTATCATTTTAATAAAGGCCACATAGTTATTCAGCTGAATACAGATGTCATCTAATACGCGATAAAACGGAATAAAAACCCGATGTGTTATAAAGTCACACAGATATTGAATGTCGTTTAAGTCAGCCAAACCAATGTCTGGCTGTTAATCGGTTGAGCTTGATACGCTTTTGTTTGTATCCCTTGATGGGCACTGTGGGTTCACTACGCTGATTTTTCTAACAAATGGGCAACCACCTTGGAAGCCTCCTCAAATTCAAAGTCTTCAATCAGATCAATCAACCGCTTGCTGGTCGCCTCGTCCAACTTATGGCTGGCGGCAAGCTCACGCACCTGTTCAACTGATTGCGTATCACAACTGAGCAACAGTGCTTTCAGCTGAATAAAATCCTCTTTCGTTACCTTTAAACTAACCACATTTGTTCGCTTAATTAAAGGCGTATCTTCCTGATTTAGTTCACTCAGCTGCTTGTGTAGCCCCCTCAGGAATTCAGTCAGATGCTCTACCTGTTCCAACTCGACTTGCTCACCGCTGCCAATCGCTTTTTCAATCTCTGCGGCGCGTTTTGATAAGTCATCCATGCATAAATTGGCACTAGCGCCTTTCAAAGAGTGAGCAATACGCTCAGCATGTTCCAGATCACCTATGACCAGCGCCTGATTCAAATTGATGGTTTCCTCAATTTGGTTTCTGGCAAATTTCTTAATAATGCTCCAAAACGCCTTGTCATTGCCGCCCAGCCGCTTGATTGCACGTTCAACGTCTACACCAGCTATCTCGATTTGCTCATCGTTTTTCGCTTCCTTGCCTTTATCCAGCTGCATTTCAGTTTGCAGCGCAACAGGTTCAGTAGGCTCAGATTGCTTATATAAGTGACAGCGTATTGTTTCTGCCATTTGATTGAAGTTGATTGGTTTACCAATATGGCCATTCATTCCGGCAGATTGACACTTTTGAAGATCTTCCTTCATAACGTTTGCTGTCATTGCGATAATTGGTAATGCATTAAACTGACTGAGCTTTCTGATGTACTTTGTTGCAGAATACCCGTCCATAACAGGCATTTGTATATCCATCAGTACAATGTCAAACGCTTGTGCCTTAATCATTTCGACCGCAATCTGACCATTTTCAGCAATACTCACCTGGAGGTTTAACGAGGACAGCATTTCTTTGGCGATTTCCTGATTTGTGGTGTTGTCTTCAACTAAAAGTACATGCTGCTGCTCAAACAAAAGCGCAGTATTGTCGATCTTTTTATATGACTCATTGCCCCCCTTCTGATCCGACAACTGAAAAGACTCCATGATCGAATTGAGCAGCACAGACGCATTCACGGGCTTCAAAATGACCGAATCAATAAGTTCATGCACCTCTGAGTTCATGCCAATATCCGTTCCATATGCTGTCACAAGCACATATTTAGGTTCTGTTTCCAGCTCTAATGCCCGAATATGTTTTATCGCATCAATACCGCTCATATGCGGCATTTTCCAGTCCATAAAAATAATGTCGTAGCCCCCGGCTTGCGCCAGTTCGACGGCACCTGAACCGCTGGCAGAGCATGTCACCTGAAACTTCATTGCTTTAAGCAAATTAGTTAAAATGGCCCGTGCACTTTCATTATCATCGACAACCAGTGCTTGCTTACCCGCGAGCTGACTGTCAGGACAAATTACATTGGTGAGCTTAGCCGACTGTAAGCCACTCTTTATGGTGAAAAAGAACTCAGAGCCTTTCCCCTGCTCACTGTGAACACCAATAGAGCCCCCCATGAGCTCCACAAGCTTCTTGCAGATACTCAGACCAAGCCCAGTACCACCATACTTACGTGTGATTGAACCATCTGCCTGCGAAAAGGCCTGAAACAACTTATTTTGCTGCTCGCGAGACATGCCAATGCCCGTATCTTTCACCGAGAACTTTAAGGTTACCTGGTCTTCAATTTGCTCGGCGGCGGTCACCGAAATAGTAATTTCACCCTGCTCAGTGAATTTAATGGCGTTACCACACAAATTAATCAGGATCTGCCCCAAGCGCAGGGGATCGCCAACCAGGCTAATTGGCACATCAGGGGCGATATCTAGCAACATCTCCAGGCCTTTCTCTTGCACCCGAATCACATTGATGTTGACCACATTGTCCAGGACCTCTTGTAAAGAAAAGTCGATGTGTTCAATCTCAAGTTTACCTGACTCAATTTTGGAAAAATCTAATATATCGTTAATGATCCCCAGCAAACTTTTCGCGGCTTGATCTATTTTATTGATATAGCCCATCTGTTGCGGGGTAAGATCGGTTCTAAGCGCCAAATGGCTCATTCCGATAATGGCATTCATCGGGGTTCGGATCTCGTGGCTCATATTTGCCAAAAACTCCCCTTTTGCGGTACTCATTTCATCGGCTTTATCCTTAGCCTGCCTTAATTCTTGCTCCATTTGTTTGCGCTCTGTCACGTCAAGCAGCAAACCGACCACGCCTGCAAGCCGATTTTCAGCATTGGTAAATAACGCCTCATACACAATGAAATTTCTGGGGTCGCCTTCTGCATTCTCGATTGTTATTTCATAATGGTGGTTTGACTCTCTGTCGATTAAATCCTGATGGGATTGCTCAAAAACCTGAGCAATCTCGTAATCGAAAATATCCTCAGCCGTGGCGTCCAACACATCGGCATCGAATGTCCCAAAATATTGATTAAAAACGCTATTTACGCCTAAATATTGGCCTTCGCTATTTTTGTAGTACATGGGGCTGGGGATGGCGTCGAGAATTTTCTTATTCAACTCAAGCTGCTCGACAATGCGCTTTTCTGCTTTAGACTGTAGGTCAATATTCTGGGTCAATTGCAAACTCACCGCCAGATCATTAATAACCGATTTAACCCACTTGTAGTCCTGCTCCGTCAATTCAACCAGGCTACCTAATTCCAATAACCCGATACTGTCGTTACTCACCACCAGCGGGAAGTAATATAGCTCACTAATAGAGAGCTTTTGTCCGTTCAACTCGATAGCATATTGCTCTTTTTCAAACTTCATAGAGTAGGGCTTTTGAGTGCTAAGAACATGAAAGTGAATGGAGTCATAATTGCTGTATGTTGTGGCGCAGCTGCTGCTATAGCCTGTTCCGGCAACTCGGTTGAGTGCTTTCTGATCTTCAAACACATATAAGCCAAGTAATGGCACAGATAACCGCTGCTCCAGAAACTGTAACAGCTCTTCACCAAGATCATGCGGACTTTTCTTGCCTCGCAATGCAAGGCCAAAATCCTTCATAATGGTGTTAAACTCAAGTTGCTCAGATAAGTCATTAAGTAGCTTGTTCATAGACATAGAGAGTTCCGACAGCTCCCCTTTTACGGATTCATCAAGCGTAAAATTATAGTTACCTTGCTCCACATTCTTGACCACCTGCTTTTGGATGGAGGCAACGGGGTTAATATACAATTTCCACAGCAGATAAAATGACAATGCGATATTGATGAGTAAAATCAGGTTAAATATGTTTCTGAACATATAAGCAGTGCTGAGGCTTTCTTGATGGCTTTGCAATTCATTATTAAGACGTGTTGCAATGGCCCTGTGCGCCTCGCCAATTGCGGTCATAATTTTTGATTTTTCGGCTAAAAACGTATCACTGAATAAAATTTTCTGCGCACTTGTTAAATCGGGCTCCCCGCCTTCCACCCAATTCCCATACTCATCCCGATAGATCCCCTGAATGGCATTAAAAGCCTGTCTTTCTAATCCCACCAACCCATTCGACGTGGACAGGGCATTTTGCATTTGCAACAGCTCAAAATCTTGTGCCCCCAGTTGTTGGAAGCGCTCGATAATATTATGCCCGTCTTCTATCCGCTCTAACTTTGGCAAGCTGGCATGAGGTGATGCGAGATTATCCCAATAATCAAAAGTATTGGCGCTTTGCGCTTGCACTTTGCCATCCCGTACAAGCAAAACAAACTGAAACAACTGTTGCCATTTTTCATCGCCGGTTACTGCATAGGCCCGGGCAAAATTAGTTAAGTTATCCGAGCTGAGTTTCAATTCATGGGCAAGTTCCGTAAGCTGAAATAACTGAGCTTGCTTCTGTGATAAGGCATTGACCTCTATCCTGACAAAATGCGACATCAAGCCGATCCCACAACTCACAACCAGCATCATTAAAAAAGTGATAAAGAAGCTAGCTCTTAAGCTTTTCATTTTACTCTATCCCTATTTGGCGTTTCACTAATAATAGACCTATATTTCTGAGTACGTCGTGCAATCGTGCAACATAGTGGTAACAGAGGCTATGGAAGAACTGAAGACCGTGCTGGTAGTAGATGATGTGAAAGAGAACCTGGCTTTCATGGCGGAAATTATCAAAGACAAATATCGTGTATTGGCAGTAAAAAGTGGCGAAGCCGCGATTAACCTTGTTGAGAACAATCAGATAGATATCATTTTGCTGGACGTTGTGATGCCACAAATGAATGGCTACGATGTCATCAAGTATCTGAAGTCACATGAGTCTCACTGTGAAATTCCGGTCATCTTCCTGACCGCAAAAACCAGTGTCTCGGATGAAGAAAAGGGCTTTATGCTGGGCGCATGTGATTATATCAACAAACCAATTAGCCCCCCCATCCTGTTGGCTCGCCTAAATACGCATCTGCTAAACAAAGAATCTAAAGATATTCTTAAAAACAAAAACAATTACTTAGAAGAAGAAGTCCAGAAACGGACCGAGCAAATGTCGCAGCTGCAGGACGTTACTATTCAGGCAATGGCAAGCCTTGCAGAAACCCGGGATCAGGAAACCGGTAATCATATTCGCCGTACACAGCTTTATGTCAAGTTGCTCGCCACCATACTCAGTGGCAAAGAAAAGTATAAGCAGATACTGACCCCCGAAGTCATCAATATTTATTACAAATCTGCGCCACTGCATGATATTGGCAAAGTTGGCATACCGGACAATGTACTACTCAAACCAGCCCGGCTTACAGCTGAAGAGTTTGAGATTATGAAAAGCCATACCGTATTTGGCCGCAATGCTATCGAAACAGCCGAGTCAGCGCTGGGCCAGACCGACAGCTTTTTACAAACAGCAAAAGAGATTTCTCATTATCACCATGAAAAATGGGATGGCTCAGGTTACCCCGAAGGCCTCAAAGGAGAAGATATCCCACTCAGTGCCAGGCTGATGGCCATTGCCGATGTTTACGATGCGCTCATTAGTCGACGAGTTTATAAAGATGCCATGGAACACAGCGACGCAATTGCGATTATGAAAGAAGGCCGAGGTAGTCATTTTGACCCCGAACTATTAGATGAATTTCTGGCACAAGAAAGCGCATTTTTTAAGATTTCTCAACAATACCGGGACTAAGATCGAACGGGGGACTTATGCCTTACTCAATTTTATTGGTGGACGATGATGAGGTAAACCATGACATCGCAATGACCATGCTGGGCGACACACATAGCTACTTTTCGGCATTTAATGGGAAAGACGCACTGACACTGTTCAGTGAACGAAAGTACGATGCTGTTTTACTGGATGTCGTCATGCCGGGAATGAACGGCTACGAGGTTTGTCAGGCAATTCGTAATGCCTCAAGTCATAACGATACCCCGGTTTTATTTGTGTCATCCAAAGACTGTATTGACGACAAACTGGAAGGCTTTAAGGCGGGTGGTGATGATTACATCACCAAGCCATTTGATGCAGACGAGCTGGCTTTCAGAATCGAGCGCCTGGTGAAGTACAGCAATGAAATAGATACTTTGAAAGTAAACTGCGAAGCCGCTGAAGAAGTCACGATGACTGCCATAACCAGTTGCAGCGAGCTGGGACTGTGCCTTGAGTTTATTGAAAACACATATCGGTGTAATACACTCTCAGAGCTCTCCACAGCCATCCTGGCGCTCTGTCAAAACCTTAACCTGAAAGCGTCCGTACAGCTCGGGTTACTGGGAGAGTTTCGGGATTTTAGCAACTTTGGTGTAATTAACCCGCTTGAGCGCGAGTTATTAAAAAAAGGCCGCGAGAGCAAAACCGTTATCAATATTGAAAAGCGGAGCTTCTTTAACAGCGCCTATTGCTCCTTGCTGGTTAAAAATATGCCCACAGACGACGAAGAGAAATATGGGCGCTTCAATGACATCCTGGCTCTGGTCGTCAGAGGGGCGAATGCCAGACTAAAAAGCCTGGAGAGCAATGTTCAGGCCATTCAGGCAAAAAACCAGGGCCTTAGGGAGTTGAGCCAGATTGCCAGCAAAGATTTAGAAAGTATCGAGCACATTTTTAAGCACTATAATGAATCGTGTCAGGAGCTGATTGAACGACTTATCTTTGATATCGAGGAGTCAATGCTAACATTTGGGTTCAGCGATGCGCAGGAGCGGACAATTCGCGAGACCCTCGACGGAGCAAAGGACGATTTGCAACAGATACAAGCACATTCAGAAGACATGTCGACAACCTTTAATGACTTTTTTATCAAGCTGGATAAGCTAATCGATTAATGCTGAGGGTAATATCAAGGTTAAATGCATCATGGCACTCAGTGTTTTTACATCGAAAGCGAGTGCCATGCTAAGCAAAGAAACCGCATACACCGGGGGCTCAAATCAGGAAAGCGACTTGCTCATTACAACCACATCCACGCCGCGATAATTTACTCGTTCCTGTGCCTGCCAGCCTAAACGCTGGTAAAGCCCGCCGTCTTGTTGTTCGGTTTGTAAGTGTAGTTCCCGGACACCAAAAGACTGAGCCAACTGCTCGATTCTTTTTACCAACGCAGAAGCGACCTGCTCCCCTCTTGCTTGAGGTGCGACATACACACCTCCCAGCCAGTGCGTTTTATCCGGGTAAATGGTCATTTCGTGAAAGCGCAGGTGAGCAACGCCGACAGGTTTGTTTGCCTGCATTGCCAGCAACGCCAGTGGGATAGCATCTTTTTGCAGATACCCTGCGAGCTTATCTTCAAACGAGTTTACTGTGGCGCCAGGTGCCAGCGCCCCCCACTCGTTGAAATACCAGTGAGCAACCAGCGCCGTAAACTCCGGTCTTTCAGCGAGAAAACAAAATTCCAGTGTCATCATGCCTTGTCTGTTTGTTGAATAGGTCAGCTGTCTCAATATTGATACAGACTTGCAAGAAAGTAATAACTCCGTGCCTTTTGTCTGTATGTACTAAACACTCAAGGCTTTTCAACTTCGAAAATTCGCATCTGGAATGCCGATTAAATCAATTGCCTGATGAATATTTTAATATAACATCAAATGGCCTTTGTAATTAAAAGTGCACTTTTCTCATGGCTGGCAAGATGTGCCAGCCCCACATTTTTTAGGACAGACTATAAAAGGAAAGTAAGTATGATCTCTAAGTTATTACCAAGCTGTGCTTCAGCGCTATGTGTGAGCGCCACTCTGGCACTCGGACTTCTCACCACTTTCTCTGCCACCGCAGCGACGCAAAGTGGATATTGTGAAATATCCAGAACCCAACCGGGCGCGCCGCCTATGAGCTGGGACAACAATGACTACGTGACAACCGCCAAATACTCCGTCTTTGGCGCCGAGAGCTGTGAAGTCCCAAACAATGCGACTATCACCAATATTCGCGCGAGTTTTACTGCCTATGCGGATAGACAAGTACTGACCCGGGGCCTGCTGCTGGGCGATTATATTCTCACAGTTAGCGCATCTTCTCCTTATTTACCTAATCCGCTAACGGGTCAGGTAAAAGCCATTATGTCGGCATACGGTGCAAACTCATTAGGGTCTTCAACAGTTAACCTGCCTTTTAATGGTACTCGCTTAGATAATCTGTCATTCACCCTGAAAGCACAGCTGAGCAACAGCGTGAGTTTGCGGTGTGCTAATAGAAACCCCGCTGAATGCGAAGACTATATGTATTTTGAATACACCATCGGCGTTGATTATGAATATGAAGTGCCCGGTGTGCCTGATGCACCAGGCTGGATCAATGCCTCAGCCTCAGGTAACAGCGTGAATGTAAACTGGGAACCTGTCAGCGGTGCAACCTATAAAGTTGCCATTCAATATAACAACAATAGCTGGACCGACTATCAATATATTCCAAGTCCGGCTTCGGCGTCCTACATGAGTTGGCACAACTTAAACGATGGTAATCGTCGCTATCGTGTCGTCGCTTGTAATAGCTATGGCTGCTCTCAACCTTCTCCGATCTCGAACACAGTTACAGTGAGCTCAGGTTTGGGCAAACCCAACGCGCCTTACGCCAGATTAAGTGGCAATACCATCATTGTGGATTGGAACGATGTGCCTGGCGCATATCAGTATGTACTTTCAATCAAGTACAACAACAATAACTGGACTGACTACCGGTTCTACAGCGCACCAAACACGTCCAGTATCTCTTGGTCAAACTTAGGGTCAGGCAACAGGCAATATCGCGTCAAAGCGTGTGCGCAAAGTGGCATTTGCTACAATGCATCACCTGCATCTAACGTTGTAAGTAACTAACGCTTTAATCCGCGTCGGCTACCAACCTCAATGCTTTGAATGAAGGTTGGTAGTCGCCATTGAGTCATTAACAACCCGCAAAGGACTGTCATAAAAACCACATACAAACAGTGGCAATCATTTTTCGTCATAATAATGTAAAGATATACTCACCTTGAGCATTAAATTAAAATAAGTTTAGATAACAAAAACAAGTTAACGATTCGTTTTAATTTAAATTCACTTCATGGTATATTCCACCCTTTAAAAACACCTAAAACAATGAAAAGAACATTAATACCCTTCCTTATATTTAACCAAACCTGCATTGCCAGCGTCACTCTAAGCAAAAACAGCATCATATACCAAGGCACACTCAATGAACCTGACAATAAAAAAATAGAAGAATTGATTAGTAAAAATAAAAAAATCGATACATTGGTGATTACAAGTGGCGGTGGCCCTATCAACTTGGGCATTGAATTAGCTGAATTAATTCAAAAAAATTCACTTCGAGTAAAAATAGATAAATTTTGTTTTTCTTCCTGTGCCAACTATATATTACTGAGCGGCAGGCCAACTGAAATTTCTAAAGGCGCTGTAATTGGCTGGCATGGCGATGCCAGCTCAGCCCGCTGGAGAAACAGTGATATCGATGCAATGGTTGCCAATTTACAGAGTGAACAGCGTAAACAAAAATGGGCAGAGCTGCGAGCACACTACGATGCGGTTATAGAGCAATTAAGTACCAGAGAAAAAGCGTTTTATCAAAAAGTGGGGGTGGATCATACTTTACTCACCTATGGTTTTACTGATCATATCGTTGAGCAAGCGAAAACGAATAAAGCCAGGGGCTGGAGTTACTCCCCCCAGGCTCTCATGTCTTTTGGTGTGAAAAATATCACGTTCAATGACTGGCAGCCTCGCTCACCGGCTAATTTCCCACTGGTCATTATCGACTCGGTTAAGTAAAACCGCTTACCTGCAAATTAACACAGCTTAATGTGTCGCTGTACTTGCAGTTCGACAACCCCCACAGGTCAAACACTAATGGGGGTTATCGACCTCAGCGCCTATTCAATAGTATACAAGCCGCTTTATTAAAGAATTTTCAAAAACTCCACCAGATTATCCACCTCTTGCTCTGTCATATGGGTGGGTTGGATCAACTCAGAAGTAACTGGAAACATCTTGTCACCTATAAAGCGGCCTCTTGGTTTAGGTTTAAATCCACCGCGATTGTATTGCTCTATCATTGGTCTGAACTCGGTGAACAGGCCATTGTGCATCCAGGGTGCCGTCTTTGAAATCGCCAATAATGTTGGTGTACGGAATTTACCTACGTCGGCTGGGTCCTTGGTGTGCTCGTAACGGCCTAAGTCCTGAAATCGCCTGCCATAGTTATGAAAACCCGTAACGTGGAATTTGTTATCGCTAAGCAGCGCACCAGAGTGACAAGTCATGCATTGTGCTTTTGTCCTGAACAAATGCATGCCCTCCAGTTGCTGCGGGGTAAGCATGTCAATGGCCACTTCAGGATCAGTATGTGCCTCAGAGATAAAGCGCTGAAATAATGACTCAGGTTTATCAATGCTGCGTTCAAAAGCAACGAGCGCTTTAGCCAGATGCGCGCGCTCAATTTTGTCAGTTGCAAACGCTTCCTTAAACGCAGCAACATAGCTACTGTCACGGTTAAGTCTTACCAGGGCAGTATCTATTGGCAAGTCCATTTCGATTGGGTTTTCTATTGGCATTAATGATTGCTCTAAAGCCGTTTTTGCTCTGCCATCCCAGAAAAAACTGGTCCAGTGATCAAGACCAATAATCGCTGGCGTATTTCTGTTGCCAACCTGCCCATCTATTCCTTTTGCCTGCCCTATTCCATCAGAAAACGTTTTGCTGTCTATATGACAACTTGCACAACTCACTGAGCCGTCTCTTGACAAAATTTTGTCATTGAACAGCCGCTTTCCAAGCGCGACCTGTTTGATATCCGGGTCGGGAGAAAGGTTGCTCAGCGGCGCCAGATCATCAACCTTGCGGCCATCTGACGTTTGCACAGCTGGCCATAAACTGGGATGCCGTTTATATTGTTCAGACAACTGATTTTCTGTAGAGCTGGCATTTGCATCTCCCCAGGTCAAACTACCGATAAAAACTGCGGCCACACTAAAATTATTAATATACTTTTTCACGACTACAATTCCATACCCACTGAAAACCAAATTGAACGACCCGTTTCAACACCCGATGTACCAACGTTGACGGAATGGGTTCTGCTATCGAATAAATTATGGATATCGACCCCTAATTTCATACTTTTCTCTGCAAAGATAACTGGCTGCCAATTAAAAGATAAGTTTGCCAATACCCTTCCTGGAACTTCAGTTTCTTGATATACCTCGACAAAAAGTGACTCGTCCGACTGACAAACCGGACACAGTCGTTCAAGCTGGCTACTTTCTCTGGACGTACTCAGTGGCATAATTGCTTTATAACTTTGTCTGTAGTTGGCATTCAAGCTGGATGTAAATGTCGAGGTCCAGTTAGCTGTCCAGCCAATATTCAGCGACAACGGCTCACCAAACTCAGCCTCTCTCAGCTCAATATTGTTTTTCGTGGTTTCAGTAAATGTATAACCTTTATCTGAGGTCTCAGTACGCAAATAAACCAACTCATTCAACGCTGCTGTATCAATCTCCTCCAACTGTTCAGCCTTAGTATATTGAGAGAGCTGATACGTTGTATTTGCCCATAGGCTATGAGAATTCAAATACCATGCCCATGACACAGAGACCCTTTCATTGTGCCCATAACCTTGGTTTGTCATTTGGCGATAATAATAGCCATCCATGGGGTTATATTCAGGTTCACTTAATTTGCGTAATTGCTTTTTATTCCAGCGCTTTATATATTCAATTGAAAAATTGCCAAGATTAGAGGCCTGCTTCCAGCCCAGTACGAGTTCATCACTATATGGCGTTTCAACGTTATTAAAGCGGTACCGATAATCCGTTGCTGAACTCAAATCCTGCCAAGCCTCAACGACTCCCTTAGAATTTACACTTCGCCTCTGAAGCAATGTTGGGAGCTGCTGCTCGCGGATTTTATAAGTTAGGAGATTGCTGTCGTAATATCGATTTAACCCCATTACCAGCATCGTATCTTGATTGCCATTTACCCGATAACCTAAACTCAGTCGGGGTGCCAAATTATGATTTTTAAGAAAGTTATCATAGTCATAACGAAGCCCGGCTCGGACTGTAAGGTCTTTCCATTCAATATCGTCAGTGACATAACCACTGATGTTTTGCACATCTACCTTAATTTGCTCTTGTTGAAAGACCGTTCTCAGTGAAAAATACTGAGGCGCAATTTCAACAATGTCACTATAAGCCAGAATATGATCCGGATTCGACAGGTCAAGCGGCTCTGCGAGCTGTTGTTCAAGCTCTGCGATGGACATACTGGTGGTCAATTCTACACAATCAAAGAGCGCAGCCGTGCAATTGAGTTGGCTGACCCCTGTTATCGGGGAGTTATAGCTAAAACTACTATCAAGCCGCTCCCGATCTATCGCTTCTTTTTGCAATTGAATACCAGCTTGCAGCAGATGCTGGGTTGAGCCCAACGAAAGCTCATCAAACGTTGCGTTGAAGTCCCAGTTCAGGGATTTTTGGGTTTTATAAAGTGAGCCGTATCCCCCCTCTCGGGATAAGAGCGTAAATTCTGCGGCGTCCCCGACTCCCCAATCCTTACCCTTTGCTTTGTACCAGGGGTAAAAGTGCGGGGGAGCTTTACGTGAATTTTCGCTGAAAACGTATGAGAATTTGCTTGAAAAGAGGATATCGGCAACCTCTTGCTCCATCTGCAGCGTTGTGTTGTAACCACCGCCGTCACTTGTAAACTCACTGTGTTTAACATCTTTGCTGACATCACGAGACTCATATGGTGAGTAGTTCAAGCTTAAAGTGATTTTATCCAGCCACATGTCATTTTGAATCAATTTTACGAGGTAGTTCGCGGTCTCTCGCGTTGTGAGAACGGTTTCGTTTAATGAGATAGTCGATATTTTGCTGTCGGTATAATTGGCTGCGAACAACACACTGTGGTGTTCGCCAACTGTGGTGCTGAAATCTATATTGTATACGTTTTTCTCGAACACAGGTGCAAGTGGTAACTCGCTGGAAGCCTCATTTTCTTCTTCAGTCAATATGATGTGGTACTCGTTCCAGTCACTTTGTGAAGTGCGGTAACTAACACCAAATTGGGGGGCGCCCGACTCGGGCTCCCGCGTATTCACTTCAACCACACCGCCACTGAATCCGCCATAGTTTGCGGGGATGTTATTAGTAAATACATCTATCGATTCAACGATTTGTTGATTTACATTAAATGCCTGTACAGCCCCCTGAACATCATTTGGCGTAGACTTTTTACGGTTGTATGCACTGGGATCTTGTCGACTATTAAAGTTAACGCCATCCAGAAAAAACCCGGTTTGCCAGGGCTGACCACCAGAAATAGAAACGCGCTTTGCTCCTATTTCAGCTTGTAAATCTGCATCATAGGCATCATTCCCCAGGATCACGCCCGGTAGCAAACCTAATAATTCAGAAATATCACCAGCATTGTGCGGTGTCTTTTCAAGAAAATCACGGTCTAAAACATAGCGACCGTTAACTTCTGGTACTTGCAAACCTATGTATTCGCCATGGACTGCAATACGCTCAATTTCTTTTTCTTGTTGCTTGTGTGCGACGCACTCCAACAGTTGCTCACGACTTTTTTTATTCAGAGCAGAATCACCTACGCATTCAATAACGAGCGCTTTCGGTAATTCACCTGTCCCCTCTGGTATAAGCTGTTTTGCAGCCAAAGGAAGGCAGACTACCTGAGCCACAGGCAGGAAAATAAACCTAGTTTTTTTCATCTTTACTACTATTTAGTCTTTGGAAAGTGGTGTGAGATCTTCCGGATCGGGCTTACCATCATTGTCACTATCTTGATCCAGACTCAATCCTGAGTCTGTAATTTGCTGCTCGGTCGCTGTCGGTAAAAAGAAGTTCACAAACCCGTCTTTGTCGGTATCAACATTGGCGATTGCGGATGCAGGAAACTCATCCTGTGTTGCCTGACTCTGTACAATGGTCAGAAGGAGTTGCTCTCTGTCGGCCTCGGTATAAACAGGGTCTGTTGCCAGGGAGCGCGCCTTTTCGTAAAAACCAAGCGCCGAATAATGCTTAATCAAGGATTCATAAATATCTTGTCTGTCATTTTCAGAAAGAGAATTTGCTAAAGACTCGATTTTTTCGAAAACCACAGAGAGTTCGAGCGTGATACCCTCTCTGACCGTGCGGTAATCGTCCTGGGTGCCCGCATGATGCTGGATTGCGTAGAAAAGCTTATATATCTTAAGGTATGACGCATCTTTTTCACGCTCCGTTACCAAATTTAGCTGCTTCAGAATATCGTCAATATTTTCGACCAACTCAGCTGTTTCTACCTCTTTGTTTAGTTGCGAAACAGCTTTCTCCAGCGCGGTCATTGCTATCTCATAGCTTTGACGCAAGGCACCAGCTGAAGCAAGTGCATTAGCAATATGAAAATGTTCTTCAAGGTAATCATCGAAATCTGTGATAGTTGTTGCGACCAACTGTGCCTGTTTGCTCGCTGTAAGCGCTCGTTCAAGTTTTTGTTCAGTAGCCCAACCAATTGTCATTGCATTGAAAGCTTCAATTTTTCTGTCCGCGTTGAGCGTGTCGTTGTTTTTATAGCGCTTATCTGCGATTTCGGCGCAAGTCGCAACAATGGCCTCTGAACGCTCCCGGCTACCACCAAACAGTGTATTGAGCTCGACAAGACGCAGACAGCCATTGCTCCCTATAACCTGGCTCACGATTAATCGAACGTCATCCTGATAAGCCTCACTTTTTAAGAGCGTTTCTGCCTCATCAATTAACAATAATGCCTGGTCTTTGTATCCAGCATAATGTAGCAGCCAGGCGCCATATCTTTCGGCAGGGTTCGTGGGGCCGGCTTCAACCAAGGTATGAAAAATTTCGGCCTCATCACCACCAGCAAACGCTGTATTAAGCTCATTTAGCGTTGAGGTCAGAGCAAGCCCGGCTTGCGCATTTATCAATAAAGTATGCGCATACAAATGACGATGTGTATTACGTAGGTCGGCACTACTTCCAACTTCTTTAATCAACTCATAAGCAATATTTCCTGAGTACTCGGCAGTTTTGTTTGCGGCCACGTACTCTGGATACAAAGACAAAAACAACCCACTAAACAGCTGAAGCGGCGTGTCAAATCGAGCCAATGTGGACTGCGCATATGGATCAGCTTTCAGGCTAAAGTTGCCGTCATATGAAATATCAGTATAAAGCGCTAATCCCGATGCCAGGTTATACTTAGCAAGCTGAATCGCCTTTTGTTTTTCTGCTCCCTTTGACACCAAACTCAAAACATGCGCCAGTTGCGCCGCTTGCCGATAGTAATTTGCCCTGTATTTATGGGTAATACCCCGGCTCGTTTCATCAAAGCTCACTGTCGCAGTAATGTCAGTGACATTTTGAATTGCATTGAGTGCCTTATCAAACGTTGTGCCTTCTACATTATTTAAAAAGCCATCGGTCATATTTTGCGCATGTTCAAGGTATGCGCCGACAAAAGCACGGTGTGCACTTTTTGACTCGATATTCAGATCACTCAGACTTTGTGCATACACATGCGTCGTAGTCAGCAACTTATTAGCCAACTCATTTTGTTCTGCATCTAGATAGCCCCGAATCACAGTTAAATAGAACAGCGCATTCGAGGGCGTTATGTTTTCAATACCTATTTCGGCGATGTAAGTGTTGTATTCAACAACGGCTTTTTCACGTAGTTCATTAGCGAGCGCTATTTGAGATTGCTTGTCCAACACGGCGGCAACGTCTCGATATGCCTGTGCTTTGGTCGTCCTGCTTAATATGTGTTTTTCGATTATCTCTATGGCGGTACTTGTAAAACCAGACAATGCATACCCGACTGCAATATCTAAATACCCCAAACCAGATAAGGCGGCATCAGAAATAGCAGCCTTGTCACCTTCCTCATTGACTTCTATTAACTGCGTTGCCAAAGAAAGGTGAGAGCTTTCAGCGTTATAGTAATAGCTTCGTTTATCCGCATTAGTGACAAATGAAGGGCGGATGGCCACCTCAGCCCGGACAATTTCCCCGCTACCATCGCTGACACCAACGATAAATGTATCGTCTATTTGTCCAGTTGATTGCGTTTCATAGGTAAAATTGCCATTCTCAGCATCCAAAGCTAAGGTACCCTTTGTAGGTTGGCTTTGTACACTAAATGTCAAAACGTCATTGTCATAATCAACTGCGACGACCTGACCTATCGCCCGCCCAATCTCACTAACAGCAACGCGACTAGAGACAACAGTGGGCAGATCGTTAATATTTGCAACGACGAACGTAACATCTCTGGTCGTTGTCGCAATACGGTCTGAAACAACAACACTTGCGATATCGTCTCCAAAAAAGTGCGCTTTGGGTACATATACAAAACTGCCATCTCTGCTAACGGTAAGCGTGCCATTTTTTGGCGATTTACTAACACCAAAAGCCAGAGAATCACCATCCGGATCTGATGCAGAAAACGCACCACTGAATTGCGTATCTTCATCCAAGGCAAAGCGTCTCTCAGTATCAGTAAACGAAGGTGGCTGATTACCGCCTTCAATCCCACTTCCACCACAAGCAGACAACACGATACTTAAATTAGCGATAAAGGCCAATTTAACTAGAGATTTATTCATATACCACATCCATTCTAGAGTCGGAATTACCAACCACACAAACTAGAGTAAAAGATCAACTTTGGTGCAAACAACTTCTTCCCGTTTACATTTAAGAGTCAAAATGCCGCGCATATTAATACTAATGAGAATTACAATCAATAACTAAAGTTGCATTTTATGCAATCAAAATGGTTATTTACCCTATAATAAAGTGGAATATTGAATTTTTATGATTTAACTCATAACATTACAACATCACACACCATACGAGTACGAGATGTAGTGAATTGCTGAGCTCGACCTTTGCAAAAAGTTGAAATTATCTCATTTTCACATTGGAGAAAAAGTCGGGTTTAGGGAGATAAGAACTTCAGAGGCTATGTAATTAGATGAAAATTTATGTCAAACCCTGTAGTACTCTTTATCAGCTTCGGCTCTAGTCTTAACGGTTGAGCTTAAGCCTAAGAGCATACTCGCAACAGAAGAGACGTTTACGCAAAGTGTGACACAAAATTATTAAGCGCAAAGTCTTTAAATGCGCAGCCCCTTGAGGGTTGATGCGAGTCAATTCTGAATTCATATAAATAGGCATTTATACAAGTGAACTTTCATCAGTCTCACACTCCTTGTGGCCTACTTACTCTGCTTAGGTTGTGCTTGAGTAAGGGGTTTAGCAGTGGTAATTTATTTGCTTCGTTATCGCAATGAATGATGCGTATATAGGGCTGTTGAAAGCGTTAACAGGCCTGAAGTAATGCCAGTACGCCCGTCATTTTTACAGGGAATAAGCGTTAAATGTTATGGCCACAAATTACAAATTTAAAAAAGTGAAAGCTGGCAGGGATCACATTGCCGACAACTTCCACAATGCACTGAGCCTTTCTGATATGGCACAGCACGCGCATATCTCTCCCTACCATTTTTTACGGGTTTTCAAGGACACTTATGGCGAAACGCCCAATGAATTTTTGATCCGGCTCAGAGTAGCACACGCAAAGAAACTGCTGATTACCGAAAACCACAGTGTCTCAGAGATTTGTGAGCATGTGGGTTATTCAAGTCTTGGCAGCTTTTCCTCTTTATTTTTAAAGCAAACAGGCATGGCACCGACTTTATATCGTCGCAAACTTTGGGCCTTGTCGGCTGAGCCATTTTGCTTTCCCGCTCAGGCCATACCAGCCTGTTATGCTCGTCACTTTTTAGGCAAATAGCGCAATATTGGAGAAACCTTTGCTGGATTTTATCTATACAATAAAGGTGAACTCACAACAAGGAATATGAAGATGATCACATCCATAGCGCATGCCACAATATATGTACTAAATCAGGACGAGGCGCTTGATTTTTATAAAAATAAGCTTGGTTTCGAAATCGGTGATGATATGAAAGTAGAAGGCGGTTTTCGGTGGTTAACTGTCTATCCGAAATCGAATTCACAGCTCCAGCTGGTATTAGCAGAGCCAAAAGAAGGACCCATGTTTAACAAAGAGGCTGCCGAAAAAATACGTAGTTTAATTGCAGAAGGTGCATTCGGCGCGGGCGTTTTCGAAACGGAAAATTGTCAGCAAACATACGAAGAGCTTGTCGCCAAAGGCGTCGAATTCATTCAGCCACCAACAGAACAATTATATGGCGTAGAAGCCATGGGTCTGGACAACTCCGGAAACTGGTTTAGTTTAGTACAAAGATAAAACCAGGTCACTAAGTAAAGTCAGCAGGTCACACCATGTGACTCTGCTGCTTTGCCTTACATATATTAAGAACCTAAGAAGTGCTCACTATTTTGTGTCTATCACTCTCAGGGCTCTGGCTGACTACGTGATTTTCGGGGTAATAGCCGTTGCACCTGCGGCCTTTGATGCACACTAATACACCTAATGTAACAACAGCATATTCAAATCCGCCGGTTTTCCATTGCTAACAAGTAAAACCTTATGTGCAACCAAATCGTGCCCTATCCTGCGAAAACTTGTCGCTGCGCGTTCAGGCAGCAAATCAACTTGTTAGGCTAATATTACTATTTCGTTACATTGCTAACCAAGATTTAATAGTCCCTCGATCTCGCGAGTATCAAATGCACCCATTTTATATGGGTACTTATCCTAAACAATGAACGAAAACAGCCATGCTGCTTGGTATGGCTGGGGGATTAGTATGACTACTTTACACGCAAGATATAAAGCCTGGCTGATCAAATTCAGTGGCTTAGCGCTACTACTTGTTAGCCTGGGCATAAAAGCAAATAGTGACTGGATCATTGGCTCGGGGATCTATGATATTACCGGCCCGGCCGCCGATCGGGGCATGGTAGGATATGGCGATGTTGGGCAGACCACCAAAGGGATACACACACGCCTTTGGTCCCGTGCATTTGTGATTGGTAAACCAAACTCAAACCAACTTGTCACCTTCGTCAGTGCAGATCTGCAAAGCATTACCCAGGGTGTGCACCAGGGCGTGCTCAAAAAAATTGCCGGTGACCCGCTGATAGCACCTTTTTTTAACCAAAACAATGTGATGCTCAGCGCAACTCATGTTCATGTGGGACCGGGTGGTTATGATCACAACATCATGCTTAATATGAGTGCGCTGGGTTATGACGAAGATAATTATAACACCATAGTCAACGGCATATATCTGTCCATCCGTAACGCCTATCTAAACAGAGGCTTGGGCAGTATTCACATTAATCAGGGAGAATTATCTGGCGCGGCCGTTAACCGCAATTTGACTGCATATAACCAAAACCCGGATGCCGATGACTATGACACTCAGATCAATCAAACCATGACCTTGCTAAAACTGGTGAAAAGCAATGGCCAGGAAATTGGTATGATCAACTGGTTTGGTGTACATAATGTATCGAGCAATCAGAATCAGCGACTTATTACCGGAGACAACAAAGGGGTTGCTGCCCAGCTGTTTGAAAAGCACAAAGGGGCGAACTGGCCTCTGTCGGGTCAGTTTGTCGCTGCCTTCGCAAACAGCGAAGAAGGGGATGTTTCACCCAATGTATGTGGACCGGAAGATGGCTGTGCAGGCAAAGGTAACAATGAGGCAAACGTCGCGCTATCAGCAAACAAGCAATACAACAAAGCGCTGAGCCTTTATAACAATGCAACAGACGCACTCAATGGCGCATTGGATGTACGTTTTCAGTACGTAAAACTGCCAGGGTTAAACGTTTTGGGTCAATACACTGGAAATGGCGATCAACGACTATGTGAGGGCGCCATTGGATTTTCAATGACAGCCGGAGCAACCTATGACGGCCCGTCTGGCCAGTCGGGTGTATTTGAAGGCATGACACAAGACAATGAAGGGTCAAGCTGGGACCGTAGTACAGTAATAGGTGCTGTGGGCGGTGCGTTTAAGTTCATTAATGATTTTGCTGGCCTGCTCGGATTTGATAAAAACGTGCTGGGCAGCAAAACCCATGAGACATGTCAGTATCCTAAACCCACCTTTTTACCCACACAGCTGGGCTCCGGCGCGCACCTGTATACAGATACCCTACCTTTTCAGCTCTTTCAGATTGGTAATATGGCCCTTGTGGGGATTCCGGGAGAAATGACCACCATGGCAGCACGCCGCCTGCGCAACGATTTACAAGCAGCGCTTGCCCCTCGTGGCATCACCACTGTGGTCTTTGCCGGGCTGGCGAATGCTTATGGCGGGTATATCACAACCAAAGAGGAATATCAGATCCAGTATTACGAAGGCGCACATACCCTGTTTGGTCAGTACAGCCTGGCAGCCTATCGACAAATTTTTAGCCGGCTTGCCAATGCTCTGGTACATGACGATAACCTCAACACCGGCCCAAACCCGCTGGACTGGTCAAATAAACAGAAAGTTTATGCCATTGGTGTAGTTTATGATGATAAGCGGTTGTGGGAGTCCTTTGGGCAAACCTGGAGCGATGCCAACAGCAGTTACGTGCGTGGTAATACGGTTAAGGTGAAGTTTCGCTCTGGCCATCCTCAGAATAACTTTAAAACGATGTCGAGTTTTATGGAGGTGCAGCGATATGAAAACGGTGGCTGGTCAACTGTCTTAACTGATAATGACCTGAGCACTAAGTTCACCTGGATCCGCGATACCGCTGCTGACTGTATGGCCTGCTCATTTGCTCAGCTGGAATGGACTATCAATCCGGATATGCCCAGAGGTACCTACCGTATCAAGCACACAGGTCACTGGAAAAGTGGTTGGGGCGGCAAGATACGCAGTTACTCAGGCCAGAGCCGCTCATTTACAGTGAACTAATTTTGTTTATTGCCCGGCCATGTTTTACATGGCCCTTTGTAAACCGGCGCTTTTGTCAAATTCAATAACCTTCATCAAAACACCCGCCTGATCTGACTTTCCTAGCATCCTCGCTCCATACGCCAGTATACCCAACCTGAACTCACCCAGTTTTACATCGTTAATTCATGACAACATCGGATATACAAAATTTCTTATTCCCTCTATCATCAATTAAAAAACTTGAATATTTACTCTATTTGGAAAAACCTGACGCAAAACAATCACACCTCAGTGCTTAATCCAAATGACTAAAAACCACTATGACAACACAAAAAACCAACACAGAAAAAAGCACAGAAGCTTTCATCAGCACACTTTACCGTGAAGCCGCACGCATACCACCCAATGAATACCGCGTATGGGCTTTAGAGCAACTATCCCGGGTCATCGACTTTGACGCCGCGTTCTGGGGCAGCGGCAACAGCGCCGATATTCACTTTCATTACGTTTGCCATGTTGGCCTGGATGAAGATTATGCCTGTCAGCTGCAACAAACCCTGCCCATCAACCCTATCAAAGACGCCGTAATTAATAACCTTGGCAAACCGGTTAATATGCAGGATGTGATTGCTGACAATGACTTTTATCAGTCTCAGTTATACCAGCAATTATTTCAACCATATGGTATTGAACGTATCCTGGCTGCTGGACATTTTGATCAGAACAATGGTCTGTACTCGCTGCTCAGTTTATACCGTTTTGACAGAGCGCAGATATTCACCGAGCACGAACGCCAATTACAGGAACGACTTGTGTTTCATCTGGTCAATGCCGCCTCGCATGCCTTTTTCCTACACTTGCACGCGGGCAATATACTCCATCACAAAGCGCATGCAGCCTCCGCAATATGCGACATCAATGGGTGTTTTCACGAGGTTCAGCCCCGTTTTGTTACTCTGCTCAACGAGTATTTTCCTAATCGTACTGGTGTCACCCTGCCTTTTGCCATAGGTAAAGATAATTCTACAACGCATATTAATAACCTGACGGTCTCTTTTAAAGCACAGGGGGAGCTGATGATAGTGACACTGCGTCTACCTGGCCCCTTAGACTTGTTGAGTCAGCGCGAGACACAGATTGTAGAATGGGTGTGCAAAGGCCTGACTTTCAAAGAGGTAGCCCGACAACTGGATGTAGCCCCGTCAACCGTGTCTAATCATCTGTACCGTATTTACGACAAGATTGGCATCAACAGCCGCAGTGAGCTTGCCCAACTGGTTGATAGCCAGAGATAGGTTTAATAGTATTGACGCATGTGGCTTTTGAAATCCAGTGATGACTGGGACTTAGCAACAGGCTTTTAATTACGACTAACAGCTTAATGTTTTCCCAATGCACTACTCTTTACTTGCACCACTGAAATATTGAGCTCACTCAACAACAGGTCTCACTTACTCATACTCAGGTAAATATATCTCCCCATTATACCGAGAGTCTGAAAAACCTTTAACTCTCATAAAATTCAATGCAAAATAAACCAAACGTAAATAAAATACTGAAAAACCTTATAATTAAAAATCACTTACCAAACGCCAGGCCAAAGTAAAACGACACCTTCAATATATTTATTAACACAAGTGATAGTACAATCCCATAATTAAACAATAAAAACAACTTGATACAGCATCATCATAATGAAATACTGTACTGGCAGAAGGTGAATTTCGACACTGTGGCCAGACTGATGACTTCAGTACTGTTGTTTTAATTGGCACAGTAATTGGTAGAAATAACTACACTTTTGTATTAAAAAAACCAGAAACTCAAATTATAAACTCTACTTAAAAAGGAAATTTCTCTATGAAGAAATCATTAATCTTAGCTTCTCTGATTTATTCATCCGCAGCACTTTCAGGTACAGGGCAGGCATTAATTCCACACTATTATGTTGGAACCAACTCTTCATGCCACCTCCATATTACCAATATTTCTGATAATGATGTCCAGGTTAAGATAGATCTATTCGACCAAAATGGTAATACATATTCATCAAACATTACCTCCTGGTACGCTTTTTCAGGTTCTAACCCAGTTACTGGCACTGTTGCATTGCCTGCCAATAAAACAGGCGCCATCTCAATGAATAAAATGGGGTCAGGCTATGTAGGATATGGTTATATCCGCTGGAGCAACGAACACAACCAAAATGACGCTTTGGTAGCTAACTTCCACTGCGATGCCACAAGTATTGGACAAAGATCGATATTAATTAACCAACAAAGTCCGTTCTAACGAAACCTCATTATCATAGCTAACTCCTTTATTTGAGTTAGATTTTACAGGGAAGCTATGAGCAACTTTTGACGCTCACCTTCCCGTCCAAACCGCCACTCAGGCACAAAGTGAGCAAAATAAAACTGTCGAACGGCCCAAAAGTAATACAAAAATTGAGTAAAGAATTGTCGTACCTGTAACACATTGATTTTAGTCATCTTTATATCTGACAATCAGCTCCCCGAAGTGCACTATATAACGCTATAGCTATCTGATATGTCTGCCCGCCAAAATGGCAACAAAACTCACCATATTCGTGAATTCATTCAAGGCTCAAGAGTCAACAGTAAGCTCATTTAATACATGGGAAACTTGTTATTGCCTATAACAACGCCGCTTGCTCCACCACAATAGCGTGGCGCTGGGCCAGGCGTAGGTGATCTTTGTCGTAGCCGCCACCAATCACCGTGGCCACCGGAATACCAGCTTGCTGGCAGGTCTTGAGCACCAGAGCATCGCGCTGCTCCAAACCCCGCCAACTGATATCCAGCTTACCCAGGCCGTCGTGTTCCCAGATATCCACCCCAGCGTCATACAATACCAAATCTGGATTAACGTCTTCGAGCAAGCCTGTCAGGGTGTCTTCTACGATATGCAAGTAGTCCGCGTCTTTCAAATTGTTCGCCAGACCAATATCCAGATCACTGTTGTGTTTTCGAAACGGAAAGTTTTTTTCGCAGTGAATAGAGCAGGTAAACACATAAGGGTTATGTTTAAGCATGGCTGCGGTGCCATCGCCCTGATGGACATCCAGATCAAAGATCAGCACATTGTTTACTTTACCTTGCTCTATCAGGGTTGTAGAAGTAAAGACTAAATCATTGACCATACAATAACCTGAGCCAAAATCGTAGTGAGCATGGTGTGTGCCACCAGCCAGGTGACAGGCTACACCGTTTTGCAGCGCCAGCTCTGCAGTTTTGAGTGTGCCAAGCGGAGCGGTAAAGGTCCGTGCCATGAGCTGCTCTGACCAAGGCAGGCCGATACGACGCATCGATTTAGCATCAAGTTGATTACGCCACAGATCCCATAAGTAAGTATCACAGTGCACCGCTTCCAGTGGCTCCGGTGACCCCAGCTCAGGCTGATATACATTGTCGCCAATCAACCCCATTGCCCTCACCTGCTGATAGAGATTAGCGAACTTACTCATCACAAAGCGGTGATTAGGATCGAAACTGAATGAATAGTTGGGGTGATACACCAGCGGCAGGCTGGTATTGAGTGATTGGCGGTTTATATACATATCCAAAACAACATATAACGAGGATGGCGAGAGTGTAGCGCATCTTTCCACCTTGTGGTTAGTATGGCAACATATCATCACCTAAACTTTGCGTATTTTGCCTTATGGAACTGAACTTTGCCGATTTTTCACCAACCCAGATATATCACCTTATGACTCAAACCGTGATCCCAAGGCCCATCGCCTGGGTTCTAACAGAGTCCGACGACCAAAACTACAATCTGGCCCCCTTCTCTTACTTTACAGCGGTATCCAGTGCGCCCCCTTTACTGATGTTCTCAACTGGTAAAAAACCGACAGGGGAAATTAAAGACACAGTAAAAAACGTCAAATCAACACGTAGATGTGTGATACACATTGCCTCAGAGCATGACGCTGAGCTGGTAACTCAAACGGCAGCAACGCTGCCGCATGGCGAATCAGAGGTGACAGCCAACGATATAAAGCTAGCTGAATTCACAGGCTTTGAGATGCCACGTATCGCACATTGTGATATCGCCTATGGCTGTGAGTTGTATGAAATTCAGGAAATCGGTGATACTCCGCAAAATCTGGTGTTTGTGAAAATCATCAGTTTGTACCTGAGCGACAAAGTGACTGAGCTGGACCACAAACAACGCATTAAAGTATTGGCCGATAAAGCCGCCCCACTGGCACGTCTGGGTGGTGGGGAGTACTCAGGGATCACAGCCCCATTTGCGAAAGTCAGACCGGCTTAAAGCTCGGTAATGAAACCAGGGCTCATTTTCTTTCGATGTACGCTTGAGCCCTCACATCTCAAGCTCTTTTGGTGAAGTGCTCACTCACGATAACCCTCTGTATTTCAGAATGGTATTTGCCATTGCTCAGAGCAATAAGTTCAAACCGAGTTCACACACCATGATTCCCCTTTCACACGGTTTCGGTATACTGGCCGCCAAAAACTCACAAGAAGAACAAGAAAATGATTGGAATAGGTGAAATAGCTGCCATCAGCGCCGCATTTGTTTGGGCGTTTTCAACACTGATATATAAGCGCTTTAGTCACCATCTTAGTCCATTTGAACTCAATGTCAGCAAAGGCGTGATCGCTGCTGCCCTAATGGTATTATGCATGCTTATTGTGCAAGATACTGCATATCCTGTATTACCATCCAGCTGGGCCTGGCTGATTGCCAGTGGCGTTTTAGGTATTGCCATTGGAGACAGCGCCTATTTCGCTGCGCTCAGAAATATTGGCCCTGCACACACTTTGGTCGTAGAAAGCCTTGCACCAGCTATTGCTGGCATCCTAAATATCCTGATCCTGGGTGTCTATCTTAGTCCGCTTGCCTGGCTTGGTATTCTGATAACAACCTGTGGTGTCATTGTTGCGATTAGACCTACCAAAGCTCAACCTATCTCAGATAAAAAACACTATCTGCTTGGCATCGCGTTTGCGCTCACTGCCGCAACCTGCCAGGCCGCCGGCATGGTGCTCTCTAAAGGCGCGTTAAATAGTGAAACCATCAGTAGCTTATGGGCTGCATTAATCCGTCTTTCATCTGGCACCTTGTTTGTTGCTTGTCTGGTCGCCTGTTTAAAGTCACAAAGCCTAAACCAGGCACTAACATTGAGGCAATTGTCGGGTAAACGCTGGTTATTTGTTGCTGTCTTTTTTGGCACTTTCATTGGTTTGTGGTTACAACTCCTATCTGTCAACCACACAGACCCGGCAATTGCACAAACCATTTTTGCCACAGCGCCACTCATGGTGATGACTCTGGGCTTGATCCGAAAAGAAACTATCACCAGAGCGATGTTATGCGGCGGTGTCATCGCACTGTTTGGCGTATTTTTGTTATTACAGGGGGCCTGACTCGCTCACGACCGCTGAATAATATGACCTGAACATCCCTATCTATGACTGAATATTTTGATTATACAAAGCCCGGACAAGTTTATCGCCGGGCGATTCTCTGACGCTTTCTGAGCTTTGTCTAAATTATGGGAATACAGTAAACCCCGCATCGAGCACATACGTACAAAGCCCTAACTGTATAAAGAATGGAAGTTACACATGGCTAAAAATGTATTGGGTGGAGAGTTGCAGTCTTGCTGCACAGACCCATTGACCGGTTTTTTAAGGGATGGATTTTGCAATACCAACCATATGGATATTGGTACTCACGTAATTTGTGCAACAGTCACAGAGGCTTTTTTGACTTTTACCCAATCCAGAGGCAACGATTTAACCACGCCACATCCGGAATATCATTTTCCAGGCTTAAAACCCGGAGATGGTTGGTGCTTATGCGCACTGAGATGGAAAGAAGCCTATGAAGCCGGGGTGGCACCACCTGTCAACCTCGAAGCAACGCACGAAAATGCGTTGGAACTCATCTCTTTAGAGGTTCTCAAAGCACATCAACAATAAAACAACTGGCTAAAGAAACCCTCTCTAGCCAGAGTATTATACTCTGTACTAGAGAGCTACAGCTGCCAGCCCCTGACTTTATAATTCCCTTACTTTTCGATTAGAAAAAGCGTTAACACGCAATAAAACCAAGCTCACTAAACAATTATTCCCAACCACCAAGTGTTACAATATAACATATCAACAAAAACAATAAGGAATCCTCATGCCAATGCGATTTCACTCTCAAGTATTGTCCATTGCACTTGCAGGTACGCTGACCATCAGTAGTCAAGCAACCGCGCAAATAAAACTGACCCCCACTGAATTACAAGGCCTTGATTACCAAAAAGCGCTCATTAATGGCCAACTAGACGTCAGTATTCCCACCCCAGAGAGTATTCTGGGCTTTCCTGTTGGTCAAAAAGCGGCAACACCAGCACAAATTACCGACGCACTAAAACAGTGGCAACAGGTCAGTGATAAAATGCAAGTTGTAGAATATGCACGCTCTCACGCAGGCAGGCCCTTACACTATGTGGTTATTTCATCTCCAGAAAACCTAAAAAACACCGACCGGATCAAGTCAGATATCGGTAAGTTAGCAAACCCAAAAAACCTCTCAAAGAGTGAAGAAAAGCGTATTATAAACAGACTACCAGCCGTCGCCTGGCTTGCCTATACCATCCATGGCAATGAAGGCTCAGGCAGTGATGCAGGACTTGCTGCAATCTACCAATTAATAGCATCACAAGAAAAAGACATTCAAGATATGCTTGAAAAAAGCATCATCATTGTCGACCCTCTTATGAACCCTGACGGTCGTGCGCGCTTTACGCAGGAGCTTCAGCAACGTCGGGGGGTTGCCCCCAATGTAGACACCCAATCGACGTTACACACCGACGCATGGAGAGCTGGCCGCAGTAACCATTACTTGTTTGACTTAAACCGTGACTTTATCTTGGGTGTTCACCCTGAAACGCGCGGTATTGTTAAATCAATCAATGAATGGAATCCGCAATTAATGATTGATGCGCACGAAATGGGCCCAATGGACTCTTATTTATTTGGTTTGGCGCGAGAGCCTGTAAACAAAAACTTGTCTGCATCAGGCAGGAAATGGGGTGGGATTTTTGCGCAAGATCAGGCCGAAGCTTTTGATGATCAAAACTGGCCATACTACACAGGTGAATGGTTAGAAAACCTTTACCCGGGTTATTCAAGTTATGCCGCATTCCGAGGCACTATTCACATTCTGTACGAACAAGCGCGCATCAAAGAAGATGGTGTCATGCAACCAAATGGCCGTATTGTAAGTTATGCTGAAGGAGTTGATAAACAGCTTGTCAGTAGCCTGGTTAACGTAAAAACACTCATTAAGCACTCTAAAGACGTCTATCGCGACTTTGTGAGCGACAAACGTAATCTCATTTCAAAAAACAGCCCATATGCTGATAGAACATTTGCCATTTTACCGTCTGAGAACCACCAGCGTATGGCCAAGTTTGTTAATTTAATGCAGTTGCAAGGCTTTGAGATGCATCAAACCACGCAGCCTATTGCTGTTAAAAATGCCACTAATCAGCTTGGTAATTCCGTCTCACAAATGCTCCCCACAGGCACATTGATCATTCGCAATCGCCAGGCTCAGGGGCGGCTTGTCTCCACTATGCTGGAATTTGATACCAAGATAGACGACAGTGTGCTCATTGAGGAGCGTCAACGCGTACTGCGTGATGGTTCCAGCTTAATGTATGACGCCACTGCATGGAACATCACTATGATGCACGGTGTTGAAGCCCTGGCCATTCCAAGCGATATCAATGATAACATTCGCCCTTACTCTGCCCCTGAAAAACGTCCGGCAATGATTAAAAAAGCGAATTCCATTGGCTATGTGGTCAATGGCACTAATGATGCTTCGGTAGGCTTTGCAGCTCGCTTAATGGAACGAGGGATTACAACACGTATCCTTGACAAAGAAACGGCCCTGGATGGGGTAAATATGAGCCGGGGCACCATTGTTGTCTCACGCTACGACAATGAGTTCTTTGCCGGTGACTTAGATGCGGTAATCGAGAAAACAGCACAGGAAATGGCTGTCACTGCGCATGCGATAGCAGGCGGTATGGGTAAAGGCGACTTGCCTGATTTTGGTGGTGAGCACTTTAAGGTACTGAATCAACCAAAAATCGCCATTCTTGGCGGCCCAGGCATCAGCTCATTAGATTTTGGTGCAATTTGGCATAGCATCGACAGTAATCTGGGGATCCGTCATTCTCATATAGACTCAAATCGCTTTAATATCACAGACCTGAGACGCTACAACACGTTCATCGTGCCAACAACCTGGTACAACCGGTTGGGTCAAAGTGAGCTATCAGCATTAAAAACATGGACACAAAACGGTGGCACACTCATTGCCATAGATGGCTCAGTAGCCCCGTTTGTAGATAAAGATGCTCAATTCAGTCGGGTAAGGCAAATTCAGGATACCTTCAAAGACACAGCCAGATATGACGTTGCCTTACAAAAAGAGTGGTTGGCGCAAAAACAAGGTTACCCTGAGGTGAGCCTAGCCTGGCAACACAATGCTGCTGAGTCAGTCAACTACCCCTGGAACAGCGAGTCAAAAACACCAAGCGAGAAGCAACTGAAAAAGCAAGATGACTGGCTTGCGCAATTTATGCCAGCAGGTGCTCTGGTTGCCGCTCGTACCGACCAAAAACATTGGTTAACTTTTGGTGCCCCGAAAGTGATTCCGGTTTTGACTGCCCAAAACCCGGTTTTGATGGCCAAAGAAGGTGTGCAGGCGCCAGTAAGGTTCGGTGCATACCAGGAAATGGACGACAAAGAATGGAAAAAACGAATGGAAAGTGCAGCAGGTAAACCACTTAACCGCACAATAAACTGGGCAACGTTACCTGACAAACAAACTCTGACGCTGCGTATGAGTGGCCTGTTATGGCCAGAAGCAAGCAAACGAATCGCGAATTCAGCTTACTTGACACGAGAGCGACTGGGTAGAGGACAGGTTATATTGTTCTCAGGCCAGCCTGCATTTAGAGGCTCTACACTCGCCACCAACCGGTTATTATTGAATGCGATTGTATATGGTTCTGGATTGGGTACTCATCAGCCAATCAAAAGTCTTTAATGACCTTACTTGACGCATATTGAAGCCAACAGCCCTGCAACACTTAGCTTGCAGGGCTTTAGCAAAAGTGCGATTCAACGAAAGCATCTGTAATAGGGAAATTGGCTCTACTTCAGTTATCGAGTACTTCTAACAATTTGACCTTACACCAGTGTGATTTATCACCTCGGTCAACGTACCAGATATTGACCTTTTTTTGCTCATTAATGCAGCCAATGCCGCTCCGTGAACGGACGAACTCTTGGTCCACAGCTCACAAGTTACCGCCGGATTATCGGGGTTGGGGCCAATTCGGCCACTCCCATTTATAACCATCCAGACATTCACTGAGTCATCATTTGTTTCAAACACTTTTAATGACGTCACATTGGCATTTGAAACAAGCCGGTCTGCTGACAACACCTAGCTGGAAAATACAACAAGCAAAATAAACAATACGCTTTTCATGATAGCTACCTCTTTTTGATTCACGTTGCCACCGGTCGTCCATTTCACTTATAGCGGTTCTGGCCTATACAAAAGTACTAAGGTAAGGCTTTGCTAAAAAACAAATATTCATTCAGTATTTTATCCAGCTCATCAATTTTAAACGGCTTTCCGAGGTGCGCATTCATGCCTATGCTCAGGTATTTATCTACCTCGCTTTGCATAACGTTGGCAGTTAACGCGATGATCGTCAGTCGCTCTTTATCATAAGTTTCACGGAGGATACGGGTGGCTTCCATACCATCCATCACCGGCATCTGAATATCCATTAAGACAAGGTCAAATGCACCATCACACGACTTGATTACATCAACCGCCTGTTGACCGTTTTCTGCAATCACAATATCTAGTTCAAAACGATCTAATAGCTTGGTCGCCACTATGCGATTAATCTCATTGTCTTCAACGAGTAGTACCCGAAATGCGCCAGCTGCGCTGACAGGTTCTTCTATCTGGTCTGATTGCTCAGGGTTGTGCTTTGCAGCAATTTGGCCAGGCGTATCTTTAACAAAAAGACTGATCAGGTCTTTTTTTAGTAATGGCTTATAAAGTATCGGGTAGTTCACTTTTGGCGCAATACTTTGCTCTGTATGCGCCGTGTAAATGACAACTTTTGCAGGTAACACCGCTAAGGTTTCTAGTCTCTCTAACAACCCATTGGCCTCACAGTCTGGCAATACCCAATCAAGCAGTAGCATGTCAAAAGTATTCGCGGATAACATTGCCTCGGCTTGTCGTCCGTTTTGCGCGCGCGACACCGTCAGTCCCACTGACGAGGCAATGTTATCACTGACCTCCATGTAAATTGGGTCATCCTCTACAATTAATATTGTGCCAGTGATACTGGCTGTCGAGATTTCCTGCTCGGATAAAGATGCCTTACTGACTGTGTTCAGAGGCAAACGAACGCTAAACGTAGATCCCTGGCCGACTTCACTGACTACCGCGATATGACCCTCCATTAGCTCTGTCAGTAATTTACAAATTGTCAGCCCCAGTCCGGTGCCCCCATAGCGACGAGTAGTGGACGCTTCAGCTTGTGTAAAACGCTCAAACAGCTGTTCAACTTTATCCTGCTCTATCCCTATCCCGGTATCGGTCACTGAAATCTCTACCCAGTCACTCGATGCAGTTTTAGCCTCCCGATGCACAGCGAGCGTAATCGAACCAGATTCCGTGAACTTCGCAGCATTCGACGTGAAGTTAAGCATAATCTGATTTATTCGGACGGGATCGCCGACGTACCAATCACTGAGCAAGGGGTCAATATCAAAAATAAGCTTGACCCCTTTGGTATTGGCGATGGGCGTGATCAAAGATCTCAAGTTATCGAGTAACTCCTCAAACTGAAATGGGGTTTGTTCGATATTAAGCTTCTTAGACTCAATTTTTGAAAAGTCGAGAATATCGTTAATGATGGTCGTTAAGGCATTTGCCGAAAAGCGCACTTTCTCCAGATAATTTCTTTGTACTGAGGTCAGGTCAGTAGCCAGCAGAATATCAGTCAGGCCCATGATCCCATTCATGGGCGTTCTTATCTCATGTGACATATTAGATAAAAACAAAGACTTAGTTTCGGCAGCCAGGTTTGCTTGCGCATTGGCTCGCTTCAGATCGCTCATTAGCCGCAACAATACGACAATAATAAGAAGAAAGACCAATAGAAGCAGGAGGAGGATAGACCTTGTCATCTGCCAGTAATCGACGTCGACCTGTTCGCTAAGTTGCTGCGTCTCTCTCAAAATGGCCGTTGATAGCGTGCTATTTTGTATCGGTACCAGCAGGTTTGAAGCAGGCAATGCATTCTCGAGTATAAAATCTATGTGTAATCGCATTACCCTGAAGCTGCGGCTTTCCTGTTCAAACTGTTCGAGTGATGTCATGGAGCGCATTAACTGCTGACGTACCATTTCAAAAACAGTATGTGAATTGGTCACCTGCAAATTAGACACCAATGCCGCACTTTTACTGACTGCTAACTGAGCTTGCGCTGAGTAAGCATCTTTTTCCAGCTCCTGCTTTGCAATGTAACGGTAAGAAGTTTTGAGCATAGAAGCCAACTGCATGTATGTGTCAACGGCGTCATGAAAGTGCGCTACAGCCAGACTCATTTCGTCGCTCAACAAATCTCGGGCAAGCAGTTCATTATATACACTTTCAAACTCCAGCTGCTTTTGTGCATGCCTGTCGAAATGATAAATATTGCTATCCATTGCGGACAAGGTTTCGAGCGACAGCTCGGTTGTCGCCCTGTTGAGACGCGCTTTCAGTGCCATAGTAACCTGAGTATCTTGAAGCTGATAATATTGCGTGATGGCTTGCGCGCCAATCCACCAAATCAATCCAAGTATTGCTCCTTCAATAAGGTATTTCATTCTTTTAATGACCTCGGCAGTTCGCCTGAAAAGGCATGTAGCAGCGCTTCCAGATCAGAGACATCCTCATCACTGAGTTCTAACCCTAGCTGTCCGCTCGCCATTATCCGGATCGCATCCGACAATTGCCCCACAGAACCATTGTGAAAATACGGTCCTGTATTTGCTACATTCCGTAAACTTGGGACTTTAAAGACAAACTTATCTTGCTCGTTACGGGTTAACTGATACCGCCCAGCGTCATTGAGTAATGCTTTGGGCATACGATCCAGGCGACCCATTTTCTGATAGATATTGCCTCCGATATTACGCCCCTGATGGCAGGTCACACAGCCTAGTTCAACAAACTTACGATATCCGCGCTGCTGTTGCACCGTTAACGCCTTTTCATTACCTAACAGGTAAGCGTCAATGGGCGTATTTTCGGATACCAGTGACTTCTGGAAGGCGACTATGGCCTTGGTGATATTCTCAGGGGTGATCCCGTCTTCGGACAAAGCTTCGAAGCTGTTAACAAAGTGCGGCTGTTGATTGAGTTTGCCTATCACTTGTGACCAATTGCTGGCCATCTCTAACGGGTTATGGATGGGTAACGGCAACTGACTGGTCAGATCGGGACTGCGCCCATCCCAGAATTGCCTGAAGTTAAAGACCGCATTAATTACACTCGGGGCATTGCGACTCCCCAGCTGCTGATTTATACCAACAGAGACGGGAAAACCGTCATCGCCGCCATTATAGAGGTCATGACAAGAAGCACAGGATGTTGTGTTGTCCGCCGAAAGCAATGGGCTTTTAAACAAGGCTTTACCAAGCTGAACCCAGCCAACATCATAGTATTCCAGGCGTGGCAAGGGTTGAATGGCGGCATCTACCCATTGGCTGGAATAAGTGACTAAGTCTGCGCTGTTATTAATAACTGGCTGGTGACGGCGATTGTCTTTAAAAAAATAAAACTGCAACGCAAGCGTTAAAAATACCATTGCCAGCGCGCTAAATACTGCCACCACATACTTGATACCCATACAAATAACATCCCTGGTGAGCTTGTTCGCTCTCAATTATGAGGGTAAGTATAGACACATAAATCAAAAACCCCCCATGACTACCAGGATTAGACGAATGCAACCGGGACCAATTGCCTGGTCACTGTCTTGAATATTCTCAGTCGGATTAGCTCGTTCATCATGAGCCATTAACACTGACGCTGTGATTAAAAAGCTAAGATTTGAATTAGCGTTTTCCCTCTCCCGACTTTCTCCTGATCGGTTAGTTTTGCTTAATTTCACTGTACATTATGTACTGAGGGCCAGCAGGACCATCCAAATATTTGTCTTCGCACTCGGTTAGCCCGGCTTTCTTATAGCAAGCATATGCCCCCGGATTTTGACAATTAACACCCAGATATAACCACCGGAATTGTGCATAATGTTCCGCCAGGTAACCTAACACAGCCACCATTGCCGCGCTGCCTAACCCTTTCCCCTGATACTGCTGACCAATCACAAACGCACGAATACCAAGCGCGCCGGGCGGACAATAAGCAAACTTTTCGGCATACGCCAGGTCCAGCTTAAAGTAGCCAACCAAAGTATCCTGATGATAAATAACATGGAGGTGTGTGGTCTCACAGATCTCTTCGAGAAATTCTTGCGCCGTGCCGGCAAAACGAACCAGCTCGGAGGCCAGCTGAATGGATTTAACCGCTTCAAAGTCAGCAGGTCTCAGCTTCTTAATGGTGATCATATCCGCCCTTATTTTGTTATAACATAATCAAAACTGTTCAGTATGTGTATTGTAAAGAACCCAAATGAGTGTTTGATCTCTAATAGGAACAAACACCGTAACGAACAACAACGCGAGAATCAAGAAAAGCGGGGTGAGGTGCTTTGGTCTGCACAGTGTAAAACGAACAAACGTCATCTATTGAGCAAAATAACACGCGCCTTTAGCCGAAGCGTATGTCGGTTTCGATACCGGGGAGCCAATTCAAGCAAAGTGCAAGATGGTGTATAGGTCTCCCCGCTTGCCCTAATCAAATTGAGCGTAACGGCTATTGCTTGCCCAGCTGCTTTAAAAAAGCCAGTTTCTGCTGCTCTTGTGCACTAGGCGTGTAAGCTTGTCTTTGAAGATCCGAGAGATCGACCTCATCCAGTGCAAACTCACTGACTTTACTTCGGCCAAAACGTGCTTTTTCCTGCGGCGAGCCAGACATCCGCTCTACCACAAAAGTCTTGAGCTTCAGACCTGATGCATGGTTCGGCAACACACTTTGATGGATCTTCATGGGCAGTGTCTGCACACCTTCACTCAGGCGCTTTCTGGCAACCACATGAGACAAAGGTTGCTCCCCTAAAAACAGATTTGCTCTGACTCGATAAATCCCGGCTTCCTGCACATTCAGTCTGGCATCGATCAGCAGATCACTTCCATGCACCCGAGCCTGTTCAAGATTGAGTAGCTCAGCACTGGGTTTCATGTATTGCACCTGTGCAACTACGGGGATCTCATCACCTCTGACATGTGCCCGCACGGTCAGTTGCAATGCTCTGGGAAAGTCCTTTTTACCCGCTATACTGGCAATATAGCTGCCTTCTTGTTCAAGCAGACTTTGGGTTAGCAGCACCTTATTGCTGTCCACCTCGCTCACCATCACTGTGGCGCCATATATATCACTGCCAGTCAGCAATAACTCTATGGGCTCTGGATATACAAAACGATATTGACTGACTTTGAGTGTTAATACCTCTTCAATATCCTGGGTCGGAATGGTCACCGGGTAAAAATGATTGGGTGTCAGCCTGTCACTGTCTGCCAGCGTTAATGGCTGAGAATATGGGGCATGGCGTAATTGCTGCTCATAGAGCTGAGCAACTTTGCTTGCAGCATCAGTCATTTCTATCGGAATATGACGCTCTGACTGTTGCACTGACTTTGCTTTAAGTGCACTTTTTGTGGCTTGTTCTGGCTGATGGTTAGGCACCTCAGCGTCTATTGTTTGAGCAACTGCGCCATGGTGAATGGGCTCAGCGTCACCGCTGAGCCACCAATAACCAAGCCCGATTGCCACAAACGTCAGAATAATGAACATTCGGGGCTTCATCCTGACCTCTCTTATTGCATAGCATTAAGCATTAGACGAGACAGGCTGTTATTTCCTGAGTTTTCGACATAGCGATAAGTACTTTTCCAGAACCAGGCACCCGTCTCTTCTTCGTAGGTATTGAAGTTGATGGTGCGACCATCAGCCAACTGACGGCTCGCTTGTGCAGCAGTCACTTTGCCTTCAGCCCGGTCATTAATCACTGAGAAGTGGTCATAGTTATCACTCATTAGCATAGGGTAATGATATGGCATAAACCCGCTAACAGCATCACTTTGCGACGCCAGCTTTCCGCTAGTTGCAACGCTTGTACTACAACTGCCAAAGTCATCCGCACGACTGGCACCACATGCAGAGTGGGTCGCGACGACACTGTCATCAGTCCCTTTCAGGAAGAGTTTAGTCACTCCCAGGAACAAGGTTCCATCAGCGACAAAACGCAGCCTTGGCGTTCTGGCTTCTGGCAGAGCGGCGATCTGTCTGGCGTTATTAACTTTCAGGTCATTCAGCACACCCAGACGACCTTCAACTGAGCCCCCTAGCCAGGCTCTGATAGCGGCTTCAAGGAGTGGGTTCAAACCTGATGTGCCTTGAGCAACACTCACCGCCAAATCGGCCAATTCGCTGCCACCACCAGCACCTGCGATATCAAAAGTCGCAACAATATTAAGCGGTGCTAAGCCTGCGTTCTCGAGCCAGTTTGCCTGATTATCCAACAGGTAGCGCGCAACCAGATCGCCCGTAGAGTGAGTTACTAGAATACAACCGGGCTGGCAAGTTCCCTGTTGCGACATTTGCTTCAGCTTTGGCCAAACATAATCGCTGGCTATCTTGCCTTCGATACGCTCCAGTGCTGGCCAGTCAATACGCACATCTGCATGTTGGCCCCAAAACTCTGACCAGTAAGATTCCCCGTCACCGGTAACATCGATTGGATAGCCTGAAGTGATCTGGCTAGTCTGAAGACCGTGAATAAGTACGACTTTATAACCATTTGCAAATGAATTAAAAGCGACTGAACCTAGCAAGAAAAGCCAAGACAAACGCAGAAAGTATTTGATTTTGTGCTGCATAATTTCCTCTTAAATCCTATTAAAATCATTGTGCTCAGTGACCAGTCTTCAGATTTCGGTTATCCGGTATTACGCCATACCGCGGAAATTACATTGAGCGCAACTGCATACAAGCATCACTCATCTGACGTCTGACCTTTTAGTTAAAGCGAATAATAAGCTAATGAGTATATGATCAAAAATCAACCACAAAACGAATATAAATTAAACTTTTATTAACGTATGTAATTTGGAGAATAATGTATTGGAAGAAATTTCAAGACGTGGTGTGTAACGAAAAGAGTGACAATTTAAGCGATCGCCGACTATTAGCCGGCGACTTCGACCCGATCTCGCCCGTGTGATTTGGCCAGATAGAGCGCCCTGTCTGCCAGTTCAATCAGGCTCTGCCAAGGCGCACCTTCTTTGTGAAGTGCAATACCAAAACTCGCCGTGATCTGTCGAATAGGTTCACCTGTTTTTTTATCTTTCACAGAGAGCTTTCGAATGTCATGACGAACCATGTTGGCAAAACTAACCGCTTCGCTGACACTACTGATTGACAAAGTCAGGCAAAACTCTTCACCACCGTAGCGGTATGCATCGCCACGACCTTGTGCATGGTGAGACAACTTTTCTGCCACCTTACGGAGAACATCATCGCCTTTTTGGTGACCAAAATCGTCGTTAAAACGTTTGAAGTGGTCAATATCAACAAATATCAACACTTTTTGCTTACTCATAGAGTGCGTGCAGAAACTAACAATATCTTCATCGAATTTGCCACGGTTCAGCAACCCTGTCAGCTTATCTGTGTTGGCTTCTCGCTGAGAAGCAAACAGCGCCTCTTTGAGTAGCTTAATTTCATCATAAGCCACTTCCAGTTTATTCTGAAATCCCAGTGCATTCTGTTGCATTGCAACTGCTTCACGGGTCAACCTGGAGACATATTCCAGCACTTCATCATAGGCACTCGGATCTTGTTCTGCACCGCGTTTTTTAAGATTGTGTAGGCCATAATGACACTCAGACAGAAACGCAGAGAAGTCCTGGGAAGATTCCAGAGTCTCACAGATACCACTCTGAACCTGATCTATCGCGCCCTGAAATGAATGAGAAATTTCATGGAACAAGGCCAAATCATGCTGAGACAGGTACTTATCAAATAACTCTCTGGCCAAGTGAGGCGGACAACCCTGATAACGGGCAATAATCTGATCCAACTCCACATTAAGCTCTGGTTGTGAACCCACAACATAGCAGTAGCAAATTGAATAATTCAGTGGTGTCAGCGGGATCCGATAGCGGATCATAATAGGAAGCGCCTGCTTCAAATAGTGCGCGGAGCGTGTCAGTGTTGTATCAAATTCCATACAGGTCCATCAAGTCGCATTGTTCAGTGGCAATGCTTTATTGTTTATTTATTGTTCTACCTTTGGAGCCAAACGCGTGCAATACTAAATAATTAGAAAAAATTAATCAATCATATCGTATCATTTACAATTAAATTCACTTAGCCAAGACCAAAACATAAAATATTCTCACTTTCTAAATTCAAAAATAAATTATTCAAACCTTTGAAATAAATAAAAAAGTTAAAACTATCAGTGCTCAATGCAATGTTAATTATTGCTTATTACCATATAATGAAACTTCACTTGCTCAGAGCAAGACGCGCTGATAACGCAATAAACAGGGTACCCAGTACGCCATCGAGATGCACGGCCCAGCGCTTTATCCCTTTGGCTCTTGTTGCGATAGTTTTCGCCAGATTACTGAAGGCAGCAGCGAACATGAGATTAATGACAAACGCAAACAGACTCAGCATCAGTCCAAGTACAATTAACTGCGTGGTCAAACCATGCTCGGCTGTTGTGAATTGAGGTAAGAACAAGCTAAAAAACAACAGCGCTTTGGGGTTGAGCAAGTTGTTGAAACATCCTCGCTTGATCAATTCGACACCGTTTAAGCCACTATCTGCAGGCGCAGTTTTAGTACCAGAAGGGGTAATGCGGCGGTGTTTGTACCAGTGTAGGAGCATCTTGACGCCCAGGTAGGCCAGATAGGCCGCACCAATGAGTTTTACAATCAATGCAACCAATGGCATGGTCTGCATCACCTGACCAAGTCCAAAGGCCACTAACGCCGTCTGTACCAGACCCGCCAATAAAATGCCCAGTGCGATATAAGCTCCGGCACGGAACCCCTTTGTAGCTGAATAGCTGGATAACAGCAACAGGTCCGGACCGGGGCTGATAACCAAAAAGAAAATAGTAGTAAAAAACAGAGGTAGCAGAGTAATATCGATCATCAGAGCTTCCGACTAACGTCACTTCATCGCACAAATCATCGCCTCAGTGTACCCATTTAGAGACATAAAATAAATCACAGTTGGAAGTTTTTTGAGCATTACGCTACGACACTATTGCGCGTCTTCGCGCCTGAGGTCATTAAACAAACCCAACTGCCATGGACGCATTGCTAAAAACAGCCCCACACTCTGTCTCTTATCCAAAGGCAGACGAGCATCTTGCTGATTCAGCTGAGCAACCTCTTTAGTCAACTGCTCCAGTCTACGCCGCACCAGACTAATAGTCGCATCACTGTAGCTACCACGTAAATAAAACCGAAAGCTGTCTTGCCGGTTGAAATTACCCTGTAAAAACTTGGTCAGCACCTGCTGTTCGATAAAACGCTCTAGCGGACCTCCGGGGATCCAACGAAAGTCTTGTGCTACCAGAGATTTATAGCGATTATTGGGAAGCAACTGGATCATGTTCAGGCTATCTAATCGTGCCAGTAAACGGATGCACTCCAGTTCATCAACTTGATAATGAGAGATAATGTCTTCAAATTGCCAGCCATCACGTACGCACACAGCCACTAAAAACAGTTTAGGATTCTCCATCAACTCCTGCTCCTGAGCCTGGGTAAGCTGACTGATCAGAGACTGCTTTTGTTCTCCCAACGCAAAAATGTCTGCCAAAGACAACTGCATCAGGTCACAGATCTGCTCTAGCC
Source organism: Pseudoalteromonas sp. PPB1 (assembly GCF_015356275.1). Classification (NCBI taxonomy): domain Bacteria; kingdom Pseudomonadati; phylum Pseudomonadota; class Gammaproteobacteria; order Alteromonadales; family Pseudoalteromonadaceae; genus Pseudoalteromonas; species Pseudoalteromonas sp. PPB1. Next base: position 140,855 of record NZ_JACEQV010000004.1, on the reverse strand, counting down.
GCTGTAAGCTGAACTGCTCACTGGCAAAGACCCGTTTAACATTGGCTTCGCTCATATCCAGTGCGTTGGCGACCTCCTTATAGGTCAGTTTATGTTGTTTCAACAGCTGTTTGAGCGTTGAGGTTATCATTGGGATTTGGCTCAAGGTATTACATTCCTATACTCACAGTCTCTAATTACTATACATATTAATTTTGAGTATACAAATATAATCCCTTCGGTAAATTGGAAAGCAAGTCAACGCGAGCCACATGGCTTGCTTACCAAGAGGGAAAGATATGACTCATTTACTTCGTTCAGTTTTATGTTCTGCGGTATTAGGATTATTTTGTACACAGGTTATGGCAAATGACAGCCACGCATCACAGGCCAGCCATCATGGCAGTCAGGCCAGTAAGTACAGTGCACTTAGCGTTGGTGAAAGCGCCGTTGAAGGCGCAAAAGTGTCTATGATTGCCGTTGCTATCCCCGTTGCAGTAATCGGGTTCAGTGCAATTTCAGTAGGTATGGCCAGTGCCAAGGCCGCAGCAGACCTATCTGACGCCGCCAGCCCAAAACCTTTGCCTATTTGTGACGATGTATTGATTGCAGGACCTGCACCAGCACAAGCTCTTAGCGAGGAGCTATAATTATGAAGTGGATACAAGGACTGTGCATGGCCGCTGCACTAAGTGCCAGCACACACACTTTTGCAGGCAGCCAAAATAGTGGCGAGGCCCGCTTTGAAGCAAATCAGATTGCGCAATTTGCCAAACAAGTTGAGCGTTATGCTGCAAATCAGGGCGCACACGTATTTGTTATCGGCCGGGTTGGTCGCCCGCTGGATGACCTCCCCAAGGGCATCGAATTTACCCATGTTGCACTGGCGGTCTACTCCGAACTCACGACCACAGATGGTGAGAAAAAGCAGGGTTATGCCATTCACAATTTATATCAGTTGAACGACGACCCCGGCACCAGCCAGCTGATAATCGATTATCCTACGGACTTTTTCTGGTCAGTGCATGACCTCAAAGCAGCCATTGCAATACCCACGCGGGCATTGCAGCAAAAGTTGCTGGATGCGTTTGCGCAGGGAGTACCTGCCAAGGTCCATAATCCGCGCTACTCGGTGGTAGCCAACCCATTTAATAACCAGAAGCAAAATTGCACCGAGCATACGCTGAATGTGATCAATGCTGCGTTATATAACACCACGGACATGGCACAGCTCAAAGTGAATACGCGGGCCTATTTTAAGCCGCAAACACTCAATGTGAGCCGCTTTAAACTCGCGCTTGGCTCACTTTTTAATGATGGTGTCGACAGCAGTGACCATCAAGGTAAGGTCAAAACCACCACCTTTACCTCTATCGTCCGATACCTTAATAACAACCAGTTGCTGGCGCACAGCACTGTACTGACGCCAGATGGCCCGGTTGATTTGAAATATCCACTTTAGGAGAACACAGTATGACTACAACAGCCCCTTATGCACCGAGTAAAGCATTCAGACTGGCATCTGTTGCCGCTCTGCTGATTGGTATCGCCTGCTACCTGATTGGCCTGTTCAATGCGCAAATGGCCCTGAATGAAAAAGGATATTATCTGATAGCCCTGCTCTATGGCCTGTTTTCTGCGGTCTCTTTGCAAAAGTGCATCCGGGACCGTCAGGAACAAATTCCGACTTCAAACATTTACTATTTATTAAGTTTAGCTTCCACTTTATTGGCCATAGTACTGCTGGTATTTGCTTTGTGGCGCGCCGAGTTGCTGCTCAGTGAAAAAGGGTTTTATGGTATCGCGTTTTTGATGAGTCTATATGCTGCAATTGCCGTTCAAAAGAACGTCCGCGATAGCCAGAGCGTGACTGAAACGGTCTCCTCACCCAATACACAAGTGCATGAAGGCAAGGAGTGATCTGAAGTTAAGAGGCCGCACAACGCGGCCTTATAACATATAAGGATTCTCTCCTCTTGGTTCGTTACCTTCCGACGGTGCCAACTGCAAATTTTCAAGCTTGTCGATAATCGTAGTCAGTTGCTCACGCAACTGGGTGTCACTTCCCTGTTGTGACGCCTGATGCATTTGGCCAAGTAACTCAGTAATTGCAGCTAATGCCTGGGCACTGGCATCATCACTGTAGTTATCTACCTGCACACTAGCCGACTGAATACGTGCCAGTTGTGTCGTCAATTCGCTAATCAATGCTTGCTGAGTATCATTTTGCTTCGCCTGTTGAGATTCCTGTTGGCTGAGCAGTGACGCCAACACCTTATCCAGCGAGCTCTGATGATGCTCTAACCCTGCAACGGACTGCGCCAGTGCTTTAGATACTGCCTGAGCCTGAGCTGTCTGATTGGTTTGCTGCTGTCTGAGCACGGAGTCCAATGCTGACTTAAGCGTTGCCAGATTACTGGAAGCAAGCTGGTCACTGCTGGCCATCGCCTGACTGACTGCTTCGCTCAGTGCCTGCACCAACTCGCTTTGTCCTGACTGCTGATAAGCCACCAGCACTTCAAGAACCTCTTTGAGTTCTGCCTGACCCTCACGTGTCGCCGTGTCACTACTCTGCGCAGCCGAGTTTATTGCCGTCGTTATGGTGTCCAGCCAGTGCGGGAATTGCTGGTTATGCGCCAGGTTTTGTTCAGCAAGTTGCTCTAGCACTTTGAGAATGGCAGGCTGCTCGGCTTGTCGAGTCAATTGTTGCAGTTGCGCTGTCACGCCCTGCTCCCCAAGTACAGCACGCAACCCTTCAAACTGCTCGCTGTAGTTGTGACTCAGTTGCTGTTTATCCATACGTGAGGCTATCTGTGATAACGCACCACTGACCTCAGCCAGTTGCTCAACCGCCAGCAAAGCCGGACTCCCCGCATCATTAGCCCGATTAAGTCGTGCATAGTCCGCCTTAATCTGAGCCCAACGTTCACTTTCCTCAGCAGTGAGCGTGTCTCGCAACTCACCCAGTTTAAGCAGGTTTTCTTCACTGCCTTTACTCAGTGTTTGCGCTTCACCCCTGTAGTGATCCTGGATCAGGTTTTCGAGCTCTTCCTGATTCATAGCGGCAACGACCTTTTCCGCCATCTTGTTCATGTTGCGGTAACTGCCCTGCAACTTAAATGGCGGCTCGGTGCGATAGTTATCATCCTGCGCAGCCGAGGCAATATACTGAGCATTCACTTTGAGTACGGTTTCACGAATAACCAACAGCTTCTGAAGTACTGAACTGATCTCATTGACCTGTGCCTGAGAATAGCCATATTCGAGCTCGTTAAGCGAAATGTCTTCTCCCTGAGCAATACGCACCAGCTTGTACAAGTCGGCCATATTACGGTTTGCCAGTGGTGCAAGCACCGCATTCGATGTCAGCGCATTTTCAACAAAACTCATGGCAAACTCTTGCTCACACCCGGCCAGTGTATCCCCCAGGTTGTATATGTCTGCCCGGTTCGCCAGCATGTCCGGGATTTTAAAACTTTCACCCGATTCGGTATACGGGTTACCGGCCATGACCACCGCAAACTTTTTACCGCGCAGGTCATAGGTTTTACTCTTACCATTCCAGACACCGTCAATCCGGCGTGAGCCGTCACACAGCGAAATAAACTTCTGCAAAAACTCCGGATTGGTATGCTGAATGTCATCCAGATAGAGCATTACGTTGTTGCCCATTTCAAAGCTCTGGTTGATCTTATCTATCTCTTTGGCGGCCGTCGCATTAATCGCCTGAGACGGATCCAAAGAAACCTGATCGTGACCAATAGACGGGCAGTTGACCTTAACAAAAGTCAGTCCAAGGCGGTTTGCCACGTACTCAATCAAAGTAGTTTTACCGTATCCCGGCGGCGAGATCAGTAATAACATGCCCATTAAATCAGTGCGCTTGGCACTACCTGAAGCACCGATTTGCTTGGCCAGGTTATCCCCGATGATCGGAAAATACACTTTATCAATGAGCTGGTTGCGCACAAATGAACTCAGCGGTCTGGGTTTAAACTCCTCCAGTTGCAGGCGTGCTTTTTGCGCTTGCAAAACGTCGGCCTTTAGCTGTTGATAACCCTGATAAGCGGGCAAAGCCTGCTCAATATACGCACTGGTACGGGCCAAAAACTCAGCATAATCTAATGCCAGAGTCTGCTCTTCAATACGCGAATGCTGCCCCATCAGACCGGATACTTGTGTCTGCGCCTGGACATCCTTCACCTGATAGCTGAGTCCTTTGTGATCCGCAAGCAACAAGTAATTCGCCGCTTCAATCTGATCTTCACGACTAGCGCCATGTTGTTCGCCATACGCGCTCAGCCAGCCCGATGCCAGGCGGCACTTATCAGACAAAGTATTTAGTTCAGCAAAGGTGGCTTGCAGCGTTTGCCAGAAACCTTTGGCCTTGGCCATGCTCTGAAACTGCTCAGCCAACTTACGTGCTCCTGATTGCAGTTCAAACTGTGGCAGACCTTTACTGCGGGCCAGCACCTGAATGAGGTATTCAGCGCTCAGCGGGGCAGAATACTGCGCCAGACTCGCTGTATAATCGCCCAGTTGCACCCCAAAACTGCTTATCAGCTCACTCAGCTCACCAATTAACAGCTGGTTAAAGCGCGGATCATTGAGCGTACTGGCCATCAGTTGCGCCTGCGTTGCTTGTTGTTGCAACGGCTGTAACTGCGCCTCATCCAGTGTCGAGACAAACAGCTGGGCCATGACCCGACAACTGGCCGGATAAATCAGTAACCCAAGCTCATTTTTTTGTTTCAGTAGCAAGGTCAGGATCTGAGCCGCATCAAAGTCATGGATCCCTTTTTCATAGCCTTCCTGATATCTGGGTTCAGCAAACGCCTGGACTACACTCAGCAATGACTCCTCCTGCAGAGCACACAGTAGCTGCTCTATCGACAAGTCAGACTCACCCCGTTGCGCCGCACGCAGGATCTGGGCGGCTAAAAACTCGCCGCGATAAATCTCTGGTCGTTCGGAGGGTAAGGTTTGTGTCCAGTAGTCAGCCGCCTCTGCTAACTGTGAGCGGGCTTGCGGGTCAGGGATCACATCAAAGTACTCTGTCCCGGTCAGGTGTAGCATTAGCTCATCATCGCGAGGCAAGAGCGTCAGATCCAGTACCTGCTTGTTCACGCTAAAGCCATGTTTACCAATTTTGACCGTTTTACCGCCGTCGCTATAGATATCTTGCTTGTCTCTGAGCGAGCGGATCCCCTGATCTTTGCTGGCCTTGAGTTTCGCTGCAATGTCATCGGCTTTGACTTCATCGCCAAGTTCCTTCAGCTCCTGGGTCAGGCTACGTAGCTTGCTGATCATAGGGTCAGAAGCAAAATAACCGTTGATCTGATCCAGCTCAGTAAAATTCTGAGTACGTCGGCTCACGCCCTGTAAAATCCGCTCTGCAGCTGTGGCCAGATTCAGTGCCCGGCGCTGACGCTCGTCAATCAGCTGCTGTTTATGCGCTTCAAAACTTTCGTAAACGTCATCTCGTTTGGCCAGAATCTCAGCCAGAAACTCATCGTATTCACTGAACTGAGACTCCAGCTCCTCAAGCTGGATCAGCAATCGCGATAACTGCTCATCACATTGCTCAGGGGTTTTAGCAGCGCTCAGCGCACTGGTGATACTCTGACTGAACAGTTTAAAGCGCGCGGCAAACTCAGCCTTAGCCTCAACACTACCGAGGCTTTTGCGACGTATCTCAACGGCTGCCTTGGCACGGTTAACCAATGCATATACCGCACTCACATCCTCAAGAATTTGTGTCCTGACTCGGCTGTCTTCAATTTCCAGGTCCAGCATAGTGTGGTTTAGCAGGTCCAGCTCATCGCCCAGTGTTTCAAGTGAACCGAGGTAGCCTTTAAGTTCCGTGACACTGTCGCTTTGCTCACTTTTCTCATTAATATCCCGCAACTGCTCATGATAGGGAGCAAGCGCTTTATCCTGTTGCAGAAAAGCCGCCGTTGCATGACTGAGTACTTGGGTCTGTTCATCAATGTTGCTTTGGATAGCGCTGAGTACATCAAGGTTGATGTATTTCACTTCCTCCAGGCTGATCACTTTCCCTTTGAGCAGTTTCAGCGCATCCAGGCTGGCGACAAACTCACTGGCCTGTTTAAAACTGTCGGGGCGCACTTCACGCAATACCTGATGGCTTTCCTGCTCAATATCAGCTTCCGCCTGTCTGGCACTTTGCTGAATTTGGCTGACCTTTTCAAACTCATCCAGCACCTGCTCGGAGGTTTCAAAGATATCGTGCAGTTGCGTATTAATGGTGCTGAAATCAGCTTCCGCGAGCCAGTGATAGCGATCAAGTATCCCACGGGTATGAGAGATCAGATCTTCGTAATGAAAAACACTGGGATTTTGCTCGCTAATAGCCTTACAGACGCTGTATAGATCAGAGATGGCTCTGACCAGGTCCGGATTGCCTATGCGACCGAATACACTGGTCGGTGTAGGTGCATTAGCGGCAAACTGTGCCGAACAAAAGGGGCTTTGCCATATCTGAATAGGATGAACCCGCTCGGCTTCTTCCTGCTCAGCTTTAAAGGTCAGCGTTAAGCCATCTTCATAAATGCCATAACCATGACAATAAATGGGGTTTTGCAGATTCTTTTCGATGATATTGTAAGCAAACAGCGCATAACGGCCTTCGGCAGGCTCGTAAAACACATACAGCACGTCTTCACCGTTTGGCGATTTTAGCTGACGATGAAATTCCAAATCATCTATTTTTTCTTCAAAATAACGCGTCTGACCGGATTGCAGATAATAGCCGCCCGGGAAAATGATGCCGTGGTCTTCAGGCAACTGCACACAAGCCTGACCGATGGCATCCTGTCTGAGCACCTGCTGAGTACGACAATTATAAACAAAGTAACGCCACTGCTTTTCGCGATAAGGCTGGACCTTCAGCAGGATCAGCTCACCGACCTGTGCGTAATACAACTCACAGTCTGCCAATGACTGATTGCTGTCTTCTACCGGCTCGCTATAAATGCCTTCGCCAGTTTCAGTGTTGTTTTCAATCTTAATGGTCAGGTCACCACCGACAGTTTCGACAAACACTTTGTCGAGCACATTAATGTGCGGGTGCCGGCCTTCCTCATGCTGGGCACGATCTGTCCTGGTCCATTCAAAATCAAAGCCGCTGTGCTCCTGAATATCTCGTTCACCGCGGTTATCTATGTAGTCCAGCGTATTATCCGCGGCAATTTGCCAGCGAAATACCCTGACATCACTCAGTCGGTCGCCAATCTGAAAGAGCGCAAACAGCTTGCCGCCTTGCACAAACAGATGCTGCAAGCGGGTTTCTTTGTAATAAGTATAAAGCTCGTCAAAGTCCCTTAAAAAGCGGGCATCGGTCAGAAACTTGGTCTCTGACGGATACGGCTCCACTTCATAGTGGTCGTCCTGCAACACCAGCTTTTGTACGCTGAATACATCACTGACATGCGTACTTTGCTTCAGGCCCATAAAGACGTTGTACGCAAAGATCAGCTTATCACCAATCAGCACTATGTCTCTGGGAATGCAATTGTGCTCAGTTCGAACCCGGGCTCGACCCTGTACCTTCAGCTCAGTGCTGCCAAAGGCGTCAACGCGTTGATCATTGAGTATATCAACCTGAGTGCGCAGCTCGCTGCCGAAATTACTCAAGCGGCGCTTTATTAGCTGATAAGAGCCCTGCTCCAGTGCACTGTGTGACTCAGTATCCTGACTTGTTGGTTCAGTCATATCACTTTCCTGTAATCATATCGGGTGCGTGAAACCGAATTGTCACCACGCACCTCAAAAAACATTGGGGCTATGCCCCTTTTCAGGGATTTATTCCTCTGTTGTGTTTTTAGCTGAATTACCGTTCAGTGAATTGCCCAACAGGCTAAGCAATTGTTGTTTCTCAGCATCCGACGTGTTGCTCAGCTGCTGGAAAAACTTGCTCATATTGATGTTCTTAAGTGTCTCTGATGAAGCATTTGCACCCGCCAGTACGCCCTTCAGGTCGTCCATCAGGTTACGCTCACCGTTGAGGTGATCTTTAAACACAGTCTGCATAGTCTGACTTTCATTGACCAGGCCATCGATGGATTTGCCCAGTGTGATGGCGTTCATAAACTGGTTAAAGAACTGACCGTCACCACCCATGAAGTTGATGTCTGCATCGCTCAGTGCTTTAGCCAGCACTTGTGCCTGATGAGCAGCAATGTCTTTGTTTGCTTCCAGCTGTGCCAGTGTCAGTTCTTTTTGCTGGTTCAGTTGCAGTGTGAAGCCTTCATAGTCGCGGGCGTCTTTATCCATGGCGTTAAGCGCCTGCAGTTTCTCTTCCAGACCTTTGGCTTCGGCTGACATTCTGCGCTCAAGGTTAATCGCTTCTGCTTCACCCTGTTTCTCCATGGCATCTGCCATGGCAGTCTGTACTTCGGCATCTGCCAGGCCAATATCGCGTTTACCATGCGCTTCTGCCTCCATCTTCTGCTGTAGTACTTTAGCGTCTGTTTCACCCTGCAATGCATTAGCTTGTGCTTTGGCCTTAATCACGTCAGCTTCTGCCAAACCTGATGCAGCTGCCTCAACCTGCGTTGCTTCTGCCAGGATCTTCTTCGATTCAGCCTGTTGATTGGCAATGCGCAGCTCAGCTTCAGCCATTTTTTCCATTTCACGGGCTTTAAAGTCAGCGGCCTGCTCTTGTGCTTTAGCCGCTTCAATGTCTTTGACTAAGGCCTCTTCAGCTTCAGCCTGAGCGCGGATCACTATGGCCTGTTTGTCACGTTCAGCAGCAGCCAGCGTTTGCACATCTTTGATGCGCTCCTGCTCTTCCGCCACAGTTTTCTCAACAGCCACACGGTCGCGTTGCACATCGGCTATCTCTTTACGTTCTACTTCCAGCGCTTTTTCTTTATTGATACGCAGGATTTCGGTTTCTTTTTCACGCTCAATCACTTCGATTTCACGTGAACGAGCCACTTTTTCTTCTTCAATAGCCAGCACGCGCAGACGGTTTTGCTCAGCGATATCCACTTCACGCTGTCTGTTTTGCTCTGCAATCTGAATTGCTTCATCGGCTTTGAGGCGCGCTTCTTCAGACTTCAGACGCTCTTCTTGCTTAACGCGCTCAGCTTCGGCTTCTTCGCGTGCCTGAACGGTTTCAATCTCACGCTTTTGCTTCGCCATGGCGTCTTCTTTCTGACGCTCAATTTCCAGCGTTTTTTCCAGCGCCGCCTGATTCTGGATCTCGATTTGAGCCTGTTCGTCACACTTTAATTGGTTGGTTTCAACGTTTTGTGCTGCGGTTTTTTCAGTGATACGGCGAATACCTTCCGCATCGAGAATATTGCTCGCATCCAGCTTATGGATTGATGTTTGTTCCAGATAGTCGATGGCGACATCTTCTAAGGTGTAGCCCGACAGGTCCTGACCAATCACTTCTTTGATCTTGTCGCGGAACTCATTGCGGTGCGTGAACAACTCCTCGAAGTGCATCTGTTTACCCACGGTTTTCAGTGCTTCAGAGAACTTGGCTTCAAACAGCTCTTGCAGCGTTTCTGGCTCAGACGCACGCGCACACCCGACTTGCTTCGCTACCCGCAGTATGTCTTCTTTATTTTCATTAACGCGGATATAAAAGGTAATGGCAATGTCGGCACGGATGTTATCTTTACAGATCAAGCCACTGCTGTCGCGGCGTTCTAGCACCATGCGCTTGGTAGAAATGTCCATGACTTCCATCTTATGGATCACCGGGTAAACAATGCCGCCTGTGGTGGTCACATCGGGTTCATTTTTCATTTTATTGATGATCAGCGCGTGGCCTTGCTCCACTTTTCGATAGAATTTGCCAATCAATAAAATGACGGCAAAAATGACGACAACCGCTGTACCGACGATAGTCAAAACAGGTCCAAGGTTATTTAAAAATTCCATATCTCTTCCTGATAAGTTTTATAAGTTATTCCCGGGCGCTTATCCGGCGCCGTTTTTAAAGTTGAGCCATCACCAGGGGTTGGTGACGATTGTGTAACTATGAGTTGTTGCGTTGTGTTCAATCAGCAGTGCTTTATCACCCTGAGTAAACGTATTTTCTTCATCACATCTGACTTCGATCAATTGCTCGGTGCCCTCATGGGAAACGCGTGCCTGGCCAAATGTAGTGGTGACTTTTCCGGTGGCAATCACACATTCCAGTCCGACCAGCGCATCTTTACTGCTGGTCTGCTGGCTGTCGAATACCCCACGTAACGGCCTGACTAACGCTGCTGCCAGAGGCAATGCCACAACCAGACTCCCCAGCATAAATGCGCTGCCAATCAAGTAAAACATGACGCCATCGCCGAGCAAGTAGGCAAATAATTTCTGTGCGTAGTAACTGACTACCCAGCTCAGTGCAACGATTAAGCTGATGGAAACAGTCAAAGGCACGCCGCCAAAGCCCATTTGCCATAAGGAACCACCTTCCGCGCCTCCTTCAGCTTCGATATCCGCATCACCATCAAGCATATCGGGGTCAGCAAATCCAGCCAATGAGATCAGCCAGAACAGCAATACAATCAGTAATAATGTAGAGTAGATCACCGTAGGAAAAGTGAAAGCCGTGTTTAAAAAGTCCATATTTCCTCCTTACACGGTTGATTATTGCATTTTTAATAACAAAAGAAGCATAGCGTGGTATTCATGAACAAAACACCAAGTTGAGCGCCTGCATGGTAAATAAACGTAAATACAACCCACAGCAAACCTGACAAGTGTGATTGGATTTACCCCAGCCCGAGTTATTACGAGTTGGGTATAATGTGCGATGGGAAGATTTCTTCACCCCCTTTAAGTTAACATGATGCGGTGATAAACCACGCTATAAAAAAGCTCTGAAGCTCTCTTTACCACACAATCAATCTGCCACATTACGACATATTATGTCAAATCCTTTGTTGCACTTTACTAGATTTTAGCACCACTCTCATCATTATTTACTTGCTTTTCAGCACTGTTAAGTTTAAATGACAGGAACAAGGAATTGATATAGTGAGACATATATGGAGCCATTACTGACAAGCCGTAAACTGCTGCTGGTCGCTCTGCTGCAGAGCTTTTTCCTGATCATCCTGCATCAATCTGTTGACTTCGCATTTTGGCCGGGCCAATCACCACACTGGCTGTTTGCCGCCTATTCGTTGGTGATCTTTCTGCCTTCTACACTCATTTTTTCGAGCTTCACCCAACTCAACAGACCTTTTTATATTCAACTGGGAATATATGCGCTGCTATTCACGCTGTGTGGCTTTTATGTGGGCAACCAGTTACTTCCCGAGCGCGCACCCATACCATCACAAGTGTGGCCGTATCCGCTGATAATCTTCCTGGCTTCAGTATTGCTTATTCCATGGCTTACCCAGAACAGCCGGAAGCGCTGGTTGCCCAGCTATGATCTGCTGAGCCAGGCCATGGGGCGTTTTCTGTTGGTGTTTGCAGCCGCACAGCTATTTACTTTATCTGTGCTTATGCTGTTGATGCTATGGGCCAGTTTGTTCGAAGTCATCGAAATCAGTTTTTTCACCGATCTGTTTTCTGAGCCCTGGTTTTATTACCCGGCCATCACATTAAGCCAGGCTATTGGCGTTATCCAGGCACGCAGCCGAAGTAATCTGGCGAATCAGTTGTTTGCCATATGCCGTAACTTTGCCACCCTGTTGTTACCCGTACTGATCGCTGTGGCCATGCTGTTTTTCGTGGCGGTTTTGTTCAGCGAGCTGGATACACTTTGGCAAAATGGCGGCAGCAGCCTTATCTTTGTGTTAGTTGGTGCCATCGTCTTGTGCCTTAACCTGTCGGGTGAAGCATTGACTCAGCGTCCCTGGTATCGCCATTTCATTGCACTCGGGCTGCTCCTGCTCCCCTGCTATCTTGCACTCAGCGGCTGGGGACTATGCCTCAGAATAGAGCAATACGGCCTCAGCCTGGCCCGCTTGTGGGCCGTGCTCATTGCCTCAGTCAGCATGACAGTTTGCGTGGGCTATGTGTGGCAGTTGATCACCCACAAAGCCACCTGGTATACCAGATTGAGCACAGTAAACCGACCGGTCACTTTAAGTTTGCTTGGACTGCTGATTGCCACCCAAACGCCCTTGCTTGACTTTCGTGGCATGAGTGTCAATTCTCAGATAGACCGCCTCATCGCAGGGATCACTCAGCCAGCTGATTTTGACCCTCGTTACCTGGTAAACGAGCTGGGCCGAAAAGGACTAACAGCACTCGAATCACTGCAAAATAACATAGATGACGAGCAACTAAAGCGTCGGATCCACACCGCGTTGACCCTGGAAACTAAGCCCCTGACGACACAAACCTTATTAGACCTGATTGACATGCCAGATGCACAGAAACAGGCATTGCCCCAGGAGCTAGTGACTGCACTGGAAGTATTCGCCAGACACAACACGCATTTGTTCAATGACGCGACTGAACTTATGTTACGACCCATTCAGCTGGACAATACACCTGAGGCAGAATATCTGTTTATTGCTAATACTCAGCATCGGGTGGAATTAAGGGTGTTTTATCTGGGTGTTATTGATGGCGTGCAGGGCTGGCAATCTGGCTACATGGACCAAAAAGTTTATGGAGCACAATCAAAAGATCTGCTGGAAGCGCTTAAAACTGACAACTTTGAGATTGTTGAACCCAGGTTCAAAGACATTAAGATTGGTGAGCACAGGTTAGAGCTGCACAGCCCGTTTTAACGGGCTGTGAGTTTTGCTTTAAGGTGATTGCGCACTGCAGGCCATTCGCTGGCCAAAATGGAATACACTGCCGTGTCACGGATAGAGCCATCAGCCAGAATCTGATGGCTTCTGAGCACCCCATCCAGTTTAGCGCCAAGACGCTCAATGGCCTGCCTTGAAGCATGATTGAAAAAGTGCGTTTTGAACTCCAAAGAGAGTGCCCCACACTGCTCAAACAAATTTTCCATTAACAGTAATTTTGCCTCGGTATTAACCGGCGTACGACGCACTGCAGCGCTATACCAGGTATACCCAATCGAAGCGCGTTTGTGCTCAGGTTTAATGTCGTAGTAGCGTGTGGTTCCCACAATATGGCCACTGGCAATAGACCTGACAACAAAGGTTATCTGATCTTCACCCACCTTACTCAGTGCCTTTTCGACATACCCTTGCATTTGCTCCGGAGCGGGCACGCTGGCATACCAGAGTTTCCAGCTTTCGCCATCCTGCACAGCTTCCTGCAACTCCTCAACATGCTCAATAGACAGCGATTCTAACCGAATATACTGCCCTTCCAGCACGGTATTTTTTATCCACATAGTTTACATCCTGGTGTTATAGATAAGAGTGTTTAAACTGCGCATACTGCGTTGAATTCAGGAAATTCTCACTGTTACTGATATCTGCCAGCTCTTGTTCAGAAAACTGAATCTCAAAGATGTCTTTCATAAAAGTCAGTAGCTCAACTGCAGCATCGTGTTCACCAGTGATGAACGCAACCTGTAACATGATCAGATAACCATACGCGCCTGAAGCATTACGATACAAGGCATCTAAAGCGATACCAAACGCTTCGCGTTTCTGTCCAAGTTGAGCCAGCACCATAGCTTTTTCCATCAAAATTGGCGGGCTGAAACGTATATCCTCAGGCAGCTGTTCAAATTTAGTTAGTGCCTGCTCATATTGCCCCATAGTGCGATACAGATTTGCTTCAAATAAGCCCTGATAAGCCTGATTCCCCTCCTGAAGCAAGGTTTTGCATAATTCCTGATGCTGCTTACCATCACAGGTTTCTATAGAGCGAAATAAGGTTTCATGGACAATGGGCAATGATTTTAGCTCTGAGGGCAATTGTTGGTACTTTTCCAGCGCCAACTGCGATTCTTTTTTCTCCATAAGATCCGTGATCGCTGTTACCACTTCTTCGTGTCCGGCCGCTTCAATCTGCTGATCATATTGCGCGAAAAAGCGCACTACGCTGGAGCGATAGCTTCGGTTGTTCACATCAACCAATTTATAGCCTTGTTTTGTGAGGGTAATATCCACCAGCGCAAAGGTACCGTTGTCATGCGAGAAGATATACTGGCTAAGCCAGTAGTCACCTTGCTCACGACTGTGGGTATAGAAAATGTGGTCAAATGAAGACAAGCCCATCATCGCCCCGGCTGAGACAAAGGCACTTTTCAACGCAAACTTGGGGTCGTCTATTCCCAGTTCATTTTTTACATAAGTTTCACTTGCATCTCGGTCGATGAGTTCTAAAAATGCATTTTCGTTGGGGTTATTCAGCACATACTCCACCTTTTTGTTCGCTTCATAAACCGATGCTGACGATTCAATAAAAGCGGTTTTTTTGGTGGACGCACACCCAGACACAACCAAGATTAAAACCAGCAGACTTAATATGCGCTTCATAGTGATTCTCCGACAAATTTCATCTTAGTTTTGTTCTCAAGTTGCTTAACAAAATCCTTAAATAAGGTGTAGTGAGGGTTAGTCGTCACTTCGCTGACTGTGCCGCCAAAACCACTATACTTGTTGGCCTGTTTAAGCTTACTTAGGTGCGCAGGCACCGCCTCAACCGGCACGGACTCCTGAAGGGCCTCATACTGAGCGTGAAAAGTCACTCGGCGGCGGTCATACTCCATGGCACTATCGATTCGCACATAAGGATCGGCAAAGGATTTTTGATAGGCCAGCGCACTGAAGTCAATATCTGACGGCATGAGCAAGGTGACACGCTGAGACAAAGACAGTGGATATACTTTGGCCAGTGGCTGCTTACGGCGTACGGTTTGAGGTAATTTAACGTATTGGCTGACATTCCCTGCGGCAAGGTAGAATTCAGCAGCCCCATCTTCAAGTGGTTGCCAGAAATCAGGCACCCAGTAAGATTCCACCACAGTGATCACGTTGTCCTGGCGATTATCCGCAAAGCTAATCGGTGCTTTAACCTGTACGCCGGGATAAAATTGCGCATAATAGTTTAGCGAATGATCCTGAAACACCTTTTTTTCTGAAGAGGCCAGTTGATATCGCAATCGTTCAGCCTGCCAGCCATAATACTGTGACTCAATCCGCCATTGTACGGGCGACACATAATCAGGGGCGATAATCATCTCATTAATATCAATACCATGGCGTGCCGATTTTACGGTTACTGTGGTCAGAGCGCCTGACTGGCTATCCACCAGCAAAGCGCTGCCATAATCAGGTTGATACAAACTAGACAATCTGCTGCCCTGATAGTTAATCGTCGGATCAACCCAGAATGTCTCACCATCCAATGTAAAGTGAGTAATGACATGGTTAAAGGCGCTGTGCGTTGGCAAATACTCACTAATATGGGCACGTTTATCCGTCGACACCAAGGCAGGTTGGGCATCTATATCTAGCTCACGCAGCAAAGTATTCAGTAGCAGCGTTTTATCTTTACAGTCACCAAAGCGTTTCTCAAATACCTGGTGAGGCATGTTAGGTTGATGCGAATTGACACCCAGCTCAAGGCCCAGATAACGGATTTCATCCTGTACAAAGGTGATCGCTTGCTCAATTGCCTGGTGCTTTGGCAATGCTTTAAGTTCAGCGATATAGGCCTTAAGTTCAGGGCTATGTTCAGTGTTTACCTGAAACAATTGCGCCGCCCAGTCCTGCACTTCCAGCCAGGAATTAAACTCAGTGAACTGAATATAAGGAAAAGGGCTGAACCAGCCAGGTAGTTCGTTTTCAACGGTATGAGCTACGCTGTTTTCGACACGAACCGTAAAGGTTTGCGTACCATCGCTTTTCTGGTGTTGCACCTCGGCATTAGGGTTACCGAATACTTTGTGCGCTACTTGTTTATCATCTGGTAAGGTGAGCTTAAAGGTCAACAGATCGACCGCAACGCCCCAGCCAAGGTTATCAAAGTAGCTGAAACGATCACCCAATACCGGGTTTTTGCCGGACAAACTGTAGCTGTAGTCAAGTTCGTCACCGACGCGGATATCCTGAAGCAAGATCAGGGCATCAAACAAACCCAGATACATATTATTTTGCTGGTCATCTTCCGCGTTGATCACTTTAATATCCTGCGGGGTTAACTGATAAATCGCTGTGCCATCGCGAAAGACAGTGACATTGTGAAATACCAGTTTTTCATACGCTGGATTGAACCGCACTCTGACAGTACTGCCTTCCTGAACGCCGGCAGCATCGGTAAACACATAGCGGTTATGAGAAAAGGACGTCTGCTCTGCATTGTCACTCACCTGACTGTCAACCAGTCGATAATGAAGCGGCTTACGCAGGCTTTCAGGTAATGCCGTTAATGGCTGCTTAGTAACCCAACCTGGGGCAGACGAAATAGTCACATCAGGACGCTCACCGAGTGCCTGGACAGGATTAAACCAAACCATCAGAACGATGGCGAATATGATGTATAGCTGCTTCATAATACTCAACTTTTTGCTCTTCCCTGAACAGCTTGTAGAGCTATCAGGCTTCTTTTGGCACGAAAACGCATCAGTTTATACAGACCGACATAGGCAAGCAAGGTACTCAGGTAACACTTTGTTAATCACCAACACGACCACCTGCCCAGTCATGGCGTAGTGACTCTAGGGGTTAATGGCTTTCTCAGAATAAGCCTGCGTGCCCCATAAAGGCACCGTCGACAAACTATGTTTAAAGCTACCCGAGGTTTCTTTAGTGGTATAAGAGAGGTACATCAAGGTCTGATGTTCGGAATCATAAATACGCCTGACCTTCATGGCTTTGAAAAACACACTTTTTGACTGTTTGAACACCACTTCGCCAGACTTGCTTTTGTCTATCTGGGCTATCATTTGAGGCGTGATTTCTCCGGTCTGACGACAGGCAATAGAGCTGTCGCTGGGATCTGACAAACTAAGATCGGCCTCAATGCTGGCAACATGACACGTTACGCCTGTGACAATCGGATCCGTCATTGAATGCAACTTGATGTCCTTCAATGTAAACAGACCAAGAGATACATCGCCCACTTCACTGTCTGAGCAGGCACCAAGTAACATCATTGCTGGAAGCAGTAGTAGTCTTTTTTTCATTCTCTTTCCTGAGATATGTGATTTTATTCAGTTTACCATTGTTGCACAAACCTGCTATTAAAAATATGGCTGACACAGTAAGCCACTGGTATTTATTACAAATTGGTCTAGCTTTATGAATCTATTCATCACCGTTCAAGGTAACCCATGGAACTGACACACCTTTCAAAAGCCACAGCCAAAAAACTAAAATTACTTGTAGAGCGCATTGAAGATAGCCATATTCCCCCCTCAATGCTGGATGAAACCCTGAATATTGCCACCTGGAATATCCGCGACTTTGGCAAACGCAGCCGCAGTGAGCTGGCCATTGCTCTGATCACGCGTATTCTTTACCAGTTTGATCTCATTGCCATTACCGAGCTCAGAGATGATTTAACCGATTTCAAACGCGTGATGCATATGCTGGGCCCGAACTGGCAATTTGTGATCAGTGACTGGCAGAGTGACTTTGGCGGCAACTGGGAACGCACCGCCTTTGTATATGACAAGCGCATGGTCCAGTTTACCGGCCTCGCCGCAGAAGCGCAGCCCGACAGGCAAAAAGTAGGTGACCAGTACGTCAGCGAGCAATCCTGGTGGCGTGCCCCCTATATGGCCTCATTCAAAGCTGGCAGTTTTGATTTCATGATGCTGGCCATGCATGCCCGTTGGGGCACCCGCCCGGGTCGCGAACAGGAGCTGGCCAGTTTTGGCGACTGGATAAAAAGCCGCTGGGTAGACAACGCTGACACGGTATTTGATGAAGATCTCATTGTAGTGGGAGATTTCAACATTCCCCGAATTGGTGATCGCTATTACCAGGCGCTCACCCAGTCAAGCGGATTACAGATGCCAGTGGCGCTGGCAGACATCAATGACACTGCAGCAAGTGCCGGTAATAAACGCTATGACCAAATTCTGCATCGTGCCAGACATGCGTTTAGTTACGCCGACCAGGGCGGTGTAATTGACTTTGCCGCCAATGGTCTGATGGCAGCGTTATTCGATGACACCGGCATCCCTGAGAGTAAATGGACCTATGAGCTGAGCGATCACTTCCCGCTCTGGGTTCAGATCAATACCAATAACGAGCTGGCCATACTTAACAACATCATTCAAAACGAGTAACAAAATATTACCTAAATAATAGACAAGTATTTCATTTAATAGCACAATGCGTTTTGACGAATGATACCCGTCAGCTTGATAACCTTGCCTGCATTGAAGTGTGGAATGCTGTCGATGGCAACAAATGTGTCAGCACCTGCCTGTGACTCAGGTGCTGTATGACCCCATCTTTAACCATGTAAGCAGCAGCGCCCCCCCAAACAGGCAGGATATTAACGCATCCTGCTGTGGTATCTTTGTTGAACAAAATAAGTGTAACGACGACTTCAATAAGGAAGAAGCAATGAAAGACACGAAAACCCTCACGTTAACTCTAATCTCTGGCGCGATGGCGTTATGTGCTATTCCTCAGGCCCTGGCCTCTCAATGCGACATTGTGATCCCTTCAAGCCATCATTTGATCGATGGCGACGCGCTGGCAGTGGTTGCTGGTGACACCATCTGCCTGGCAGCCGGGGAACGTGGTCCGCTGCGTATTCGCAATGTGCACGGTGAAGCAGGTAACCCGGTCGTGATCCGCAACGAAAATGGCACGGTTACAACTACACCTTACGAGTACAGCATTGCCGTGGAGAAATCCTCTCAATTGCGCATTACCGGCAGCCGTGATGAAGCTGGCTATGGTATGCGTCTTGGCGGCACAGTAGGCATTGGTGGGCTAAGCGAGTACATTGAGATTGATAATCTAGAGATCTACCGCGCGCGGTTTGCAGGCTTGCTGATTAAAACAGATCCAACCTGCGATCCGGCCACCTGGCAGGAAAACTTCACAATGCGTGGACTCAGCGTTCACCACAACTACATTCACGACACAGAAACAGGCGAAGGCATGTACATCGGCTACACAGGGAAGAGCCGCAAGCTGGAGTGTGATGGTGTCGCAACAACGGTATATCCGCATAAGCTGACTGACGTGGATATTTACAACAACACCCTGGAGAACATTGGTGCCGATGGCATCCAGCTTAACTCAGTGGCTGGGGATGCAACGATCCGCAACAACAAAATCTACCGCACTGGCGTAAGTCCCTTCGATCCTAAATATCAGAACACTGGTATTCAGGTTGGCGGTGATCATGTGACAGTATCAGACAACCTAATCTATCGTAGTGGCGGCAATGGCATGATGCTAGATGGCGACGGTTTGAAGATTCATAATAACCATATTCTATACGCAGGGGAAAACGGTATTTTTGCCCGTAATCCAGCGCAGCAAGACAACACGGTATCTGGTGGCGATGCCCATGAATATAGTGAAAACCTCATTGTGCACCCACTTAGTTACGGGATTAAGCTTTATGCAACGAATACGGCTACCCCTAACTTGATCAAAGAAAATACCATCGAAAACCAGGGTCAGGTTGATGCAGCTAATCGCCCGATGACCTACTCTTATCTGAACAATAATGTACTCAGACTAGAGCTAAACAACCGTCATTACGTGGTTGAGTAGCCAGCTCGCTGATTTTTGAACAGTAGAGCATAAACAGGCTCTACTGTTCATATCTCCCATCCAAAGTTACAACTTATCAGCTACCGGCATGGCCGAAACGTACTGATTTAGCAGTGGATTTTGATGTACACGCGCGATACTCTGCTGGAGATCAGCCAGCTGACTGCCGTCAAGACGTTGCTGTTTTACCTGCCTCAGGGATAATGGATTAATGGGTTTGCCATGCCTGTGCACTTCATAGTGTAAATGACGCGCCTGAGACAATCCTGTGTTACCCAAATAGCCAATTACCTCCCCCTGTCTGACACGGGTGCCTGGTTTCACTCCCTTTGCAAACCCATTAAGGTGTGCATACAGCGTGTCATAGCCATTCGCATGGCGGATCACAACCCGATTGCCGAAGCCACCTCCCCACCCTGCTTTTTTAATAGTCCCGTTACCGGCAGCAAAGATAGGTGTACCAACAGGTGCGCCGAAATCAAGCCCGGCATGCAAACGGGTGTATCCCAAAATAGGATGTTTACGACTACCAAAAGTTGACGATAATCGCGCGCCATTTAACGGAGTTTTAAGTAAAAAGCTTTGTGCCGGGCGACCATCAGCAAAGTAAAAGCCGCTTTGCCCGCCCTCAGTGTGATGGTGGTATACAGCCAGATCCTCTCCCTGATTTTGCAACCTGGCGAACTTTAGCTGGCCCGCTTTTTCAAGCTGCTGTTGCAGGCCATCCTTCACCGATAAAATAGCTTTGTCGTACATCATAGTTAATGCATCGCCCTGATGTATTTCGCGCTGAAAATCCACAAAGTGTGAAAACACCGTGATGGTCTGATTGATCACATCCAATGGCACAGAATCCTCAACCAGTGACTCATATAAGCTTTGTGTGATTGCGACATCATGGACAGACTGGGCCTGACGAGTGTCCAGTTGATAGAGACGCTTGTGCCACTGGCCCGTCATCGACACATTCAGGCGCTGCGCGAATCCGGTTGCCAGGGTAATAGAGCTCAGTTTGCCTTTTGTGATATCAATTTTTATCTTTTGCCCAACCGGTAGCTGACTCAGGTTCACCTCAGGTGCCATTAACTTCTGTAAACTAAACACCTGCCGTTCGCTCACACCATAAGGTTTCAGCAAAGCAGTGAAAGACTGGCCCGCTGACAGCGTCAGGATCTTGTGCTCAGTGTTTGGTGAATGCTCAGGCGCAGCGGGTGACTGAGCGGCGGCAGGTTGCTGAGCCAACACCGATTTGCCATTGTTCTGGTTCACATTAGGCTTCTGTTCAGCGACAACTGACGTATCCACATTATCACATTGCTCAAAGGCCTGTTCAGGTAAATCAGACACAAGGGTGCTTAACACCATGCCCAGAGGTATGGCGATCATCAAATGGTATTTCATAATTTAGTCCTTTGGAAAAATACTCAGCGGATCAAGGCGTTTTCCGTCAGCCAGGATCTCCAGATGTAGATGAGCCCCGGTCACCCGGCCACTGTCACCTAAAGTGCCGATGACCTCTCCAGCAGATACCCAGTCACCTTGTGACACAGCAATACTATCCAGATGGGCATATAAACTCTGGTAACCATTGCTGTGCTGGATCAGTACCGTTTTACCATAATTTTTTGCCAGGGTTATCTCATCGGCCACCAGCACTTTTCCCGTTGCCATCGCGCCAAGAGGCGTGCCTTTTGCTGCAACCATGTCAAGCCCACCGTGAGGTTTGTGATTACGAAAGGCCCATACGTGACCAAAGTGAGAACTGATCTTGTAATCATTCATTGGTAGTTGCCAGTTAGGTGTCTGAGGACTTAATAAGGGTCTCACCTGGAAAGAGACGAAAGCGCTAAACATGGCGATCGCCAGTATATTAAGTGTGACAAAACGATGCCGCGTTTTCACTGGCTTCATGATTTGCACCAGGCGACTTTTATAATCAGCCAGGGATAATGCCTGCGATGCAAACCCGGCGACTGCATTGGGTGTCTTGTTTAGTGTGCTGTGCTTCAGGGCATCCAGTAAAGTGGCTGCGTACTGTTGCCGATCAATGCCGTAACGTCCTATGGTTTGCGCATCACAGCGTGCCTCCATGGCATTAATGAACGCTGCTTCCATCCTCGCAATAGCTGGGTTAAACCAGAACAGGCAATTGAGTACTTGCCATACCATAAGGGCAATATGATCTCTGTGAGCCAGATGCGTTACTTCATGCAGCAGCAGAGTCCTCTGTTTATATTCAGGTAAAGTCGCAAAGTATTGCGGCATCACGATAGTCGGCTTTTTAACCCCCATAGCAAACGCCGTACAATTCAGAGGTAGCACGTATACGGGCACTTGACGGCCTTTGATCTGAGTAAGCGATGAAAAAGACGCACTAAGGTCTGCCTGGAGCGGCTCGGCACTGCTCATTAAAGCGCGCAGGCTGGCAAGCTTGTTGAGTAAACACATCCCCTTACGAATGCTTTGCAGTACCATCACGAATATCAGCGCGATAAATATCCACAAACCGCTCCATTGGTTCTCAGTCGTCAGCATTATCTCAGTGCTTAACTGCAGCTTTCCCGCCTGCTCACTAAAGTCATACAACACCGTCGGGATCACTTCATCCAGCGTCATCTCAGGGAGCGGTGCAAAAGGCACAAAACTGAGCACTAACAATGCCCACCATAGGCCGGGGGCGAGCGGGTGGTGACGACTCAGAAAGCGACCCACCTGCACCAAGGCACCACATACGAGGCACCACACCAGTACCGAGAGAAGAAGAGAAAGTAACGTTGCCAAACTCATTTTATTAGCCCCGCTTATCCTGCTCAGATAATGATTCCAGCAAGTGCTCGAGCTCTTCCAGCTCCTGTGATTCAATCAAACGACTGTCAGCAAACATAGCAACTGGTAATGGGCCATCCAGTTCCAGTACATTTTTAGCAAATTCCTGAGCGTAAGCGGCCAAAGTGGGTACTTTCTCAACCTTCGCGGTGTACGACTTTTTATTGCCTTGCTCACCAATGCTCAACAAGCCCTTATCGCCCATGCGCTCAAGTGTTTTACGTGTTGAAGAATATGACCAGTTGAAACGATCAGCGATGGCGTCGTGAATCTCTTTTGCAGTACGTGGCTCCTGTTGCCACAGTAGCTTGAGGATCTCTAGTTCGGTGGTGTTGGGTTTCATCTCTATTATTCTTTTGATGTGACACTTGTCGCACTTTAACAGTTAAAAAAGTGCGACACAAGTCACACTTTACAGAAACAGCTATAGAATGGTTTCCAAACAACTGAAAATTAGCCCTTTCTTGCTAACCTCTGACTTGCAGGCAATACTATTTATATCTTTGTAAACCTGTGACTGTGGCAAAAGTTGACCTCAAACAACCGCCGTTTTGCGAAACTTGATACTTTTATGACAGTTAAGTGATACGGGCAAGCTGCTTATTTCTGTGATGTTTGCCCAATAAAATGGGGCAAACAATGGCAGAGACATTTCAGTTATTAGGTAGTTTGCTTGGCGGCCTGGGGATTTTCCTGGTTGCCATCGGAATGATGACCGACGGCCTGAAACTCGCTGCGGGAAGTTCGCTACGTAAAGTACTGGCGACCTGGACTAAAACCCCGCAGCGGGGCATCGCTTCAGGTTTTTGTATGACCGCGCTGGTCCAATCTTCCAGTGCAGTCACCGTGGCGTCGCTGGGTTTCGTTAATGCCGGCCTCATAACCATGCATCAGGCACTGGGCATAGTTTATGGTGCCAATGTTGGCACCTCCGTCACTGGTTGGCTGGTTGCCGCAGTGGGCTTTAAGTTCAATATTCAAGCCATTGCGTTACCTCTAATTGGTTTAGGCGCGTTGATGAAACTGCTTCGACCACAAACCCGGCTCGCATCCGCAGGGCTCGCACTGGTCGGCTTTGGCTTGTTTTTCATTGGCATAGATATACTTAAAGGCGCATTTGAACATGTCGTCACAAGGTTTGACCTAAGCCAGTTCACTGCTCAGGGTCTGACCGGTATGCTGACATTTCTACTGGTCGGTATTGTCATGACCACACTTACACAGTCGTCCAGCGCCTCCATTGCGCTCACTATCACGGCAGCAGCCAGCGGCATGATAGGTCTCTATGCGGCTGGAGCCATGATCATAGGTGCGAACATTGGTACTACCTCAACCTCTGTACTGGCAGCTATTGGCGCCACTTCTAATGCCAAGCGCGTGGCTGCGGCTCAAGTCGTTTTTAATGCACTCACGGCACTTGTCGCCTTTGCAATATTGCCCGTACTATTTTACCTGATAACCCAGCTCACCAGCTTTTTTAACCTGACAGCCAACCCTGCACTGTCTCTGGCACTATTTCATACCCTGTTTAACGTGTTAGGCGTGATGCTCATTTTTCCACTCAACAATCGCTTGGCTGGTTTTTTGATGAAACGCTTTTGTAGTGCCGAGGAAACTGCCTCCCGGCCACGCTTTTTGGATGGAAACATTGCCCAGACCCCGGCACTGGCAACCAATGCAGTGCTGCTCGAAACTAAGTTAGTTGCCGATAAACTGCTGGCACAATACGAAAAATCCCAGCAACCTCTCGATAGCCTGGCCATAGAGCAGGAAATACATACCATCCAGATGTTATGCCAGCACATTACTAATTTCATTGTTACTGTTGAGCAATCAGCTCTGTCTGAAGAAACCACGGGTTTGCTGGCAAAATTAATGCGCATTGAACACTACCTGTTTACCTGCTGCCATTGTGTTGAAAAGCTCGCTCAGCTACAACCACAAAAAGCATTAGCCGAACATCCTGAACTGCATGCTCAGCTCGAAGAATACCAGTCTCAGCTAGGCCACTTTATGAGGACCAGCTTAGAAACACCATCAATGAACACAGAATCGTTTAAGGCCGCTCTCAGAGCACTGCAACAACTACACGACGACGTCAAAGACGATTTGATCCTTGCCGGCACCAACGCTACTTTGCCAATTGACAATATGGTCCGCAATATTAATGGTTTGTCCGATATGTGGCAGCTAACCCAGCAATGGCATAAAGCCATGCTGTTGTTATACCTCATTGACGAGCAGCTTAATCCAAACGCCTCTCCATAGTACTGTGGAGGCACAAAGCTTGAGTGCGAGTAAGAATAAGACAAAAGCGCCGGCGTAATCCCGGCCCTTGTACCATTCAGGCAGATAACTGATCTGCAAAAGTCAGGATGTTAAAAGTCACCTTTAAATTAAAGCACACCCGACGGGTCTCAGTACAGATTAACGCCGACCACCATGTCTCACACCTGCTGATTTATAAAATGCTAAGCACAGTCTAAAACCCTCTCTTATTGAGACAGGCAGTTGCAATTTTGCTAGCATGCCTGTTGTCTGATATATCTTTGGAAACCTTTACAATTGCGCCTTTTATCTCACTTACTTGCTTCATCTGTTTTACTGTCGGCAGTCATAGCCGAGGCAGCCCCAGTATACGTACAAGCTGGGCCTGGAAGTTTTAATCACGCAGCTCTCGACTTGCTGGCAGACCGTAACGCAGAGACCTTTCAACGCCTTTACTCGGGCACGCCTGATAATACTTACGCAACAGCTGCTGAAAATAATGCGTGGGCTTTCAGCGCACTGGCCAACTCCACCATCGAAGGGCAACTGGTCCCGGCCATTGTGAATGCAATGCGCAACTATCGGGTCATTGAACTCAAAGCGTCTGTGCATATGCCCATCGAAATGTGTGTATTCGGATTAAACAACACCAGTAAAATCACGCATGCAGCCTCTCACCCGGCAGCTCTGAAACAGATCAACCGGTGGCTCAGTGTGCATCAGATAAAAACCAAACCTGTGCCAAAGGGCACCAACGAAGCGGCTCGCCTACTCGCTGATGGAAAATTTAATCAAAACACAGTTGCAATCGGCAGTTGTGCACTCAAAGCAGTGTTTCCTAAGCTGACATTGCGTGAAGTGGGCATTCAGGATAACGCAGATAACCAAACCTTATTTGGCTTAATGAAGTTGGAAAAACGGCCTCACAAAGTCAACGTGGACGAAGCACGCGCAGCACTAAAACAGGTCGTGGTTCATGCTCAAACACAAATAAAAGCAAGAGCGGACTCCGGTAAATCTGTGTTTTCGTTAATTGATAAGCGCCTTGCTCAAATGCAGTCTGTGGCGCTATTTAAAGCCAACAAGCACAAACCCATTGAAGACTTATCCCGTGAAGTTGTAGTGCTCTCACAAGCGCTGGAACAAGCCAGACAGCAATGCCTGGATACAAATAGTGTGAAGGCATTTTTTCAGGCACAGATGGATGCGGCCAAGGCGATTCAATATCGATATCGCGCACAATGGCTGGCTGAAGGCGTGCCCAACAAAACGGCCGATCTCACCAAATTAAGACATAGCCTGAATCATCTCGGCTCAGCCATACTCGAAACACTGACCAGTCACCTGGCAAAACATGGCAACTTAACCCCGGAACTGGAGCCTGTTTTTAATGCTGTGCTAGTCACCGATAACTTAACAGGCAAGGACAAACAAAGACTTTACCGAGCATTACAAAGCGTGCGCAGGGTTAAGAACTGCCAGACAACCGACTAATCGGATCGCACTGATTTACCTTTATCCACCCGCCCTTGGCGCCGATAAAGCAGAACGGGCTGATATGATCAAAAAATACCGCCACTACATTGATAGTGACGGTATTTTTGCATGTTTAAACAATTGTAATGCCTCTAAAAAATCTCAGGGTTGGTTACTTCTTAATACGACGAGTAAACAACGCCAAAGACATCAGCAACAAGGCAAAGGAACCAAAAGAACCGCTGTCCTTTTTAGGCTGTTCTGCGGTTACATTATTGCTACTGGCAGACTTTTCTACAGCAACTTTAATGGTCTCAGTTGACGATAAGCCAAAAGAGTCAGTTACTGTAACGGCAAATTCCAGCACCTCACTCTGAGTGATATCAGGTGCTGTTACACTTAATTGTGCATCACTACCAGAAACATTCACACTGGTCCCGGATACCTGTTCCCAGCTGTATGTCAGCGTATCACCTTCCGGGTCAACAGAAGCCGATGCGTTTAGTTCAATATTTTGACCCGCGGCAACCAAAGTTGAGTTGGCTGTCAACGTAACCTGGGGTGCTTTGTTTTCAACAATCGCTACCGTAAACAACTGTGACGATTTGGCACCATACTCATCTTCTGCTGTGAACTCATACACCAGAGTTTGACCAATCTGCTCTTCACCCGCCTTCAAATTCATGATGGCTGTCTCAGCAATGGATGCCGAGTCATCGCTTGAAAGATTTACCCAAGTGTAAGACAACGCATCGCCTTCAGGATCGGTCGTCGCACTTGCATCTAGTGTAAACTCAGAGCCACCTCGAACCTCAATGCTCGCCTCAGCGACATTGATCACTGGTTGCTTGTTTTCATCGATGGTCACAGTAACATGTTGTTTAGATACTGCACCGTACTCATCAGTTGCAGTGACTTCAAATACCTGAGTTACGGTCTCATTGACTAACGGCGCTACAAAACTAAACGCTTCTTCAGTGCTCAATACAGTTTCAGGTGCATTGATATCAGTCCAGGCCAGCGTATAACTGTTTCCTTCCGGATCGCTTGTCCCAGTTGCATCAAGGGTAATCTCCATACCACTTCTTACACTGAGTTCTGCCTCTGCAAGCTTGATAGCAGGGCTTAGATTTTCACGCATTTTTATGTTCAGTGCTTTGAGCACAACATTATCATTACCATCACTGACGGAGCCATCTTTGAAGTACTCAAACATCACAGTATTTAAGCCTTTACCCAACTCAAATGAAGCTGACTCATACGAATTGGATTCACCACTCTGTCTTAGCACTTGTTCACCGTTGATATAAAAAGTGAAAAAGTCATAGCCAAGTTCCGATGAAAGCAGGTACTCGAAATCAATGCCCATAGCCAGATCATGATTGATTTCAGCCATCAAAATAGTTTTCTGTGACGACTCATTCAACCCTGGGGTTTCCGACCCGTCTGTTATGTCACCACTCACCAGAAGTGGTGTTTGCGTATTGTCCGCAGCAGTCTCTTCACTGATGAACCACGGTGCGTCACCACCTGTGTACCATTGCACGAAAGACTCTGAAGACATGTGTGCGTTGATATCGACCTGGCTGGCTGGGATCTTCTCGTAGCTATAGGTATGGCTGCGCGACGATACGTCCTGGTTTACCAGCTCAGCGCTCAAGGTAAACTGCCCCTCTTTAATGCTGTCCGATGTAGAAACCAATACATCGCATTGCTGACCTGGCTCAATCGCAGCAGTAGTACAGTTTTCAGATGCGATACTCACACCGGCAGACGCGTCAGATAGCAGAATAGCTGCGATATCAACTGTAAGGTCTGACTTGTTTTTTAAGGCAATTGACACTGTAGTATCTGGCTTGTCTGCGAGTACAGTATCAGCAGCTTGGAACCCTACGTACTGCTGATTTCGAATCACCCACTCATTTAAAGCAGCAACATCAGCATATACACCGGGTTTGAATTCATAAGCACACCCCTCTCCCCAGCTAACGACACCAACCTGGATCCAACGGCTATCACGATTGACGATCAGAGGGCCGCCACTGTCCCCCTGACAAGAGTCTTTACCCCCCTCATCGAATCCGGCACAAATCATACTATCTGAAATGCTACCGTTGTAATGCTGGGCATCATTACAAACCTCGTTTGAGATATAAGGCACGTCCACTTCATGGAGTTTATCTGGCGAAGGGCCACCTGCATATAGCGCCCCCCACCCCATCACTTTAAAGTTCTCACCCACAACATAACTGCGTTTCAGTTCAGGGTCTGCCAGTTCAATCGGTGTTATCCCTTCAACAGGTGATTCCAGAGTAAGAACCGCAATATCATTGTTATAGTTATATTGATCACGATAGCGTTCATGCATGACGATATCAGTTACTTTATAGAGCTGCCCCTGACTTTCATCTGTCAGGTCATGACCACCAAACCTCACCGCAAAGTCACTGGCACTCCAGCCTTCAACACAATGAGCTGCAGTCAACACTTTATTCGGCGCAATCAAGGAAGAGCCACAATAGTGGCCATAGTTATCACCATTGAAAAGTTGTAGGCTACCCATAAATGGATAGGCAAATGGTATTGTTTCCCCCCCACCCACAATTCTAACATCGCCCATAGCGGCACGTGGTTGCGGTTGCAGCTTCTCCTTCGCAAGCGCTACCCCAGTCAGGGAAGTGGATGCTAAAGTGAATAAGAGTACTTTTTTTATTGTCGATTCCATGTAGATTATCCTGATTTTAAACTACTTGTTTACTTAGTGCTAAACAATCAACAAATTACCACAGATTGTTCCTGAATATAAAACAAAATACGCAAGATATTGTCACTTGAACAAAAAAAGTACTAACAAAAAAAGAAGTGCCCTGGGTTCTAGAGCGTTGGTAACAAAAAGAAAGGCAATTTCTGAGGCGTAACTATCTAATATCTATAAAATTACTGACCGAAGTCATTCGGCCAGTAAATCTTAATAAACAGCTCATGGGCCTCATAGTCGGGCCCGTGATCGTTTAATTAAAGTGTGTCATCCAGCCACTTAAAGAATTCACGTTGCCAGACAATGCCATTTTGTGGTGTGAGTACCCAGTGGTTTTCTTCAGGGAAGTACAGGAAGCGGCTTTTCAGACCACGCAATTTCGCTGCCTGGAATGCCTGGATCCCCTGCTCCAGCGGTACCCGGTAATCTTTACCACCGTGGATAACAAACATAGGTGCATCCCATTTATCCACATAGCTGATTGGATTAAAGGCCCCGTAAGTTTTATCGGTTGCAGCGTTTTTCTCCCAGTACGCACCGCCAAACTCGTGGTCAACGAAGAAGATTTCTTCTGTGCTACCGTACATGCTCCGCAGGTCGAAGATACCGCAATGTGCGATAAAGGACTTGAATCGACCATCGTGATTGCCAGCCAGGTAAAAAGCGGAATAACCACCAAAACTAGCGCCGACCGCTGCGATACGAGTTTTATCGACATAAGACGCTTTAGACACCTCATCAATGGCATCCAGGTAATCCTGCATCACTTTACCACCCCAGTCCTGAGTGATGTCTTCATTCCACTTAACCCCATGTCCTGGCATACCACGACGATTTGGTGCAACCACAATATAACCTTGCGACGCCATTACCTGGAAGTTCCAACGGAAAGAGTAAAACTGTGAGAGTGCAGACTGAGGGCCACCTTGCAGATACAATAAAGTCGGATACTTCTTCGTTTCATCGAAGTTTGGCGGATAGATAACCCAGGTCAGCATATCCTGGCCATCTTTGGTCTTTACCATCTGCTTTTTAACGGTTGGCAGGTCCATATTGGCATAAAATGCATCATTGACCTTAGTCAATGCGCTCAGCTTTTGGCTTTTTAAATCAAAGCGGTAAATTTCTTTCGCTTTGTTCATACTATTACGCGTTACTACCAGCTGTTTATCCAGTGCAGCTACAATGCCATTCACATCGAACTGGCCCCGGGTGAGCTGCTTAATAGCCGGTCTGGCTTTTGGATTGGTAGTTACAGATACCTGGAATAACTGGATTGTGCCGTCGGTTGGCGCCACAAAGTAAATGTGTTTACCGTCTTCGCTCCACTTAAAGCTGTTTACGGTGCCATCCCAGTGTGCGGTCAAATTAATATTTTGACCCTTACCTCTGATGATGATGTCGTTCTTATCAGCTTCGTAGCCAGGTGTGGTCATTTGTAACCAGGCCAGGTGCCCCTTTGACGAAAATGCGGGGTACTTGTCATAACCAGCGTTGCTTTGTGTCAGGTTAGTCGTCTGCTTGCTGGCCAGGTTGTAACGATAAATATCGGTATTGGTGCTGGCAACATATTCTGCACCAGTGAGCTTTTTACTCACATAATAGATATTCTCGCCTTTAGGTCCCCAGATATAATCACTGCCGCCGCCAAATGGAGAAGTCGGGCTATCAAAAGGTTGCCCCAGCATAATGTCGACTTTTTCTTCTGTTTTCAGATCCTGATAAAACACATGCTTATAGCTGCCATCTTTCCAGGTGTCCCAGTGACGGTAGTTCAGGTCATCATACACATAGGCATTTGCTTGAGTCAGCGCCTTGTGTCTGTCAGATGCCAGCACGGCTTCCACTTCAACCTTTTCGTGGAACAGTTTTTTGCTGCCATCAGGCGAGATTTTGCTGTTTGCCAGCAGTCCCTGGTAGGCGTCAAGAAGCTGAGGCGTTCCACCTTTGAGCGGCACCTGATAGACTTTGCTGTCAAAGTTGTTCATCTCAACACTGGGCATAGTCACTTTGTAAATGACGTGGGTTTTATCTTTATTTAGCCCCAATGCACTGACACGTTTTACCTGCCAAAGTTTTTCCGGCGTCATCACCTCTTTGGCGGCCACACCGCTCGTCATTGCCAGTCCCAGGCCAGCACTTACTAGAATTCGCAACATCGCGAAATACCTCCGAAAATTGAATCCCAGCTAGACTACCTAAATTAACAGAAAGTTAAAAGAGATAGCGATGAGTGGCTTTGCTCTGTACAGTTATGACCTATCAACTTAAATAGACAGCCCCCTCTGGCCTGTGATCTGAGCCATCCCGCCGACAAGCACGCGCTTGACCCCCAGCTCATCCGATTCAAGTTCAGCTGTGATACGCGAGGTATATCCCATCGCACGTCCTTGTTCAAACACAAAATGGTTGGACCGGGCAGGATACACATATTGATTTAAATAGCACGCCAGTGCCCCACTGGCGCTTCCTGTGGCTGACTCTTCCGTGATACCAAACAATGGCGCAAAGTTACGACAACGCGCCGTGAACACTTCACCGGCATCACTCAGCTCAAACGCATGCAAACCGATGACATCGTGTTGGCGAGAAAAGTCGCTCAGGGCCTGCTGGTCCACTTTAATCTTATCCAGAAGCCCCGTTGCTACGGGTACAATGATATCCGGTAATCCTGTTGATATTATTTCGACTGGCAATTGAGTTGCGCTTAATATAGACACGTCCAGACCAATGAGGTCGGCAATCGTTTCGTAGTTAAAGCGCTTAATATATTGAGGGAGGTTTTGTGCCATCACTATGCGTCCATTTGCCTCGACTGTTACGCCAAGCTGACCCGCTTTGGTATTTTGCGTGTAATCCCCGTCGCTGATAAGCCCTTGTTCAAACATCACAGAAAACGCTGCTAAAGTGGCATGTCCACAAAAGTCGACTTCATCCGTTGGCGTAAAAAAAGACAACGCAAAATCGGCCTCGCTGTCTGATGAGACAAACGCGGTTTCAGAAAACCCCACTGACCGCGCAATGGCCAACTTTTGAGAGTCTGTCAGACCGTCAGCCTTTAGTACAACACCTGCAGGGTTTCCGCCCTTGCCTTGCTCTGTAAAAGCATTAACCAAATAAACTGTGAGATGATTCATATTTGTTCCTGTCTGCCATTGGACTCAGCTGATACCAGTCAGCCCATTTTAGGCTACGCATGTCATTTCATTGATTGAACTGAGTACGAGTGACCAACCAGCACAATAAAGATCCCGCAGTGACCATAAATACGCCCTGTATAAAGCTCTGTGATAACACTAACCCCAAGATCAGGGACGAAAGTGCCGTTGAAAGTACAGG
The DNA here is from genome assembly GCF_015356275.1 of Pseudoalteromonas sp. PPB1. Classification (NCBI taxonomy): domain Bacteria; kingdom Pseudomonadati; phylum Pseudomonadota; class Gammaproteobacteria; order Alteromonadales; family Pseudoalteromonadaceae; genus Pseudoalteromonas; species Pseudoalteromonas sp. PPB1. The sequence continues at coordinate 108,590 of NZ_JACEQV010000004.1, read as the reverse complement.
TGTGAAATAAGACAAAGTAGCCAGCAATACCATATTGCCACCAATAATGGCGTAATTCCAAAGTGCATATCCACTTCCTAATGCAACGCCAGTCAACAATAGTAACCCGATAGATTCAGCATCAAACACCATAGTGCTTTCATTACTCAGTCCGAATTTAAGCCATAAGCTTACGGCGGTCATTATAAAGAATAAGGTAATGGCATTTTGTCCGTTCCCGATACGTTTGGTTAAAATGCAGTAAAGTGCCCATAAAAATGCACCAACCAAAGCCATTGCATAGGTTACAGGGTTGGTGGTCACATTCGTGGCTATTTGTTGTAAGGTCAGTCCCTGCTCTCCTGTGATACTCCAGGCCACACCAAAAAAGGCCAGAAAAATACCGGGGTAAACCCACTTACTACATGGTTTGCCACTGCTGAGCACTGCCATCAGGACGGTCAGTGCCGGCCATAAGTAATTGATTACCAACATCTCTACAGCCTGCTGCCGCGAGTTCGCCATTGCCAGTGCCAGCGCCAGACAGATCTCGTAAGCGACAAACAAACTGCCACCGATCAGGATATAACGTGGCGAATACAGCCTGAGTTTTGGCACGCCCATCACTGCTACCAGAAATACAGATGCCACTGTATAAATCGAGGCTGCGCCACCTATAGGTCCCAGCATTTCAGTTACAGCACGGACTAATCCCATCACGGCGCTCCACAGCAAAATAGCGGCCACCCCAGCCAGGGTATATTGGTATGACTTGTTCATGATTTTAAACTATGTGTTGATGAACCCACGATATTCGGCATGGCAGAGGCACTGCGAAAAGAAAGCTCTGAGTAAATTAGAAAATCAAACTGTCGGCACGATACCTCGTGACTATGCGAGATAGCAAATTTTTATCCATAAATTATCCGACGTATCAGTTAATTGTCGGATAATTCTGCCACTTACCGCGTATCTATTCCAAAAAGTGTTATAACATATCATAAATAGGGGATGTATCGAGCGACGGTTTATATTTCTTATACAGGCGTATGGACGGTCAACGACAACAACGAGTAGAGTACTAAAACAATGAAAAAGCTTTCTATTTTAACGTCTTGTATTGCGCTGGCATTGTCCGGTTCAGCGCTTGCTGCTGAGTCTGAGCACACTAAAAACACCCTCACTTATAAAGATCTGTTCAATATCGAGTATGCCGCCAACCCGGTGGTCATGCCTGACGGTAAGCAAGTTGTTTATGAACGCCGCAGCATGGATATCATGACGGACAGCCTGAAAAGGAACCTCTGGACAGTATCATTAGATGGTAAGACACACCTGCCATTGCTATCCGATTCTAAAAACCATTTCAGCCCGGTCTTTTCTCCCGACGGCACCAAAATGGCCTATCTTTCGAGCAAGGAAGGCAAAGTACAGATTTATATGCGCGATCTGGCCACTGGCCTGACTGCACGGGTGACCGATGTCAGCATGACACCAAGTGGGTTGAGCTTCTCGCCAGATGGCAAGCAGCTGGCTTTCTCCATGTTTACGCCGGGCAAATCTAAGCCCCTGTTTAGCCTCGACTTTAAGCCCAAAGATGCTAAGTGGGCCGATAATGCTCAGTATATCGACCAAACTTTATTCCAGCGTGACGGTGCCGGAATGAAACGCCCTGGTAATATGCACGTCTATGTAGTCCCAGCAATTGGCGGGTCACCAAGACAGATCACCTCAGGTGCACATGACTTCGCGGGCGCTCTGGCCTGGACAAAAGATAGCAAGCAAATCATTGTCTCTGCCAATACCCACGATGATGCGCAGTTTGACGTTTTCAACAGCGATTTGATGGCGATTGATGTCTTAACTTCAAAAGTCACTGAACTAACTGCGATGTCTGGCCCTGAGGGCAGTCCAAAGATGAGCCCTAATGGCAAAAAGTTGGCATTTACTGGCTTTGAAGACAATGGTAAATCAAACCAGATCACTGAGCTGTATGTGATGAACCCGGATGGCTCAGACATTAAACGTCTGACACCTAATCTTGATCGAAGTGTTGGCAATGTAAAGTGGGCCGACAACAGCAAAGGCTTATATTTCAGTTACGACAACGAAGGTAAAAAACACGTCGCGTATGTCTCTTTATCTGGCAAGATGAAAACGCAAACAGATGCACTGGGTGGCATGAGTCTGGGTCGTCCTTATACGTCAGGCCATTATGATGTGACTGACAATGGACAAGTTGTGTTCACTCAATCCACTGGCGTGCGCCCTGCCGACTTAGCGGTGGTCTCCAAACGTGGGAAAGTCACTCAGCTGACCGACCTGAATAGCGATGTATTTGACCATAAAACGCTTAATAAACCTGAGCTGATGGAAGTGAAAAGCAGTGTCGATGGCAGACGCCTGCAAGCCTGGATAGTCACCCCACCAAACTTCGACCCCAAGAAAAAATACCCGCTTATCCTGGAAATTCATGGTGGTCCACACACGGCATACGGCCCTGAGTTTTCAACCGAAGTCCAGTTATTCGCCGCTGCTGGCTACGTCGTTGTCTATGGTAACCCAAGAGGCTCAACGTCTATGGGCGCTGATTTTGCCAACCAAATTGATAAAAACTACCCGTCAGAAGATTACAATGACCTGATGGATATGGTTGATGGCGTCATTGCCAAAGGGTATGTTGATGAGGAAAACCTGTTTGTCACCGGCGGCTCAGGCGGCGGGACGTTAACGGCCTGGATCATCGGCAAAACGGACCGCTTTAAAGCTTCGGTCGTAGCAAAGCCCGTTATCAACTGGACCAGCATGATCGGTGCTTCTGACATTTATACCTTTATGACACGTTACTGGTTTAGCGATCTGCCGTGGAATGACTACGAGCAATACTGGAACCGCTCGCCGCTTTCTTTGGTTGGTAATGTTAAAACACCCACGATGGTACTGACCGGTGAGCTCGACGTCCGTACGCCAATGGCAGAAAGTGAGCAGTATTACGGTGCACTGAGACTACAAGGCGTAGACAGCGCCTTTGTACGTATTCAGGGGGCTTATCACGGTATCGCAGCCAAGCCTTCCAACCTGGCACGTAAAGTAGGTAACATCCTAGCCTGGTTTGAGAAATACCGAACCGACAATAAAGAAGACTAAATCTTAGCGGCCACCTGCCATGCAGGTGGTGGCCGCTACTGAACAAACTACCTTTTAAAAATTATGAATCTCATAAAGCTTGTTTTTTAGAAGCTGTCTGTTATTCATTGTCGATTATACTATGCCGTCGTTAATTGCAGTCGGACTTTAGGTTTATTAAAGGTTAGTAAGAAACAAGCCTCGCTAGTTGAAGTGGCTGAAGTCACCTCGTAAAGTTGGACTCACTTCTAGCGACTACCAAGACCTAATTTCGATACGCTATCGGACCCAAGGCCTTTAGTTTCAGCTTAATATGCATAGCTGCTGCGCCTCTATGAGATTTATAACACTTAGGTCTTAATACCGATTTCAGTGAACATTGCGACATCAAATGCTGAACCGTTTTGTGGTTTATGCGTGTGCCATCGCTGCGTTTATGTTGACATGATGCGTCTATAACCAAACCGCCCTTTGCAAGCATGGAATATAGTCGTAATTTGCCGCTTTATCGCATCGCATTTGTCGCAATGGTAATAGTAAACGCTTTTAGGCAGCTCACTGACCTTGAGTAAATACAAAAGTTTAAATTTAGGCTTAAGCTCACCCACTACTTTTGTTTTTTCGTAGTTTGTTTTTCTTTAGTCAAGGCATTTCACATTTTTAGACAGCGTTCTCTACTCTGAGATATTCGAGCTCTTCTCTTAGTCCTTTTTCAGTCATTTCTTTCGAGCTTTTTATCTTTGACAGGCTTGGGCATGTTTGCTCTGAGTGATTTCAAGTGAGTTTATTTTTCCGAATTATAAGCGGGAGAACATTCGAATAACATGCCGGAAGAAGATAAATTGAAAAAAGCTATAGTGTAAGTTAAAGATCCCCCTTAGCGTTTCATACGTTGAATCACCTCTAGGCCAGCTTTTTTTTGTGTAAGGTTTTTGCGTATGCAAAAACACATATTTACCATGAAGACGAAACACTAAACACCAATACCGAATTTGTCTTGAACTAACATCGAACTGCTTTGCAAGCATACGCAAACCATTGATATTGACTTGCGTTACTACTTCTAGTTTGAAGCCTCTACTGTATTTAGACATAAAAAGACCCCCACCAATTGGAATGTCCAACTATTGGGGGGTCACTTCAAAGTGCGAGGCTTTAGATTCACATTATGGATTAACTATCCAGGCTGAGAACTTCATCAACTGATATATCATATACACCAGCTTCTCCAGCAATATACAGTTCTTTCCAATACATGTAACCATCTTTAAAACAATCGGACCCGCGTCCACAATCAATTAGCTCAATCGCTGATGCAGAAAACGCTTCTAAGGAAAATGGCATAAAGGGCGAATCCGCAGAACCTTCAGAGATAACAACAATACCGATTATATTATCGTCTGAAAACTCATCAATGCTGATGATATGAGCCTTGTGCTCTCTATCAGGTGAGAGGGAGCGGCAAGTCCATACTTGGCCAATTTCAAATTTACTAGTCGACTTAGTCACCTATATATTCCACCCATAAGTTTTGTTTATAACTTCTTGAAAGCAATTCCATGAGACTAACTAATTCAGCACTATTACTGGTATCAATTTTCTCAAATATATATTGATATAAAAGGCCTGCATGAGCAGGACTTATTCTTCCATCCGAGTATTCATCGATAATCAATCCAGTTTTGAATTTCAGATACTGAAACGCAGGTTCTAGTAAAGTAAAATCCCTATGATTGATCGAAACCTCGATTCCATTGTTTTTTATTAAAAATTCCACACTCATATTTAATCACAGATTATCAGGCTTCTTTGGAAATTGAGTAACTCTGTCACCAGTCTTTTTATCTATGACCGTCACATTAGTTTTTTCCCCTTTGGTTCCTATTTCTTTATTAAAGTCCTTTTCGACTCTAACCCTATCACCCTGGTCTTGAATCCTATCAGGTTTTTTAACAGTTTTTTCACTGAGCTTATCCATCTCACTTGGTTTTTTGAATTTACTCTTCTTATCATAATTCTTCTTGGTTATATGGCGATCCGTATGTCGATTTCGCTTACCACCTTTCTTTATGTAATTAATTGCTTCCTTTGAAGCTTTTATTACAACTTTTCTGCACGCTGAACTAGCAGCACATCTACCAGCAGCAACGATAGCGAATTGAACAATCTGCCCGTCAGGATCTACATATTTGTATGGGTTATTGTTAGCATATGCGTAGCGATTAAAGCCAAAAGCCCCATTACCAGCCTCAAAATGTCCCAATGTATCAACCGGATCATTCGAGTAGAACCGACCTATGACTGGATCATAGTATCGTGCCTGCATATAGCTTAATCCCAATTCAGTATCAAACTTATGCCCTGTATAGCCAATATCATCCACTTCGTCCGTGATACTCGCGCCGAATGGGCGGTAATGCCTCTTACCTTTGTTTGGTGATACATTATTTCCATCTTTTGCAATCAACTTATTGCCCAGATAAATATATTTCACACCTCCACTAGCAGACTGGCGATATAGTAAACGACCTTCTTGGTTATAAAAACTATAGCTGTCACCTTGAGCTTCCTGAGATCTTACTCTTCGACTAAACCCATCATAAAGATAGCTATTATTACCTGAAGAAACGAGTTGATTAGCACGGTTATATATAAAAGAACGGTGGCTATTATTAGTTACATTACCACGACTATCATAATGAAAATAAGGGTAGCTTTTTGAATCACTGCCGGTACCTGAGACAGAGTCTAACATATTACTACCATTAGAATAGTGGTAAACAAGCTCACTATTTTTGCTTGTATAGTGCCTGATATTTCCCAATCCATCATATCTGATCGCACTGTTACCAATACCACTACCACCCGTAGTGCTAACCAATCTGTCTAATCCATCATACTTCAAATCTGTCAAGCTGAAAGCACTGTTCGTATGATCTATTAACTTAGTTAAGTTCAGATTATTATCATAACTATAACCATACTTAATAATTGTATTCTGACCATTTGCATCCTCTAATATATCTGGCATCAAGTTATGTTTCAGTGTCAAACGATGAGTTATACCATTACCATAGTTAAAACTGCTGATTAAGCCAGAAGCATGATATAAAACATTTTCTGCATATGTAAAAGCGTCAAATTTTCCTGCCGCCCTGCGTTTTACCCCGGTCGCCTGGCCAAAAGCATTTGGTGAAAATTCAACAGTTGCATCATCCGGATAGGTAATTGCGGAGCGATGACCTAAATTTGTATAGTCGTAATCTAAAAATAAGGAAAGATCATTTTCAATACTAAAATTCTCATGAACCAACAGATCCAGGTTGTTATACATATAGAGATGGCTTACTTTACCAGCCGTTAACGAGGTTATATTACCATTATTGTCTCGATAATATTCTCTGTCTGGAGACTGGTCAGCATAATTGACTTTCCATATCTGTCCATGGTTGTCAAATGTATAATCGGTTGATGTTGTTGGCTTAGCGCTCAGGCAACTAGTGAGATTTGCATTCAATCCTTCTGCAGACCACATGGTTTCGCCAAGCGCATTTTTAGCATATGCTTTAGCACCGATATCTTTTCTAGTTACCAGACATAGCCGTTTTCTTTCATCATAATAACGATGTTCGGTTTGCGATAATGTTCCATTTTGATCGTCTGGCCCAGATTGTGTGATGCTTGTAACCAAGCCGTATTTATCGATCTTAATATCTGTTTTTACATTTTCAGGTGAAATAATCTTCAAAGCTGTCGAGTAGTCAGGTGTATCATAGGCTTCATAGGTTGTGGTCGTTTGATTTCCCTTTCCATCAGTGATTTGAATGCGATTGCCTGACAAATAATCATGTCTGACCTGACCTAGCCCAGTAGTTGTTTTAGTCTCTAGGCGTTGCAAGCCATCGTAGGTATAAGTAACCCCTTTGGATTCCCTAGTAGAGTGAGACCAGTATGACTCGAATTGCTTTTGATTGTTCCAGGTGAACAGAGAGTACTTATGTAAATCCTTTGACTTCGATATATCGGAGTGAGTAGTCGTAACAGGCCTCAACATACCATCGTAACTAATGGTTTCTCTAAAGAGCTCCCCACTGGAACACCCCGTTTTTGAGGTATTTAATCGACACCGGCTTTCTGTGAAGGTTAAATAACCACTGTCATAGTTCCACGAAAAAAACGAATCTAACCAATTATTACTGACATCGCTGGGTAGATCTTTTGATGTGATCCGGCCCATTGCATTGTGCGTGAATCTGGTCGTTGCCCCTTTAGCATCTGTAATGCTTGTAACCCAGCCATTGTTGTCTATTACCCTGTACTGAGTAACGGTCCCATTGTCTGCATACCTTGCTGGATATTTAATGGTTTGCGCCTGGCCTCGCTTATAATTTAGTTGCTCTTTAAATCTATAATTTGAGCTAAGCCCATTTTCATTTCTAAGCTTCTGGTTATACTCTATGCGCTTTACATTACCATCAGCATGATAACTTGTGTGCCGTTTGACCCAGGTCCCAAATCGTCTTTCTTCATAAACTAAACTTTTCCCTGCGTAAGAGCCAGAACTGTGATATATAAACTCCTGAACAGGGGTTAAATTAACCAAGTCATGCTCGTATATACGTTCGAAATCCATATAAGCTTTTAAAGGCTGAGATAAAACCCAATTATTTTTGTCATTGTAATAAGAAAGTCTGTAAAAGCGTTTACGATGCCACAATTCACCTTCGTATATAGCGCCGTATACAATAGGGTTACCAACTGCACTAAACAACTCAATTGACTGAGGCATATCAAAATTATCACGGTTGCTATACCTGCGATAGTAATTAGTCGGCTTTCCAGAGTCATACAGAATGGTTCGATATTCGTTAAGTACCGGATCGTATAACTGCGTTTTTGGAGAGAAATACCAGTTAGCCGCTTGTGGAACGTCTCCCCAACGGGTCCCCATCGACCACTGTTCTAACTCTTCCTTCAATAAGTTGTGATCCTGATCAAAATAGGCAGTCGCTACCTTTTTGTTTTGCATAGCGCTTTCATAATCCCTATTAATATAATGGATTAGGTAACTTCCATCAGGCTGAACCACTTTGAGAGCCTTATTGGTTCGGCTGGAGAAAAAGTAAAAGTCTGGAACATGAACATTACTAAGATAACTAGCCTGATATGCTGGGTCTGATGCATTTTGCTTATTTGAAGTTCCAACTTTGTTTGAATACTGGTAGTGCCACGAATACGCTTTATTTGCATTATATTCAATTGATTTCTTAATCAGGCTTGGCTCAAATATGCACTTCGGGTTTCTATTGTGTGTTGTAGCAGTACTTCCTGCCGGGGGAGGAAACTCTTCGGTATCAACCTGCCCTTGACGAGTGGTGCCCAGCCAAAACTTACCAAGTGCCCCATCCGGATGTCGAACCTCAATATAGGATTCACGCATATACGAATAACGCCACCAATCTGTTGGCTTATTGTAGCGATAAGGGTATTGATTTAGATGTGAGACGCCTATAGTACTGGTCGTCACTGATGAATAATTACCTTCAAAGCCATCAAATTCACACCCTTGTTCATAAGCTAAGTTGCCCAACTCTGTGTTTCTGCCAAACTTAACCGCTTTTTGCTTAGACTGGTCGAGGAATGCGTTGTAACTCCAGAAACGACCATCAGGTAAGATTACTTTGTAGGTATTGTTTACTTGTTTATAAGTCCAGGATCTACCATTGGCAGTTGCAACGGCGCCATCTGCGGTCCTTCTCACATCTATTCGTCGACCATCATTACTGTATATCGAAGATAGCTCACCATTCTTGTAATCATATTTTACCCAGTTGCCAAACCGGTCATGCACTTTTGACACCAAAAACATGAGCCTGACGACAGGCCTGTCGTAGTAAAAAGCTTGCATAAGATAGTCGATTGGCGCACTGCTCACCTGTTTATCAAATGTATATGTCACTCCCTGAGGAGAAACAGCCTCAAAGTACTCTTTACCAGAAAGGCTTTTGCAATTGATCAGCCATTTACTTTTAGTAACGTATTCAGCATGTTCACCTCCAGGCAATGCACCTATATTCCTGATGAGATGTTCACTACTCCGACCCGGAATAAAAAGCTGATAGTGAGACGACAGCTCCCCTAAATCTTTTGTGTTAGTACAGTACTTGCCCCCAAGACCCGAAATCTGGCTTTCAATAATCCGCATAGAGATTCTTGGCGTGTCAAAATGCCAAGTCTGATAATGCTCTCGATAATTATTACCAGCAGGTGCAAAATTGCTAAGGGGAGACAATGTTTCCCAAATGTGGAATGCAGAGCGCTCAGACGTGCTACTCTGGGCTGTATTGAGATATCGGCGTAGTTCAACCTTCAGAGATGAGTTACCTGGAATATCAATATCAACATTTTCAAACCTGACAGTACCTGAAGAATAGTCAAGCTTATCCCCCATCAAATCTGGTGTGTGTGCATCTATTTTATAATCGTAATCTAGTTTCTCATATTTATAGCTGTCCTCATCCAAATCAGGAAGTATTGGCGGCTCTGAAAAACTCAAAGATGAGAATATAAAACTGAAAAAATATAAGGGACGTTCTAATTTTGAAAAAAAATTCTTCATATTAATTTACATAGTGACCAATTAAAAATAAATCAACCACAAAATTCCTTTATAATTATATTAAAACAACTTTCCGTTAACATCCGTTTCTAAAACAGGTGTTCCTAGCATGTCGGTATGAATAAAAATCACGCTTTCCCGATGCGAGTATCCTTGTGAAAATAAACCAGTATCGCTACATGTATTAAAGTTGCAAGCAACTACTCTCAACTGGTAATACTTATCGAAGCGAGCATCAATAGTTACACTATTATCTTCCGTTATTAATACATCAACCCAGTTACCGTTTACATCTTTACCTTGAACAAGGTATTTACTAGCATGTATCACATGTTCCCATTTCATATATTTAACGTCATCAATCGTTTCTATAACAACTGAGCTTGGCTCTGGATATTTGTAATTTGGTATATATGGAATGAAAGTAGTTATTTCATCCATGTAAATTGGAATCCATGTAGTCTTGGCAAACAACTGACCACTTGAAAAAAGTAAAAAAATCAAAAATAAAAATCTCATAAGCCTGCTTATCAAATTCAATATCAAAATAAGTAAAATCAATAAAATTTAATCCCTTTATGAACCAGCCTTTCTCCTTACCTCATTTAAACCCCTTTATCTTTATATATTTCAATACCATAAGGACTATAATTCATGTAAACTATAAGCTCAGATAGCTTTCATGAATTCCGAATTTAATCGAGAAACCTGCCAAATAACTTATCAATCCCATAAAAAGCACTTAGAAGCAGCACAAATCTGTGTCCTAAATTGCAGTCGAACAGCCTACATGCTCCGAAGCAATTTTAGGTACAGAAAACCATGTATATTAATTCAGCACCCAACCTTTAAGCAGCGCACAATAAATAAACAGAAAAGTGTGTTGCGATTTCGATACTTACGTTTGGGATCGCAGCTCTGTTAAGTCATTGTCAGGTACCAACCACAACATGATACAGTATAACATACCAATATTTCGATAAGATTTTCTATATCCTATTGAATTATTAAAGAACTTAATGAAAATAAGGGTCGTTATGCCACTCAAGCTAACTGTAAGCGCTTTTTTGCATCAGGATTCATTGGAAGGTACATTCAAGCCCCAGTTAAAGACTTTTTGCTCCAACCTCAGGTAATAAAATTTGACGCGATAGACTTTTGTATATAACACAGAGGAATGCCGGAGTGTGCTGAGGCAAAAGATAGTAGCCTGATTAAACCACATATACTCTTTTTTGAAGTGATTGACTGGAACTGAGTCGCGCATACAGTCGTCTAAAAAGGCCAGCAATTACAAGACAAGTCTGACACATCGCAGCTTTTTCCCTTCCTCCGCAACTGGCGATATCACAGCCTGCGCATGGGTCGCCACAATCGCAACGACTCTCTTTGTTTTTCCGTTTGTCTTGGTTATCTGATTGTTGAAGGGTGATGTACGCCTGTTCACAAGCATGCATCCGGGACTTTATCTGCTGGTATCCCAGCCAAACACCGTCCTTTTTTACAATGTCTAATACAGCCTGTGAACAGCTTGTGCCCTGATACACAACAGCATGCGCGCACCTAAACCCTTTATAGGGAGAAAGAAAGCGTTGATAAAATCGTATCAATAATATGGCCAGATAATCCATGTCAGCCCCAATGTTGTGTAACTCTGCGCAGCCTCCGATGAGCTCATATGACGCTCGTCTTATCGAAGCACTGCGGCCGCCCTGGAAGCGATAAAAGCGCATTAATCTGGTATAGAGTTTAAAAACATCATTAACCTTTTGATCGACTCACTGCCATCTATCACACCGTCGGCAATATCTTCACAGATCCGCATGATTTCATTTCTTGAACCAAAAGGGACAGCTTCCAGGCACTCGATTTCTGCTCCAGCAATGCGTAGCACATCATGAATGTCTGCACATTCCGCGCACTTAATCGCACTGAGGATAATGTGTTTTCTTTGCTGATTCGTCATTCAAAAACACTTCCTGACCTACAATTTGCTTTTAGCGACAAAGGTTTTAGTCACAATACGCCACGCATTTTGACGTTTATACATTACCAAATAATCGATGTAGTGTGTTTTCGGGGTGTGAAAATCCAGTTTAACCATCGCCATTTTATCATCTACGATATCAACAGATAAAATATTGGCTTCCCATTTATCCTTTGTGGCCTCCTTAAAATAACCAGCGAACTCCTTGAGTGAAATCACCCTGACCGTTTCTTGCTGCGTTTCTTTGTCTACCCGGATCATTTTGATATGGCCAAACTCCAAATCAAACGCTTTGGCCAGCAGTGTCTGATCGCCCTTTGCCGCGCCATTGAAGTAGGTGTATGCGGTGTCAACGACGGCCTGATACTCAGTCCCGGTAACCGCTTCAGCTCGACTGAATGTAGAGACCAGTAGTGTTGCCGCAGCCATAGCTGTAAAGAATACTTTCATTATTATAACTTCCTTTAAATTGTGTTTATGATTCACTGATTCAGCTAAAAGCAAAGGCTTATCAGAGTATAAATTTATATTATCATGCAAGCTGGCTTACACCTTAAAAGGCATATTATTAAGCATTAATACACTCACCGCCTCAATGGGCTCATATATCTCTCAATGAGATAAAAACCACATCAATGCAAATTTAAAGAAAACCTATCAAGTAAATTACATGCACTCAAGCAGGCTTGCGATGAAGAGTGTGAACTTTGCGCTCGTTCGTTTTTCACAACTCGCTCTAAATTCGTCCTACCCCCTCTTAGCTGTATCTACCTCAGCCATGATTGATTTTTACGAATACAGGCATCGAAAAATCCTATTAACAATTTTGCAAACAAAAAATTATACTCTCAGAGAATTAAGTAGATGCACTGACGACCGGGTAGATCTGGCTGGTCGACAGGTATGTTGAAGAAAAAAGGTAACCTTTATGACAACAACGATGATGTTTAAAAAGTCAGCACTGGCCGCACTGGTGGGTGTTGCGATCACGGGTCTGAGCGCCTGCGCAAGTAGCAATGATGCTCAGCAAGCCAGCCACTCTAATAGCGAAATCAGTAAACCAAAAGGCGCCGTCGGTAGTGGTCATGTACCCACAGGCGTGGCCAAATCGAACCAGTTCTGGTGGCCAGACCAACTTGACCTGTCGCCTCTGCGTGACCACGACGGCCGCTCCAACCCGCTCGGCGAAAACTTTGATTATGCTCAGGCATTTAACCAGTTAGATATGGCTGCGCTCAAGCGTGATATGAACGAATTACTGACAACGTCACAAGACTGGTGGCCAGCGGACTGGGGCAATTATGGGCCTTTGTTTATTCGCCTGGCGTGGCACAGCTCTGGTACCTACCGGACACTGGATGGTCGCGGCGGCGGTGATGGCGGACAAATGCGCTTTGATCCACTCAACAGTTGGCCTGACAATGGCAACCTCGATAAAGCAAAACGCCTGCTTTGGCCACTCAAGCAAAAATATGGAGAGCAGATCTCCTGGGGCGACCTGATGATTCTGGCCGGTACCGTTGGTCTTGAGAATATGGGTTTCAAAACTTATGGGTTTGCCGGTGGCCGAACGGATGACTGGGAGCCTGATTTGGTCTACTGGGGTCCGGAGGTTGAAATGCTGGCCAGTGATCGCGAAGAAAAAGACGGTAAACTCCAGCGCCCGCTGGGTGCCACTCATATGGGCTTAATCTACGTCAATCCGGAAGGACCAAAAGGTAAGCCAGATCCGGCTGGCTCGGCGAAAAACATCCGCGTCGCGTTTGGTCGCATGGCCATGAATGACGAAGAAACTGTGGCGCTGATCGCAGGTGGCCACACCTTCGGTAAAATGCATGGTGCCCACAAAGCCAGCAAATGCGTTGGCAAAGAACCCGGTGGAGCAGCTATTGAAGAGCAAGGGCTGGGCTGGAAAAACAAATGTGGCAAAGGCCACTCAGAAGATACCGTAACCAGTGGCCTGGAAGGCGCCTGGACTCAGGCTCCAACCCGCTGGACTACGTTATATCTGCAAAACCTGTTGAACTTTGAATGGCAGCAGACCCGCAGTCCAGGCGGCGCGATTCAATGGATCCCAACAGACGAAGCACTACACACATCAGTTCCGGATGCGCATGTTAAAGGGAAATTCAATTCGCCTGTTATGACGACCGCAGATCTTGCACTCAAGTACGACCCTGAGTATCGTAAAATTGCCGAACGCTTTTTAGCGAACCCGGAAGAATATCGCCTGGCCTTTGCCAAAGCCTGGTACAAGCTGACACACCGCGATATGGGGCCACGCACTCGATATCTGGGTAATACAGCACCCGACGAAGCACTGATCTGGCAAGATCCAGTCCCGACAGTTGACCATGCTGTAATTAATGAAGCCGATGCCAAAGCAATCAAGCTGGATATTCTGCAAACTGGTATCAGCGTACCGGCGCTTATTCGCACCGCCTGGGCGTCTGCTGCCAGCTTCCGTGCCTCGGATATGCGCGGTGGTGCCAACGGCGCCCGCATTATGCTGGCCCCACAAAAGGACTGGCCAGTTAACAACCCGGACGAACTATCGTCAGTTTTAAATCAGTTACAAGCTGTACAGACGCGCTTTAACCGTGCAGCGGGTGGCAGTAAGCAAGTATCCATGGCTGATGTGATTGTCCTGGCGGGTGCAGCAGCCGTTGAGCAGGCAGCCAGAAATGCGGGTATCGCAGTTTCTGTGCCTTTTACTCCTGGCCGCACCGATGCGACTCAGGCACAAACCGATGTTGGCTCATTCACACTGCTTGAACCAAAAGCGGATGCCTTCAGAAACTATTTTGATGTCAACGCAAGCTACCGTTCGCCGACCGAGATGCTGGTCGATAAAGCCGATCAGTTAAACCTGACTGTACCAGAAATGACGGTGCTGCTGGGGGGGCTGCGCGTACTCGGTGCCAATGCGTCAGGATCTCAACATGGTGTATTTACCGATAGAGTAGGCACCCTGAGCAACGACTTTTTCGTCAACCTGTTGAGCATGTCTCTTCAATGGCAGAAAACCAGTCAGGCGGGTCTGTACGAGAGCATTGACCGAAGCACCGGCGAACAGCGCTTTACGGCCACCAGTGTGGATTTGATCTTTGGCTCAAACTCAGAGCTGCGCGCCGTGGCCGAAGTCTATGCCTACGACAACGCCCAGCAAAAGTTTGCAGAGGACTTTGTCAAAGCCTGGCACAAAGTGATGCAGCTGGACCGCTTTGATTTACGCCATCAGTTGTAATCACACCCAAATTGTCAGTGCCTGTCATTACAGGCACTGACACGTTAGCAACTCACCGCACTGGCCATCCTTTTCCTGCTCACACTCAGTCAAAGGTATCTGTCACGTGCCCTACGCCAACAATCTGACCTTGTTGACGAATTTCGAACTTTGTACCCAATTTTATCGCCATAGACTTACTTAGTCTGACAGTTACATGTAGCTCATCGCCTGGCATCATCATTTCAATATTCCGAGGCCAGTCCGCCGTGCCTGCCACGTCAAGGTAGTTTAGGCTAAAGTCAGCTTCAAAATCATTGAGCAAAGGGGTTCTACGTCCGCCCTCTTCGTTGGTCAAGCAATAAACCCGTGCTTCAAAACGTTGACATGATTTCAGCGTACCCGCTTTACAAAGCACCATCCCTCTTTCAATATCAGAGCGTGGGATCCCTTTGAGGCCTATCGCCGCGCTATCCCCCGCGCTCACCCTTTCTTGTGGATGGGCCCCAATATCGATGCTTGAGCAGGTTGTCTCCCGCGTATCTCTGATACCAACCAGCTCAATGGGGTCGTGTACTCGTATAGTACCTGTTTCAATTCTGCTATAAGCTTGCGTATCACGACGCGGTGAGGTAAATATGTCTTCGACAGGCATCATAAAAGGCTGGTCTTTAAATAATACCGGGTCTATAAAATAGTCATCCATCGTCCTGATTAACTCGCGTATTTTATTTTCCCAAACGGGCACGCCTTCAAGCGCTTGCAATGCCGAGCCATAAATCACGGGTGCATTGTCACCATCAAACCCGTAGCCATTAAGCTGCTCTCTTACGAGTGACTCAACAAGCCCCGTTAGCTCGTCGTACTGCTCCAAATCGCACTTATTCATAAATATTATGATGTGACTGACGCCGAAATCTCGCAATAACATCAGGTATTCGTCGCATGCTCTGCTAAAATCAGGCTCCTGACTGACCACCAGAATCGCGGCATCGACTCTGGTTTCGCCACTGTTGATCCCTTTAGCGTGGTCCATATAGCT
Organism: Pseudoalteromonas sp. PPB1; assembly: GCF_015356275.1. Lineage (NCBI taxonomy): Bacteria > Pseudomonadati > Pseudomonadota > Gammaproteobacteria > Alteromonadales > Pseudoalteromonadaceae > Pseudoalteromonas > Pseudoalteromonas sp. PPB1. The sequence goes on along the minus strand of NZ_JACEQV010000004.1, from coordinate 92,611 downwards.
GGGACAATCATATTGAATGCACACTCGGGCCGAGGATTCATACACCGCTTCTGAGCGGTAAAAGGTCACGCCAGATCGCGCTTTTTGTTGTGGCGCATTATTTAATGCGGCAAAGTCTTGTGCTACCGCCATATGATCTTTTGCCAGAACCTGCGTGATAGCTGCGGTTAAGGTCGTTTTACCATGCCCTCTGGCACCGATCGTATCGATAAAAATAGCTTGTTTCATAAATTCATCGTTGCTTGCCATACTATAACTTCCTGACTCAGGTGATATTTAACTGACCTTCATTATGATAAAGGGTCTGCTTAAATATCAATGACACGGTATTACACCTGTGATACTGAAGCCGCAGTTTTAGGCTGGTTTGCTATTGTGTTTTTCGACTATGCTGGAATTTCAGCCAGAAAGGTGAAGGAGGTATTATCTATTTGACTGACCCCTCTTCAAGAGCAAGTATTTAGACCTTTTACAATCAATACTGGCTATTTTACGGATCATTACCTTGCCTGATTTATTGCCGGGAAACTCCTGCAATGAATTACCCGGCTGATAGGAATAATAATTATAACTTAAACTGCTCAACACAAGATTTGAGATCATGCGCCAGTTCACTGATTTCATGACAGGCATGAGAAATTTGATTTGCGCCTTCGGTCATTTCAACACCCGCGACATTAATATTCTCAATATTTCGGTTAAGCTCTTCAGACACCACAGACTGCTCGTTACACGCTGCCGCAATTTGAGTACTCATGGCGGCAATGCTGTCAATTTCCTGCTCAATCTGACTGATGGTTTTACTGACCGTATCGGTTTGCTCAACACACACGTCAATCCCCGTCTGACAGGTCCGGGTGGCTTCGCCAGTCTCTTTGGACTTCTGTTGCAAATCACTGACAATTTCAACAATTTGTGTGGTTGAATCTTGTGTCCGGCGTGCCAGTGAACGCACTTCATCAGCCACCACAGCAAAGCCTCGCCCTTGTGTGCCGGCACGTGCCGCTTCAATGGCTGCGTTCAACGCCAGTAAGTTAGTTTGCTCCGCAATCTCGCGGATCACATCCACAACCACATTGATATTTTTAGAGTTCTTTTCAAGATTAACGGCCAGTTCACCCGCATGGGTGACGGTATCCGCCACCGCAGAAATATGTGAAATACTGCTTTTCAGTGCCACACTTCCTTCGCGAGACTTAGTATGTGCCTGATTAGCTGATTCAGCGCCCATTTCTGTACTTTGTGCCACCTCAGTCACGGCTGCCTGCATTTCGGTCATCGCCGACGCAACAGACTGCAACTCATTTTGTTGATTCTCCATGCCTTTGGCATTTTGTGCCGAGATCATATTAACCTCTTCAACAGCAGAAGAGAGCAAGATAGCGCTGTCATTAATTTTTACAACAAGGCCGTTGAGCTGCTGACGCATTTTCTCAAGTGAGATCAGTAAGGAGCCAAGCTCATTTTGACCAACAGAATCGGTTTCAATGCGGGTACTCAGATCGCCGTTAGCGATATTTCCGGCCAGGTTCATGGCTTTTTCCAACGGCCGCCTGACTGCGCCACTGAGCACAATACAGATCAATGCAATCATTAACGCTGACACTAAAGTGCTAATAATAATGGCCTTAATTACTATATTAACGGCCTTGACCGCTGAAGTTTCAGCACTCCCTACATTGTCACTGTTTATTTTTTCCAGTGCACTAAGCTCATCCATTGCTCTGGAAAAGGTAGGATAGCTGTTGAGCACAATGTCATTCGCCTGAGCTACTTTGGCATTACGCACCAGAGAATTGAAATCAGAGGTTGCGGCTGCATACTGTCGCCATGCCCGGGCAAAGGCCTCAAACTGGCGCTGTTCTATATCTGAAACGTCCAACTGGCTGTACAGATGTATTTTACGATCAACGCCGCTTCGTAAATCATTCAAAATAGACAACCACTCGGCCATTTGTGGATGTTCCGGGTTCATGGTCGCACCAAACTCGTCTTTACGTATGGTGGTCAAGTCTATTTTAATATCCTTCACTATCTCAACAGAGGGAATACTTGTTTGCACAATAAAGCCCAGATCATCGCGGACGCCACTCAGTCCGTTATAGGTCAGTAAACTCACTGCGAAAAAAACTAAAAATACAGATGAAAAACTCAGGCCAATTTGTTTGGTAATTGATAAGTCTTTTATTGCCATGCTCTTTATATAGGTCCCTAATTAGATAATGACTAAAGTGAACAAAAAACCGCCAGAGCTCGACCCTCAGGTAGCACTCTGGCGGTTATCATAAAATACTGTATATTGAGTTAGCACAGAGGCATTTATGTTTGAAATCAGCATACCTATGCAGCAGTATGAATTATAAAACGCGTGCAGTACCAGCTGCGAGAGGCGTATAAATTCCACACGCCACAACTCAATATTTAATCAACCATTATAATGGATTGGCAAATGCGGGGGAATGGAATATTTATTAAGAATTCAGTATTAAATTGCTGTTTTTATGAATAAAAAACAAATAGAGATCAAAAAACAAACCCTCATTAACAAGCATAGAACACACTGATTAAATACGTATTAGATCATTACAAAACCGAGTTGACCAATGGCTCTTGCGCTGAATGATGTTGTGCTGCCATTGCAGCCCGAACTTAGACTATATTTTAGACCTTCGGCACTGACGACTTTTCTATTCAATGAGATATTATGCAAATCAGATTGCTTTTGACCAATACTGATCTGAGTCTGAGAGCAAAGCGTATCGTATTAAAAGCAACAGGAAAGATTATGCGTGAACTAACCATATTTTATGACGGCACCTGTCCACTGTGCGTAAAGGAAATGACGGCACTGACAAAGCGCGACACGGCACAGCGGATCGCAACCGTAGATATCTATAGTGAGGACTTTGCACACTATCCAAACATTGACGCAAATGAAGCAAATACGATATTACATGCGCTCGATGCAGACGGTAATCTAATACTTGGTCTTGACGTCACACATCAGGCCTGGCGACTGGTCGGGATGGGATGGTTATACGCGCCACTAAGATGGCCAATCATAAAGCCACTCGCAGACAAACTCTATTTAGTGTTTGCAAAAAACCGTTACCGTATTTCTTATTGGCTCACCGGCCGCTCCCGGTGCGACAGCGGCGTATGTCGAAAATAAGGCATATGTTGTCTCCTTAAAGATTAATGCGCCTGTGAAAAGATAACGGACAGTCTTTTTCGCTCGTTTTGTGTGAACAAGTCGCGTGTCAGCGATGTCAGTGCTTCATCAGACACGCCTTTCTCTAAAAGCTCAGACCGTCGTTGTTTATACTCGCTTACTCGCTGCGTCCAACTGGATTGATTATGGCGAACTTGCATCAACCGCTGTGCTGCTGCATCTCCATACCGGGCACTGAGCTGATTGTAATCCATGTTGTGCCAACTGTGTTTTAGCGTGATCAGGGTTTGGGTGGACTCAATCGTTTGTCGCTCTGTTTGCGGTAACTGACTGATGTGCGCATCAATCAGCTCAGTCCGGGTCTCCTCACTCAGGGTTTTGTCCGATAAAATCTGCCAGCGCGCTAAGGTCTGAGCATGCCAACGGTTCTCGCCTTCAAACCAAGCAGCTATCACTTCAGCGGAAAAGTACTGCCCCTGAAGCGTTTGCAGTGCTTCAAAACGTTCGTACATAGTCAGATTAATATCTACCTGACTCAGTGCCTGTTTATAGGCTATATAATCATGGGCGATATTCCGCAAACAGGGTGGTATGCGATGTGTCTGTTGCGCCCAGTGCTGTTCCAGTTGCTCGTTTTGCAATGACAAAATCCAGTCGTCGAGCTGGTGCTTGTGTGCCCGGGTAATGGCGCCGCAATGCTCAGGCTCTGCTGGCATCACAGCGGCAGAGTGCGCTTTAATCTGGTGTGGCGTCTCTGTCACTATGCGTGCGGAGCCAGTCACTATCTCAGTGGTTACTTCGGGATCCCGTTCAGGTAACAGAGTCCAAAAGCAGACACTTAGTCCAACACAACTGAGTGAAAGTAGACGCCAGTACCTCATAGATTTAACCCCTTCAGGCGGCGAATATGCTGACGATACACAGTCAGAGGGTCCGTTTCGAACAGATGATGAATACCAATTGTCTGATTGACCTGATCCAGGTGGTTCATCTTAAAGTCATTGCCAATCACATTGCCCAGATTACTTGAGCAAGCGGAAACCAGGCCGTCATTGGCTTCGTCAAACACACCAGAGAACAGTAACAAAGCATTATCAGCCGGGTCCAGCAAATTGGTCCATGCCCGGCTGCCGCTCCAGGAAAAATAGTACACGCCGTTACTGGCCAGCGTTTCACCCTGACCGCAATACTGAGCTGGCACGCCTTCAGGATACTTTTGATTAAAAGCGATGGTGCCTTCAGTTGTCAGTGCACTCAGCGCTTCAAGGGCATCTTTGGGCGCCGTTGGCTTGCCTGATAACAAATCAATCAATCCAGCCAGACCATTGGCCAGAGACGCTAAGAACTGCTCCGAAAAAGATCCCTGATCCACACCACCACGCACCACATCAGCAAAGCGGCTGCCCCAGTTAACCCCACCAATACTGGTTACCGACGCAACCCATTGGGGCTTAACCGATGCCACATAACGAATAGTTTGTGCGCCTTGGCTATGGCCTATCAGGTTGACTTTGTCTTTGCCTGTCAGTGCTCTGATCAACGCAACCTGCTCCAACAGTTGCTCACCGCGCAGTTCTGAGTTGTGTGCCGATGAGACTTCTGCCACATAGACATTCCCGCCTTCCTGGCGGATCACCGAAGGCACCCGATAGAAATAATCGACCCCCAGTAAATTATCAAAACCAAACAGACCATGAACCAGCACCACGGGGTATTCGAGCTCATCATTACTGTGCGCCAATTGCGCAAAGAGTGACGTCACGCAAAGTAAGAGTGAGAGTGTTATTTTTTTCATTTACTTGCTCCAAAAGTTACAATTTAGCAACAAAAGAGTAGTTCATAGTGGTAAGAGGTCAAGCCTCACTGTTTAAAAAACACACTAAAAAGTCCTCAACGCTTAGATGGCGCAGGTTCATTAATTTGTCAAAGATGGCGAAGTTTTTTATTTTATTAATTGATAAATAATGATTTTTTATAATAGATTTGAATTTGCACTACGCATGCAAAGAAATGACCAAATACGTATTGTGTTGCAGATGCACTAATTAGAGCAATTAAGTTAAAATCAAAGACCTATGAAAATCCACACAAGTGACTTTGAGATTTGCTTATGGCCTCTGTAATAAATTAATTAATAATCAAAAAACCTTCCACACTGATACAACCGATTGCAATACCATGGCCTGTAATGCCGATGTAATGTCAGGTTTAGTTGATTTGTCGTTTACTTGAACTAGTTTTTGGTGAGACAAATGCAGCGCCTGAACTTCCCAGTGTGATAACACCGTCTGTTATCGTCAGCTCGCTTAGTTCTAACCTTGTCTCTTCTATATGTACCGTCGAAGTCTGCTTGCTATACAGGTTTAACGCTCTCGGAGCCAGGTAGTCCGTGTGGGGTCGCACGTTAGTTCCTTTCGCAATAAACACCCGTAAGCGAGCGGCTTAACCCATAAAGGAACTAAAATGATTAAACTCGAGAACCCATCGAATTTTTTGATGGCAAAACCATTACAAAAGCCAAAAAAAGTGGTAGGTGGCTGGAGCGATAAACAATTGCATGACCACTTACAGTGGGCGGTTGACGTTGAGATGTACACCATTCCATTTTATATGGCTGCTATGTATTCCATTAAAGATCAATCCACTGAAGCTGGTCGCTTGATCAAGTCGGTCGTGAACCAGGAGATGTTGCACCTGCAAAGCGCAGCAAACCTTGCCAACGCCTATGGCACTGCTCTTGAGATCCGCGCCCCTCAGTACGGCACAACTATCCCACATCTGGATTTTGACCTGGATGATCCTAACCCGAAAGACATCTACTTCCCACACTCAACGGCCATCGGCGCGTTTGACGTGGAAAGACTGAATACCATGTGTATTATCGAATTCCCCACCTGGAAAGAGAAAGGCGGCACCGGTGCCACAGATGAATATGGCTCCATTGGCGAGTTATACGCTGCAATCAAAGCTGGCTGTGAAGCACGTGTTGATTTACTTCAGGCCAACGCAAAACAGGTAAACCACTTTGGAAACTTTTACCCTGATACGCAGCTGACAATCACCGAAGCTGGTTCTGATGGTTTGACTCAGGCTTACAACCTCATTGATTTAATCACCGATCAGGGAGAAGGGTATGAAAAAACAGCACAGTATATTCCGCCAGAATATCAAAATCGTGCGGATGATATTCAGCCTACCTGGGATCACTACGAAAAATTCACTTACCTGTTAAAACAGCCTTTGCCAGAAACCCACGCGATTGTGCCTTACGGTGAACGACAAAAGAGCCTGCAACAAATTCAGTTGCAACACTTTAGCGAATTTCTGGAAATCATGAATGAGACCTTTACGACAGGGAACACTCCGGATGACTTTGCAGTAGTGATGTACAAAAATGGCGCAGCAATCTCAGCCTGCTGGCAAAATGGCGTGTTGCCTTTGTTTTCAATGCCAAATGATCAATAAGGAATGCCATCATGTCTAAAACACTATTCAAAATTCATCCTGCTATTGGCATTGCACGCGTTGGTAACAGTGAAGAATATTACCTGGCGCCTGAGAGCATCGCTGCACTACCTCAGCCAGGCAAACCACAGAAAACCACGGGGGGATTGCCGCTCGATCCAGCTACAGGTGAAGTGATCACCAGCTCTCAATTGCGCGATGGGCAAGGTGCTTTTAAACGCCAGGCAGCACGCTTTCGTGTGTTTGCTTACACAGACGTCGATCAGCCGAGCTACCCTGAACAAGGCCATAGCCAGGAGCTGACTGTGGGCGCCAGCTTTCAGGGCAAAACTGTGACTAACATCAAATGGTGTGTGCATCTGGCCAATAAGAAATCGGCCTGGTTCGTAAACGACGACGACCACGGTGTCGTTGCCTACGAAAATGGTAAGTTCCCAGTGTTACGTAACCTGTCTGAGGGCCTGGACCCTTACAATGAAAGCCGGTTATCCAGACTGGTCATAGACGCAGGCCCGCGTGTGGTTGACCGGGAGACCCCCGAGGCTGAGTTTGATAACAACGAAGTAGCGGCTTACCTGAAAGACGGTAACAAAGTTGAAGTAGCGGATTATCCTAAATCCTTTCCTTATATGCACTTTGACTACCTGGATATCCCTGAGAAAAACGAACAAGTGACAAGTGCTCAGTTCAAGATTAAGGACGTTGTAGATCGCAGCGACATCCATAAAGCACGCACACCTTATGGGATCACCAGCCTGGGTGAGCTACACACAGATGCTCAAGGACGTCTAATTGTTGCCGGTGGTTATGGTAAGGCTGTTGGCTGGAGACTCGACAGCAAAGACAAGCCAGTGCCGATTGAAGGGCCCGTCAACAACGACCAGTGGTTTGACGATACGTCAGACGGCCCGGTAACGGCTGTGGTTGAATTTGACGATGGCAGCATCGAGGAAGTATTCGGCGGCTGGGCGGTTGTGACCGACCCCAGTTACGCACCACAAACGCTGAATGTGGTTTCTCTGTTTGATGAAGCCTACGATACCTTTGTCAGAAAACTGAATTTACAACCTGAGTTATATCGCGATGGTAAATTTAATCCGGATTATAAACCGGCGTTCGACGACCACATAAAACCGATCTTTAAAGCGACCGGGCAGCAATTGTGGAACGCCTACTTACCTGAAATTGCCGTCCAGGCCCACAAATCGGTAGACGCCATCGTTGCAGAAGACGATCCGGACCGCACCATTTTAGCTGGCTTAGCCTATATTCGTCAGCCTAACCCGGGTACCGAGGCAACCTGGCGCTCGCAGTCGATTGACGAAGGTGCACCACTGATGCCGCTGGCGTTAGGTGATTCCAGCGCAGCGGGTGGCAAGCCCTTTTTAACCCCTACCGTTACTCAGTATCAGTTCCTGCACAGCTGGTCGAATCATAACTATGTGCACACCAGCACGCAAAAGCTCAATGAGGGCGAATACCTGGATCGGGCGACTCTGCAAAACTGCTTAGGTGGACGTTTTAGCCCGGGCATTGATATGACCTGGATCATTCGCGAGCCCGCCATGTATCAGGACTGGCTGACCGGTGCAGGACCATTTCGTATCAAGCATAAACCACTTAACTACGCGAGCGTGCAAACCGATAAGCCATTTTTAGGCTTGGGCTGGATCCCACAACATGAAGACGTTGAGCATTTAGGTTTAGAGCCAGGTGATGCCACTAAGTTTATGGCCCTGCCCTGGCATGCGGACTATAACTCCTGCGCTATCCACCAGACTTCGCCGAATGACCTCAATTCTGAAACGCTCTACTGGTCATGGCCAGCGCAGCGCCCGGTCACGGTTTATGTAGCGGAAGACTATGATATCAATAACAAAGAACTACCGGCACAGCGTTACTCAGTGCGAGGCTCCGGCACTTATCCGCAGGAAAACTCTCCAGAGGATAAACATGACTTAGCCAATGCAGGGCGCTTCTGGGAATACCGGGAAATGCTGACCAAGTGGGACGACATTGGCGTAATAGTTCAGGGCACAGTGATTGATGATGGCAAGCAGTACGCTGACCATGTTTACCTTGAAGTAGAAAGCAGATTAAAGGGCTGTGAACCTGAGTTAGCCGACCCAACACCCTGGCCAATGATAGGTGGTAATGGCACAGCAACGAAAAAGAAATAAGGAAATATAATGAGCGCGATTGATGACAGCAGGAAATTTGACGTGGCCATTGTGGGTGGTGGTCCGGCAGGGACAGCGACAGGGATCGCGCTACAAAATATCGGCGTCGGCAGGGTTTTCCTTGCCGAGGCTGGTAGTTACAGCAAACCCAAAATTGGCGAGAGTATTCCGCCTGACACCCGAAAATTGTTTCAGCGTCTGAACATTGCTGAAGCCTTTGAACAGCAGCACCATGAGCCTTGCCTGGGCAGTTTCTCCAGTTGGGGCAGCGCACAACTGGGGTTTAATGATAACCTGTTCAACCCCTATGGCGCAGGCTGGCATCTCGACAGACGTCGCTTTGACCGGTTTATGGCGGATCAGTTTAAACAAAGGGGTGGTCACCTTGCCTGTGAAACGCGCTTTGCATCTGTCTCTGTTGAGCACAACACGCCCTATCCATTCCAGCTATCTTTTGACGACCAGCCGCCTATACGATGTCGCTTTGTGGTGGATGCCACAGGTCAGTCTGCCATTGTTGCCCGCAGATTTGGCGCCCAACCCAAAATGCAGGATGCGATGTTAAGCATTGCCGCTTATTTTGATTGCAAAGGTACCGACTTAAATACACTCAAGCTCACTTTGCTTGAGGCCATCGATCTGGGCTGGTGGTATTGCGCCTCTATTCCAAACAACCAGCTGGTGGTCAGTTTGACAACCGATGCCCATATCGCCAAAGAGCATGGGCTGAAAGACCCCAAAAACTGGTTCACCCTGTTACATCAGAGCGCACATGTGGCAAAGCGCGTACACAGCCTCGCCCCGCCTGCACATTTACACTACTGGAAAACCCCCTCCAGTTTGCTCAATCCACCGGCGGGCAATGGCTGGCTGGCCGTTGGCGACGCGGCATCCTGCTATGATCCCATCAGCTCTCAGGGGGTTTATAAAGCGCTGGCAACCGGGCTTAAAGCCGCACACGCCATCGCAGACTGGCTGGATAATAAGCCAACTACACTGGCTGAGTACCGACAATACATAGGCAATGAGTTTATTAATTACCTCAGCCAAAGAGAATACTTCTACCAACAAGAGCAGCGCTGGCATGAATCCGCGTTCTGGCAACAACGACGAGCGAGCTGACGGTAATACAAGTTACCGCTCAAAAATCAACAAACATGCCCGCCAAGTCGGGCATTCTAGTTTTAAAATTTAGCTAATCCGGCAGTACGCTCACTCCCCGCCTTTTAGCCAGTCAGACTTTTCATAGGTGTACTCTATATTAAAGCTGCTATCCGGATAGAGGGTAAAAATCAATCCCCAGATCTGCTCATTGCTTGTTTCGAGCAGGTTATCACGAAGGAAAAAGGCGGCACTATGTAAATCAATAGTAGCCTGAAGTGGGACATCCACACTAAGGGCAGGGCATGTTTTCTGTCCGTTAAAGTGCTTCCACATCGTTTTAGCTGTCGCACCATCGCCAATTTCTAATATCATTTCCAGCTTATCGAACTGCTCTTCAGGGTCAAAGTGGGCAAAAAGCACGTTTCCCAGAATATTGTATGCTTGTTCTGTATTCATCGCTCATTCTCTAATCTGTTTAGGCCTGTGCTGTCTCTTCACAATAGCACTTAAATCACAACAACGAGGCCGCCCCTTGTGAGGAACTTGCAGGAGCATACAGCACAATTACTCCATACGCTAAGAAAGGTATGATCAGCGTGTTCTGCAATGATGAATGCAGTAGGTAAGAACGAAAAGACCAGGCGCCTTCGGTTTAAAGCACAACACCTGATTGTTACGCTGCTCGTAAACGGGAAAGGAAAAGTCTAATTTCCTTTCCCGCTGAACCTGGCGAACTCTTAGAGCTGGTTTGTGTTGTTTTGCGCTATCGCCACATCGGTCGCCCGCGCGTATTCGACGTAGTCGACATACAACAAATTAACTATTTTACCGTACTGATTTTTCTCAGGCAGCTCGACCATTGCACTGCCTAATGCCCGGTTTGCTTCTTTGGAGACCGGCCATACTGCCGTTGGCGGGGTAAGTGTCCATGAGAGTAAGAAGAGGTCACACGGCACGCTTGGATCTTTTTCGCATTTGCCGGTAAATCTCTCGAATTTCTCAAACTGATCTTTCTTCATCGAACTAAAACTAATGGTTTTTGAATACTCATCAAATACAGTGAGATCAGCTTGAGCAACAGCTTCCGAATCCCAGTCTTTGTAAACCCAAAAACCTTGCTGCGGCTGATCAATCGCTAAATCATTGCCAATGGCCACCATCATTGCCGTACCCTCGTTTACGTATTCACTGAGCGTGCCCTCAGCTAAACGCTTGTCTTCAGGTTTCGTTTTAACCATCCATGAACCTATTGCGTCTTCGACTTGTTGACGAAATGCCGGGTAATTAGCGCTATTGATGCCATCAAAGTGAGAAAACTTAAGGATGGCAAGTTCCTTATGACCTTGCTCACAGTAGGCACGAATGTCGGACAGTACCTCTGATAAGTCAGGCCCGGTAATTGGGCCGTGATGAATAACAAACTTACTGCCTGTCCATTTGGGACGCAAATCGAAGTACCTGACTCCAGCTTCTAATTGACCTTTAATTGACAAGTCTTGCGTTTTGCCAAAGACGGCGAGTCCACCTTTATACATCCATGAAGCCCGATTTGTAAGCATGGAGGTGGAATACCACAATCCGTATAGAATTGTTTCTGAAGGGTGCACCTGCACTGCTGTGTTATTAGCAATACCAACAGAAGGACGCTGACCATCATCAAATTCAACAGCGTCACTTTGCCAGTCAATTTGAGTGCCACTAATTTGGCCCTGGCGTTGATAAAGCTTTCCGCCCTGACTCCATACTGCTATCACAATTTCATCGTCGGTTAACGCGACACTTGGCGCCGTACCCGATCCAAACTCATGGCTACTTCCAAAATCAATTTTGCTGCCATTCACTCGACCCACGTGATACCAGACTTTTGATTTACTTTGAGACTGGTGCACTTCAACAACGAAGCCATTATTATTCAGGGCAACCTGAGGAACAGAACCTGAGTCGTATTCATGGCTGGAATGCCAATCAACTTTGCTCCCGTTTACCTGCCCCACGTGATAGTAAAGACCGTTGCTAAATGGGCTTTGAGTCTTATGAACTTCTACCACAATACCATCGTCGTTGACTGCAACATGCGGTTCAATACCACTGTCGTACTTATGAGAGCTATGCCAGCTTACGCCGTTTGAAGACACATCCCCGACATGATAGTACAGTGTAGAGCCAGCCTGGTTTTTATGAACTTCAACCGCAACACCCCGGTTGTTCATTGCCACAGCAGGCGTGTTACCGTCATCATAGTGGTGACTGGATCCCCAGCTTACAGTTGCTTTGTTTAAGTTGCCAAATCGATAGTAAAGCTTATAACCTTCTTCGTTCTTATGTACCTCCAGTATCTGACCAGAAGCATTAATCGCTACGTTAGGAATACTGCCTGTGTCGTATTGTTCTGCTAGTCCAAAAAATACATCTTTCATCGGTTTATTCCTCATATTGACCGTTTAATAAGTGATGAAAGGTTAGAAGGCCCGGGGTAAGCTTGGTATTACATGATATTACGTGCAGCCTTAATGACTGGATGAACATAAGTTAGTAAGCTGGCCACTCTTTAGCATTTGTTAATGCAAAAGAGTGACCAATTGACTACTGCTGGATGATCGACGCAAGACGCTTTTTGATTATTGGGTGTGTTGTTGCCTGATAAAACGCCGTCAGTTTGCCGATATTCTCCTCAGATAACGTGTAGTCAGCACGCTGATATGTCCTGACAAACGCATCCACTGTATTCACATCTGGCGCATCGGTCAGGCTGGTGACAACCTGATCCTGATAGACTTCATTGTTCGCCAACGACTTAATTGTATTGCGCCTGACCTGTCCGTCTGTGTGGTTCAGATATTCGGGCAGCCTGTTCACCAAAGCTGGATTTTTGCTATTGGCGATCGCCAAAATGGCTGTTGGCAGCTGTTGTGGCTCGGTCAATTTGCGTTCTAATAATCGCTCCACCTGCTGTGACTGAGCTGGCGAAAACTTATTCATCGTGCCAATACTCAGCAAGGCAACGCCTGACAATGTTTGGTCAGAATGATCGTCTGCCACAGCTTGCAGGCTGGTAAATGCAATATTTGACGCATTTTCGATTCTGCCCAGTGCCATTGCGACCTTTTGCAAGGAGGGGTGGTCAAGGTCGCGTTCAATCAGCAAGTCAGCAAGGGTTTGTTCGGCCTCCAGTGTCTGTGCTTTTTGCAACGAATAGATCAATGCAGAGTTCAGACCAGCATGCTCCGTCAGGTAGGCCTTAATGGTGCTATGATCGTAGTTCTTTAACATGAACTTGCCGATTTCTTTTGCCAGCATGGGATCCAAAGAACCAGTTAACTGATCCAACTGTGCCATAAAGTTTTCCGCTGTGATCACAATCGGTGCAGACGGGTTATTATCTAACGAGGAGATACTCGCATTATGAGATGCGCTCCAATTGGCCAGAGCAAATGGCTGGTATTCAACAGGCTGTATTTTTACTGTTTGTACAATTTGATATTGCTGCGTGTTTTGCTGCAAAGTTTGCGTATGACTGTACTCAAGCGTGAGCGGGCCTGGCTGATTGGTCATAGTATGTTCAGCGTTTTTTAATGTGAGTAACCAGCTTTCTTGCGCTTTATTATTGGTTTGCCTCTGCTGTCTCACAATTTTCCTGCCAATGGTATTACCATCTTGCTCAAAGCGATAAGTCGTTGATCCCAAAGCATCATTAAAAGTCAGTGTTTCTGTTAGTGAATAGCTCATCAGGTCCAGTACTTTTGGTAACACGGATAACGGATGAGACTGAGCTAAACCCAATAGGTCTGAATGCACAAATTGCTGGCCGTCATAAGAAAAGTAAAACGGTAAATGCTGCGGCATGTGCTGAGTTTTGTTATCAGAGACAAATTCTATATCGGTTAACAGCGCGGCAGACCTTGAAGCATTACCTAAAGCCTGATGAAAGTACATGTTCCAGATTAAATCAGAATGAGCAAACGCAGTGCCTTTATCACTCAATACAGCAGACTGTATATGGACCCGATATCCAGAGACATGCTCCTGGCTCTTGACATGATTGGGGTTAGCAGTGCGCACGGCTTTAGCGTCGGGGCTCTGATAGGCCTGTTTTAATGACAAATTAGCCACGAAAACCAAGATGCCTAATAGACTAAAAGAAGCCAGCGTAATCGTTATTTTTTTCATAAAGCTATCTCGAAATGGTGGCCTTATTCAGGCCACCAACATCCAGGGGTTATAGATCTTCCCAAACAGGGCTTGCATATTCGTACAATACGGTTTCACGCGTATACAGCGGGTCCCATTTCAGTACATCCACATTAAACTGCAACAACCCCCAAAGCTTTTTGCAGTAAGCCTGGATCTTGCCATCTCCACCAGTCAGCTTAGTGCTTACCTTCAGCTCCAGGAAGCCTTGTTCAATCACTTGTTCATCCTGAACGATGCGACGGATTCCGGCTTCTACATAGCCCTTGCCCTTCACTTTTAGTAAGTTAACTTTACCTTTAACACCGGCTTCAGAGATGCCATGGCCAAACGATCCATACGCCGAGCTGGATACTACACCGCCGACAAACGGCTCTACAGCAGCATAGACATAATCTGGGCGTCTTACTCCATCTACCTCAAATGGCTCTTCGTTGCCATGCCCACCAATCACACCACCCACGGTAAATTCAGCACCGGCTTCAATACCCGCACCAAATTTAACGCCTAATTTGAGCAGGCCCAGAGGGTCAAGCGGCAGCTCAACTTTAGGCTTAATGGGTTCAGGGATCAGATCAAAGTAATACTCAACAGGATAGGTGATCGAAGCATCTAACAGATCGTCACAGTTTGGCTTGAAGGCTGCGACAGTGTCTTCACCTACAGTAAAATTAAAGCTCATGCCCTGAGTACAATCCAGTTTGCTGGGGTTAAACGAAAACTCCAGCTCCCCGATGGACATTTTAAAGTTACGGTTATTCAGCTTTAGCCAGTTTCCAGCCTGATAAAAACCTTGTGTAGCACCATTTTGCACCTGATCAACGTACATCCAGCCCTGCTGATCACGATACTGATGAGACTGGCCAATCACTTTGTTCTTTTGTATCGAACGCGCATTACGCTCAACATAGCCAGGATCTTTATACAGGTAAGCATTTGCAACCGGTGACAATGTAATCGCAGAGATAACGCTCAACATTGCAGCGTATTTAAACTTCATAATTTCCTCATTATTTTATTAGAATTTTAAAATTTCATTTCTACATATGTTGCGCAACACCAAAAAGATACACATTTATTTTTACATTTTGCTTTCAAGATTACCTTTTTGTGGTAAATGAGGTTTTCGTTTATGTTTTGGGTAAAAAATTAGCACTTTAGTTTTATTCATGCTTTCAATTGAATTTACTAGAGTTTTTGTCCTAAAAGTCAGATATCAGAATGTATTCCAGGTGCCTCTTTCAAAGTGCACAGACGTCTCCCAACAGAAATAGTGCAAAAATACAAACAATAAAGACCAGCACTGTTACAAATGGCTGTCACACATCTCATGTAATAAAGACGGATGATCTGTACTGTGCATTTAAGTACTATTACCTGACCAGATTAAATTGCTCAAAGACATAGCCCAGGTTCAAAGAGGATAGAAATGGCGTTTACAAACAAAGATGTGTTGATTGTATTAGGGTGCACCAATGATGATAGCGGCGTGCTTTCCAGCCTGGCGAAAGAGCGGGCAGACAAAGCAATTGAAGTGCTTAGCAAGCATCAGATCCGGTGTGTGCTTACTGGTGGCTTTGGTCCACACTTTAATGCCACAACAACGCCACACTACGAATATATGCGACACTACATCGAAGGCCAGCTTACCCAGCCGATGCACTTTATTCAGGGGATATCGTCAGCCAATACATTCGAGGATGCGCAAAAAACCAGTGAACTTCTTAACGACCTGGACTACAACAATGCGTATGTGATTACTTCAGATTTTCACGCAGCCCGGGTCGGCATGCTGTTCGAATTATTCTGTAAAAAACGCGTCAGGCTCATCACATCTATCACTAAAAAGAATGCCAGAGAGTTAATTGCACTGATGCAACACGAAATCAATGCCATCTCCTATGCCGCCAAGCTCAATAACCTTTGATGCATATCCACAGAATTAAGCGAGCATAAAGCAACAATAAATTCCCCTGCTATGCCTGGTTGCTATGCTTAAGTGCTTGCTGTTTGATTCCCACATTGACGAGCAGTTGGATTGCCACCACGCAAATTCCAGTATAGTTAATTCTGGGTGTCAGTTCCTACAACTATCAATGGCTTTGATGGGTTTGTTGTACCTGCCAAGCGTGGCAACGAAAAACGGCAATTCGCAAACACTGCCGTTCTGAAATGCAAAGTGTAACTGGTCCAAAGTTATACCTACTACAAACCCAAAATATCGTAGACAGGCAGATGCCTTCTTGCGTTATATGTGCTGACGATGATCCAATCATAAAAATGCTTAACCTGACGAGTCTAGATACTCGCAAGATATAAACCATGTCTAGAAAGCACAGGTTGCAGGCGACGAGTCACTCTAACCACCTGCTCAAAGTGCCCCCGACAAGCCGTTCATAAAATGACTTTGCTTGATCAACTCACTCACTATGGTACTGATGAGATACTCATATTTAGCAGTGATACTTCTTTTGTGCGCTAACGCACCTCATCACATTTAAGCTGGTTAAATTGAGATAAGGTGCTGTTTTTGCTTTTAAGACAAGTATCAATTAATTACGGTGCAGATATAACCACCTTCACTGCATCTATATGCAGTTATCTTGTCGCGAAATGAGTTTTGCAGCAACTCATTCACTTGTTCACTGATCTCAGTGTCCCGAAGGTACAACCTTATATACCCAATATTATCTGCACTGCTTAACGAATTTAGCTGATTTCCTCTGAAATATATGTCGGCATGGGATAAGCCATCAGGCAGATTTAATTCCGTAATATTCGTGTCACTTGCATATAGTTTATCGACTGTAGCCGGGATAGTGATATTTGCAATCTGCGTATTGTTGATGGACAGATAATTTAAGCGATTAAAGCCCGACAGCTCCAATTCAGTTAAAGCCGTATTATCAAGGACTAAGGTTCGTATCCCTTGCTCATGTTTTAAGGCCAATCGTGATACTGGGTTGTCAGACAGATTCAAGCTATACAAGTTATCGAACTGCGCCCCATCGAACTGCGTCAGTTGATTGCCCGTAAGGTGCAATACATGTAAGTGCTCGTTTTGCTGCAAGCCAGTTAAAGTAAACTCAGTAAGCAGGTTATTATCGAGATATAACTCACCAACTTGTAAACTAGCTGAGTTATGCGCGACACCCACCCGTAAACTCAAAGGAAAACTGTGGGCACGTTCAATATAGATATACAAGATGATTGATGCCTGCACTTCTTATCAATTATCAGCAATGAAATTCAAGAGTTTAATCACAAAACCTAGGAAATAAGTCAGAACCGGGCATTACGAGAACGCACTCAAGCCTGAACTTGGATAAATTGAAATAGTACTAAAGAAAAGGTATTAACCCAGCAACCGTTCGCACAGAGTCAAGTTGGCTCGTCGCTTTTTATGAAGATGTTCACAGTAATCTGTCATCGCTTGCTTTCGCCCTACTGCGCCATGAAAGACCTTCGAAAACTGCATAGTCAGTTTAAGCCAGTTGTCTGGCTCTATTTGCAATCGTGTCAACAGTGGCTGACTATCGCTGATATAACCCCGCTTGTCTGCACACATACATCGGCCTGTTAACTCAACCAGTTGAATGTAATAGGTCAGCTCAAAGGGTAGTCCTTTCGGCCTGTGCTTTCTTGGATTACCCGCAAAACGCATTAGGCTTTTGGGTTGCTTTCCTTGCTGTGCATGCTCAATACGCTTTTTAATGCTGGTATAGTCTGACGTTTCCGGAGTCTCGGCCATTTGGGCTCGGATAGGGTTCAGGTCAACATAAGCCAGGCACGCTGCCAGCGCCGCTTCATCCAGTAAGGCCTGTGACTTGAATCTTCCTTCCCAAAATCGACCTGTGCAACCATCTTCTTTATTGGCCCTGCGGGCAATGTCTTCATTGAGCACCCGCATAAACCAGCTGATACTCGATAGCCGGAGCCTGAATTTAGCAATATCAGCTGCCAGCATACTGTACTCGGATGCACTCAGCTCATCACCACGAATGAACTTGTGCGTCAGCCAGTTGCCCTTAAACAACTTATGCCAGCGAAGCACTATCGCTTTATCTGATAACCTTTGTGCTTTCTTATCATCTACATACAACACAACGTGCGTATGATTGCTCATAACAGCATAGCCACACACATCAATGCAAAACACCTTCGCAAGGGTCAGCAATTTTTGCTCAACCCAGTCTCGCCGATGTTCATAAGACTTGCCCGTTAAGCGGTCTTTGCCGCACAGAAATGCCCGGCGCACACACCGGGATATGCAGTGGTAGTACTTAGTATCTGATAAGCTGACCTGCTTCTTCCTTGCAGTTGGCATAATTTGTCATCCTCAATCCATGAGTATCACCTAATGGTAGACGGCGTAAATTCCACACGCCAGTTTAGGATGTATGTTCAATTCGACGACCAGACGGCCTGCTATATTCTATACGCCAATTTTTTGTGGATGGCGCGCAGCCTGCACGCCTGTTTTAGATGGCTGTCCATGTATAAATACACTCTGGAGCGTCCATATATGTCCATGTATAAATAATAATTTGACAGAAAAAAACTGACCATAAAAATGCCCGTCATTGACGGGCATTTTTTATCTTAAATATCAGTCTTTCCAGTTGTTGGCTTACTCACCACCTTTTAACCAGTCAGACTTTTCGTAGGTGTACTCTATGTTAAAGCTGCTGTCCGGGTAGAGAGTAAAAGTCAATCCCCAGATCTGCTCGCCTGTCGTTTCCAGCAGATTATCACGAAGGAAAAAGGCTGCTTTGCCCAAATCTAAACTCGCCTGCAAAGGCAATTTCAATCCCAATGCTGGTGGGAATTTATCTATTCCAAGGTATCTCCAAGTATTTCTTGCGATGGCGCCATCACCTATTTGCAATATTAGCTCTAATTTATCAAACTTCTCGTTTGGGTCAAAGTGAGCAAACAACACATTAGCAATAACACTATAAGCTTGTTCTGTATTCATATTTATCATACCCAATAGTTATTGTATAAACGAGAATGGCGTTGGTACACCATCTATATTAGCGACAACCTCTATAATACTGGGCCTAGTCGCTGCTGGATTGTCAGGATATCCGACCTGAATATCAACGTATACCTCTTTTCCATCTTTTAACGCCTGACCCAATTCACGTTCCATTGATCGATACAATTTGCGATTGAGCTCACGGGTCATTGGTACCAAGTTAATCTTATCACCGGCTCCACCTAAGTGGGTAGCTATCAAATGGCCACCGTCGTGTAACTCATGGCTCTGCGCATTTCCATCGTGCCCGGTTTGTGACTGCTGGTAGGTGTTTCTATCAAGCTTAACCCCTTTTCCGGCTTCACCAGAGACAGAAATGACCCGACCATGTGTGTCGGTCGTATAGCTGTGACCATTGCTCAATACATACTTGGTATCTGCTTCAAGTTTACCATTGACTCGCTTATCCCAGTTACCTTTACTCCCTACGGGTACATGCACTTCTTTAAGTAACCCTGAAGGTAAATCGACGTTTCCACCTTCTTTTCGGTTATCGTCAAAGATGTCTTTGATTTGTTTTGCCAGCTTGTCGTTGAGATAGTTATTGCGCTTTAACCAGTCGATCATTTCATCGGCTGTTTTAAACCCTGGAATAATACGCTCTAATGCACTTTCTCCAAGGAAGGAAGCCAACCCTTTTGCAAGGACGGTCGGATCGCCATTTGCCGCACGATAAATTGCCCACAACTCTTTTGCAGTCAGCGCAACATCAACTGCTTTCAAGATAGACAGGAATATAGGTACCAGGAAAGCACCATTGTTCGCAGCAGCCCCTTCTGCCGCAGAGGCGGCAATATCGACATCGCCATGTGCGGCAAATGCCCCCAGTGCGCCTGACAATTTGGCATAATCCACACCTGCAGCGAGAATTAAGTCAACCTGTTTATTGAGCTTGTCTGATACTTCGGCAGAGCGGAAGTGTTCAAGAACCTGCTCCGGAGTTTTTCCTTGTGCTTTTAAGTCATCAACAACTTCTTTGTTTTCCTCTAGCAGCTCTTTGATAGCACTTGCTTTGTAAATATCTGCAGTCATTTCGCCTATGACTGCACCACCAGCACCTGACGCACAACCATGACCTCCATTTGCATTGGTAACTTCAGACGTTAGTGCTCCTCTGACGCAACCCGCACCGGCGTGCGCAATATATCTGACTAAGTTGTTAATATCTCCTTTCTTGAAGCTAATTCCGATTTCCTTAGCCATAGCGTCACCCAACGTATTAACCGCTGTTGTTGCAAGTGATTGAGTTAGAGACTTACTGAAGTCACTTAAGCTGCCACCATCAACGATCGTAGAAACACCCGCTCGAACGGTTGACGCCATCACGGCTTCAGCAGCCTGATTGGCTAGCTGAATTGCTTTTTCACTTTCAAATAGTGCACTCCCTATATCTGCACTATTAAAGAATTTCAGGCTTTTGAAAGTTTCACTATTTAATATCCCTGCAGTCGCTATTGCTGTAGCTAAAGACCGAATACCATCTGAAGACAACATGGTTCTGATAGTACCGTCCAGACCCTTGCCACTTGCAAGGCTCGTGGCAGCCTGAGACGCCATAGTCGTAGCAGCAGCCTGGATCATCGCGCTTGTCGCTGTGTGTGTAATTGCCCCGGATGCAGTCTGTGCACCGAAGTTTGCAGCTATCGATCCCTGGCCGCCGGTCCAGCCCATTCCACCAGGTCCCATTGCAACAGATACAGCAATTGCAATAACGGCCATAGCTGCTGGCGACAAGGCACTGGTTCGTTCATGAACCTCTATATGCTCTAATTTTTGGAATGTAACGTCCAGCAAGCTTTCTGAACAGTTTGCAAAATCTGCATCGTTTCTTATGCTAAGCGGAAAATTTGCCAGCTCTGAAGCCGACGGACACGCAAATTCAGAATCATTATAAATAGTCGACATCCAACCTAAAGAGTCTGATCCTGTGAACCCACCAATAATCTCCTTAACGGTTTCTCCCTGGTACTGTCCTAGCTCCAGCTTAATACCATGTGTCGCGTTTACTTTGATTCCACCAACGATATCATTATAAACAGCAGTATCAGAGGTATTTTGAATTGTCTCAGTTTTGATTTTCCATGTTGATTTCTCAACTTTATTATAAAAGTAATGGTTATGATCCTTTGCAAGCAAGAAGTTAACCTTGCCATTTCTGGCGTCAATTTCAGTACCCACAGCAGAAGATATATCTGCTGCTTTAAGTGTTATTTCTCCGAAATCAGAAGCAATCTTTATTCCTTTTCCAGCTTCAAGTGCAGAGCGAATAGCTATTGTCTCGAATTCTTGTTCCTGAACCGTTGTTTTGCCCCACTTTTTTTGCCGACTTGCTTGGTACTCATCAAATTCATTGGCAATGTAAATACCATTGCTGGCAAGAATGTCTATTGTTCCTTCATCTGCATAAAGCTTTGATGCGTATAGCTCTACTGTGCCACCTGCCATCAAAGAAATACTGTCTTTTGCACTCAACTCCGTCATGAGGTTTTCTACAGTACCGACATCCTCAGAAAAACGAGGCGAAGAAAAGCTCGAAGATGTAGTAGCTTGCGCAGATTTGAGTATGATGTTATTCGCAGCGTTAAAGGCAATGCTATTTCCAGAAACACTCGCCCCCTCCAGAACGATGTCATTACTAGCCTTTATATAGATATTATTGCCATCTAGGCGAGCGATGTTTCCGAACCGGGAGCCCTGCGAATAAGGTGTTTCATATCTATGCACCAGAGTTTTCTGAACATAATCATTCGTAAATATATTTATATTATCTTGCGCTGAAAAATTGCTCGAGAGGTTGGAAACAGTTCCACCTGCAACGATATTTAGATCACCTTTGGCAATAACGGCTCCATCCAGCACAGTAACATTATTTGCAGCTCGAATAATCGCGTTACCATAGGTGTAGAGATTGCCAGTATCGACAGTGATGTTTCTAAATTCATTAGAATTTCCATGAAACTCAACCTGATGACCATTGACAGTCTGAGCGGTAATTGTTGAATCAGTTAAGTGTAATATTGGGATTAGCACACTTCGGCCACCAACTGAGCGCTTCTCGGGCCAAATAAAATTGGAACCAAACGCATTCACTTGTGCCCTGGTTACTGCACTGCCAAATTTAACCTTGCCAGTTTTTGCAAACAAGTATGCATTGTTATACAGGCCATTTATTTGATTGGATTCACTTGTGTAACCAACTAACAAATTACGGTTCAATTGGTTGTAGATCTGTGCACGCACAAACCTGGATTGCACAAAGCTATCGCCTATCCGTTCACCTAATGGGTAGATAGGCAAAATTACAGTAATCTTGCCAGTCAGGACAGGAACCATAAGCGGTGATTCAAGTGATTGCTTGTTTGTGGTTTTTAGCTTATTAAAAAAGCTCTCGATATTTTGCACTGAAGAGCTAACAATTTTATTATCAACAAAATCAGATTTAGCATACAGATACTCACCACCATTATATACCCTTGTATATTGAGGGTTATTTAACTCTGCATTTATTTGTGAGCTTGTCATTGCAAACGCAATGCTTGGCAGCATCACCTGCCAAAGTATTAAAAATATATTAAGGCTGGCAACTGACTTTTGCCAAAAAGGAACTTTATATTCAAAATTCCCATTTTCAATTCTATTTTTCATCATAATAACTCAGGTTTATTTTGGCAACTTTGAAATTAAAACAGTCCTATTTTTATTAAAAATAGTATATCTGCAGAAATTGCTTCCTGACTCGCACTTTTTCAATGTTGGGGAGCGATCATCAATAGCCATGTAGCCACCTATTCGATAGCCGAATTTAATTTTCGTATCTTTTTCGATTATTTCATATGCCATTTTATATGCTGCTGTAGGAAACCAAAGATCATACGGTGATACCAAAGAAACATCATTTTTTAAGCCTTGAATATACTTATCGAGTCTTGCTTCAATCTGAGCAACCGTTAGCCCTGTATTACCAACAATTTTATCTTTGTTTTTTTCAGTTAATAGTTTATCTAGATCAACCGTAAGCTTCTCACTACTACAATCTGTTCTAAAGCTATCATCGGTTAAAGGAATAAGAACCCTACGGCATGTTGACAGCCAGAATGTTAAAATATCACCCTCTACTGAAAATGAAGTTACTGTTGCAGAATCATCTAGGCCCCGATTATATACTAAGCTAGCCATGTATTGATTTCCTGCTTCTGCCTTGTCTACCTCAAGACCTTTTACGTTCTTTAGGTCAAGATCGGCTGTAGAAGGCAGATCCTCTTTCACCCCATAAACGCCACCATGAAATGACAGCAGAGTTTCGGCCTCTACGTGGGTCTCTATCACCTCGGAGCCACAACGACCTGTAGATTGACAATATCTTGCATCTGCATATGTATAAGTATCGGTATCTGAAGAAAGCTGTAACCCAACCGAAGTTAACTTTAGATTGTTGAAGTACGCTTTAGAGAATACTTCTACATACGAGAAGAGATTATTAAACTCCTGTGTCGACCTTGCGTTTTTTGTGCCATCACTTACTCTTAACTTACCAAATACAATCATTCTTCCGGGCGGAGAGTAATTAACCACCTTTGAACGATTGCCTTTTTCAGAAGCATACACCTGTGTTTTTGAGTCATTAGTGACACTAAAGCCAGAGTAATATGCAGTTTCCACATCAAGATGATAACGTTCATTAAATACCTTCTTTGCATTTATATCAAACGTACCACTTTGACTAAGACTTAAAATTGCAGATGAGTTTAAGATGTAGTTTTCAACATCAATTTCAAGGTTATTTTCAGCCTGAAATATAACGGAGTTGGAGCGTGAAGAGCTGACTTTTATCGATGAACTCCAATCATTAGACCCTTTACTCAATGAGTATGGATTAATGTTCTCAAATGCCTTTGCAGAAACAGAAATTTTACTCGCAAATATTTTTGCGGACAGATCAGGCATTGCTTTATATTTTATTTTGTCTTTTATTATATGATAAATACCCTGTTCTAGTTTTTCGTGATCTTTTTCAAGTTCCAGCAACCCCCGAAATTTGGTGATATCCTGTCCGCTTCGTCTTACCCCATTGGCCACTAAGCCACTTCGAGACTTAAGCGTTAATTCTTGACTTCTGATAATACCGCCATAGGCATTCACGATATCACCATTTGTTTCTATAACCATAGAATTAGCATTAATGCTCTGCTGATTGGCGAACTTACCTCCAGCAACTTCTAAATCGTAAACTTCGATATCTCCACTATTAAAAACGCCCGATCCAGCAAAGAGAGACGCTTTTCCAGATAGAATTACACCTGTATTACTGAAACTACCTGCGGATACCACTTCTACCTTTTTGTCACTGAGAATTGTACCCCTGTTAATAACGGAAGGTGTAATCGACCGAGTTGTACTAAACATCGGCCCAGGCATGCGAGAAACTGTGATATCACCCACATTTGATATAGCAACTCCCTCATTCGGTACAAAAATACCATTGCCAGAGTTACTGGAGGATAAGGCCTTGGTAACGGTATCAATCTTAGTGCCACTCGATACTTGAATACCCATGGAAGATGCAATAGAGAAGCCAGCGGATTTATAATTACCATTTAATATCAGAGTAGGAACGTGCCCATATCGTTCGAGCATTCTAAAGTAGTCAACAGATGTATTGTCACTAGCTAGTATTCTCCCACCATTGTATTCAATAGTGTAATTACCGACATAGATTGAAATACCACCAGTTCCTACTTCAACATCACCTTTTTCATCCATAACAAGGTATTCCCCTTTCTGATTGAATGCCTTTAGGTTGATGTTAACTGTTGAGCTGCTATAAGTTCTCAAATAATGAGTATATATTTCAAGTGACTGTGCTCCTGGCGCATAGATTTTACCTAATGAGAACATACTAGGGTTATTCATGCTGTTGGAGTTAGTACGAATGTCACCATTAGAATAATACCCATCTACAAGACTAATTCGCTTTGCATTTTCAAAACTACAATTGGAACAACTTATCCCATTCGGATTAGAGATAATCAAATTAGTTGGATGCCCAAGGACCTTTATCTCTGTATCAATCACTTTCCCAGTAATATTGATATGAATCAGGCTTTTCTTTGCATCCCCATTATAAATCAGGAGAGGTTTGCCCAAATCCAGTGAGTTCACCTGTAATGATGCATTACCAGAGCTAGATTGCTCCGGTGTTATTGCATAAAACCCTTCAAATTCCTTCAGATCATTCGCACTTGCAAACATAGAAGTGCAATACAACACTAATAAGAAAAACAGCTTCTTCATATATATTTGATACCTATTTAACACCCATGCAAAGAGTGCATAAAGCACCCTAAATTAAAAGCTGCGCATCATAACAATTGCAATTATCGCAATCAATTATGTAAATCGAACAAGACATGAGACAACATTTAATAGCAGGGGGCTTTACTTAAATATCAAACAATTAAACCACACTTACACTAACGTAAAAGATTGTAAACCCAACATAGGTGCATAGCCACACACCTAAAGTGTGCATATTTGAAACAATGAAATTTAATTACTAATCAACTGAGCAAACAATTGGACAGGCTGACACTCAGGAGCTTCTCTTCAGTGTGGTGTCATAATGTGATAATCCCAGTTAGAAACGGTCACCAGTGAGTGTGACCGCCACCGAGTTTTGTTTACCGGTGTCCCGGTTTAGAATTTAGAACGTGCTGTAACTCGCAGTGGATTGGTTGAATTCAAACACCGAGATCTGGCCACAGCGCGCAAAATGGTTATTGCTGCTGTAGGGCGTGTTAGCCTGATTAATATCACCTTCCCAACCCTCGCCATTTTTAACAAAGGCTTTGATTTCAAACCAACCATTGTGGGATTGACTACAATCCATGTCCACATCCAGCATCCAGTAGTGCGCACCCCACTGATTCAACGGGGTTTCACCGTAACCATGGCTTTCTACCGTTGCTTTGGTCCCCCACTCGGCAGGCCACAAATTAGTTGTCCAGTCTAGTGCACTGCCCTGAGCTTCCGCACTTTGGCCTGATTCAGCTCCATGCCAGTCAAGGTAGCTATCGCCCTGTTTCCAGCCTTGTGT
This sequence comes from Pseudoalteromonas sp. PPB1, assembly GCF_015356275.1. Classification (NCBI taxonomy): domain Bacteria; kingdom Pseudomonadati; phylum Pseudomonadota; class Gammaproteobacteria; order Alteromonadales; family Pseudoalteromonadaceae; genus Pseudoalteromonas; species Pseudoalteromonas sp. PPB1. Next base: position 66,368 of record NZ_JACEQV010000004.1, on the reverse strand, counting down.
GGTCGGGCTTTTCAGATTGTTATGGCGGACAGGCATAGCACACTGCATTGGATACTGGGCACAATTGCGGCCCAGGGTGGCTGCAAAGCTATGGTCCAGGCCACCACGAACAAACAGATCCTGGCCAGCGGCTGTTTCGGCTTTGATAAATACAACCGTTCTTTGCCAGTCCCCTACCGGCTCAGTCGGCGTGTCCCCCAGCTTGCTGTTATGATGAATTGCCACAGCATTCATTGCGCCAATGTTGATACTCGCCAGCCCATTTTGATCAACCGAGATTTGATTACCAAGGCACGTATCGCCCGCAGTATTCTTACCACCGCTGAGGACATCACAGTAAACGCCAGCAGTAAGACCAGTTTGCAGCGTCTGGTTCAGGCTAAAACCTTCACGGTTTATGGCCACAAACCCTTCATCACCACGGGAGAAAGCTATCTGGTTATTACCATTGTCCCACCAATTATTTACTGTCCAGTGGCCTGTGGTATTGTTTCTGAAGTCCATGGCACCTGCAATCATGCTGCGGCGATGTTCACACTGCCACTCATTGGCAAAGCAGTTTAAGGTGCTGCCCTGGTGCACAACACTACCTGGCGGTCCAGCATCACCGTCATGGTTAAAGTCATAACTCGACATCACCTTTGGATAGCCATATGGGTAGGCCAGCATAAAGACATTGGCCAGATCATACAGTGCACCATCTTCATACGTCACCACATTACCGGCACCACCATGGCCTCGCTGGTTGTCATGATTATCAACAAATACCACCGCAAGATAACTAGGCATCATGTCCCAGGCTTCACCAAAACTGCTCAGCCAGGCCAGTTTGCCGGACTTGAAGGTGTCACCCAGCTTGGTGCTGTACTTAAACTCGGTAACCAACCCATTTGCAAAATACTCATCAGCGCGTACTGCCTGCCCTCCCTGATCAATGACCTCCTGAAACACCAAAGGGTCGCCACTCACCTTGCCCATGATGGCGGCAATATCCGATGACGCCATGTGTTTACTGGCATCCAGTCTAAATCCAGCGACCCCAATACCAACCAAGTCATTCAAATAACCTGCCAGTGTATTTTGGACATACGACGCGGAGGTGTTGAGATCAGCCAGACCTACCAGCTCACAGTTTTGTACCCGCCAAGCGTTATTGCCATAATCGGCATCATTTATTGCACATGTTTCGTGAAAGTCCTGTGGACTATAGATTGGGTAATGCTTGTCGCCAAATGTACTGCCCGCCACGCCTGTGCCGCTGCCGTGTGCCATATGGTTAATCACAGCATCAACATAAATATCAACACCTGCGGCCTTACAACGCGTCACCATATCAATAAATTGAGCACGGTTACCGCTACGACTTTCTAGCTGGTAACTGACAGGCTGATAGCGTGTCCACCAGGGAGCGCCGGTGATGTGTTCACTGGGTGGCGAAACCTGTACGGCGGCATAACCTTTTGGGCCCAGAAAGGTTTCACATTCGGTCGCAATATCCTGCCAGGACCATTCGAATAAATGAACAAAGGTTGTGGGGGTGGCCAGTGCCTGAGCAGACATGCCCAACCCCGCGGCGATGAGTGCTGTGTTCAGCACTTTGAGTGACTGTTTAATCATTGTATGTTCTCTGTTGTTGTCATAACGGTAATGTTTACATCACGGTAACAATATAGAGAGATCCGATTAAACGTCTATTGAATACGTATGCAATAAAACGTGCCTGCACTTACACTGCAAAAACAGGTTAAAAAAAACCTTACAAGCCTGTGAAGCCCACGATTGTAGCCCTAAAAGCACCCGCTAAATCTGTCTTTATTCCAGTTAACAAGGCACCGTTTTCTGTCCAAGATGACATATCTGATGATAGCTAACTATATGAAAACTATACTTTGTCACAAAAAAGTCGGTGCAAACCCCTTGCTTATGCTGAGGCTTCTGGATAACACTTTTCGACATCACTTTGCAGCGAGTAACACTATGATCCTCAAACAACTCAGATTAAGCAAGCACCTGACACAGGCTCAACTAGCTATGATGTCTGGATTAAATATCCGCACAATTCAGCGGATAGAACAGGGTCACACTCCAAGCCTGGAGTCTCTAAAATGCCTTGCCGCTGCACTAGACACTGACATCAGCACATTACAACAGGAATCATTTATGACCAATAAACATGCATCACCACGGCCACTGTGGCTACGGATTTGGTTTTTCCTAGGAACATTTCAACGCCAGCCTGGTAGATCATTGCTCATCAGGCTTGAGCGTATTTTACATGGTTTTGGCTTGTTTTTTTGCTTGCTGGGACTCATAAACGAGGCAGCCCTTGCTGGCGGTTTACTTTTGCTCATCAATGGATACTTTATTAGTTATTGCAAATATATGGGTGACAAGTTCGCTATCTGGTGATAATGCGATCTTCCGCATTGCTAATCACACAATCAGCCACGGCTTCAAACCTCTCTGGGACACGTATCAATAATTCGTACCTGTGTCTGTTACAACTTTATACATTTATTTACGGAATATTCCGCCCACTCCACTTAACTTAAACTCACCAGATATCCTAAAAGGAACAAAGATGAGCGCGCGGATCCATGGTATTGACCTTGCCAGAGCATTGGCAATTTTTGGTATGGTGGTCGTTAACTTTAAACTTGTTATGGGCGCAACAACTGGCAACCCGCAGCTGCTGTCATTGAGCAGTTTACTGGAAGGTCGTGCCGCAGCGCTGTTTGTGATACTGGCAGGTGTCGGGCTGACATTGAGCGCTCGCAAAGTGCAAAACCACAACCTACTTCAGCGAAAACAACTGCAAAATAAAGTAATCATGCGTGGTATTCTGCTACTTTGCCTCGGGCTACTTTATTTGCCCGTCTGGCCGGCAGATATTCTGCACTTTTACGGCTGCTACTTTATTCTGGCCTCATGGCTATTGTTCGCCTCTCATCGCACGCTACTCACACTGTGTGCGGTGATTGTCTCCACTTTCCCTGCGCTATTGCTTATCATTGATTACTCCAAAGGCTGGCAGTGGGAAACACTCACTTACCTTGACTTATGGACTCTGGATGGCCTGATCAGACGCATTTTTTACAATGGCTTTCATCCTGTGTTTCCCTGGATTGCCTTTCTATTATTTGGTATATGGCTGGGCCGTCAACCGCTGCACCAAAGTGCACTACAAAAAAGACTGTTTAAAATCGCAATTGTCACTTTAGTTTCTTTCGAGGGCGCTTTTTATCTGCTGCGCACACTGGCCGTAAGTGTTGGCATGCAAGATCAAGACATTCAGTTTTTGCTCAGCACCGGACCTATTCCTCCACTGCCTCAGTATCTGGTATGTGCCACCGCCAGCTCGGTACTTGTCTTACTCGGCTGCATCAAACTTGCGCAGCGCTTTGCCCACTCAGCTGTACTGCGGTCATTGGAAGATACAGGTAAGTTGTCGCTCACTTTTTATATTGCACACATCATTATTGGCATGGGCACGCTGGAAGCGCTGAATATGCTGGGTAATCAGTCTATAGAGATGGCATTGTTGAGCAGCCTGCTGTTTTGTCTGTCTGCCTGGTGTTTTGCCACGATATGGCGGCGCAAGTATGCTCAGGGCCCCGCCGAATGGTTGTTCAGATATCTTTTTGTCAATATTACAATCAGGAAAAATCGCTTTATCTTTCGTCGAAATTAGTATCTATAGGCGTGTTTGTTAAATCATTGAATTGAATTAATTTAGTTTTGTATGATGAAATCTCAATCGCAGACACCAAGGCTGAACTTTGAAAGAAAGACTTATCACCAACCAGCACGATTACAACAAAACCCTTATCGCCAGAAGCAACATTCAACTTTGGATTACTGAGGGTGTCACTGAGCAATAGAGCAATTGAGCGTGAGCTAGGTCATGTCTCTTAGCTGGCAGTTCGCTATAGGCCAAATCATCGTACAACGGCTTGAAGGTAGAGAAGAACTTTTAGATGTCATACAAGAAAACATGATTCGAATAAACACCAAGCCCAGCGAAAGTTAAATCTGACAGTTGACGCAAATACGGACCAAAGTATGGGGGAGTTACGCGACATACTCAAGCCAAAATATTTGAAGATCAGCTCAGTAAAAACAGGTGTCTCTAATGACACTAAATGCTTTTACGTCGAAGAAACAGCCAAAAAAGTAGAATAAGTAATCTTACTAGGATGTAACTTATAACTATGGAAAGGCCAGCATGACTTAAAGAGGAATTTACCAATAATATAAAATAAAAAGGGCTTACACAATAACTTGCAAGCCCACAAATAAAATTAAATAAGAACGTAAAAATACAATATGCAATAAGAGACCAATAGTGACCCTATTATCCCAGCAAAATAGTGACTCTTATTAAAAACCACTTCCTGAGAATTCAGCCCTTGCACTTTATTTGAACAAACAAAAAGATTGTTAGAAAAAATCAATGGTATAAAGGTAAAAAAACCAAGTATCTCACCTCCCTTTCCAAGAAAAACGCCTCCAAAGACAAAGAAAATCTGAGAAAAGAAAATAATCTTCGCACTCAAGCCATTATAATTGTCAATTGAAGATTCTGCATTTTTTAACAACTTAAAGCAAAAAATTGGATATAGTATACTCTTCGCAACCGTAACAAGATCAAAGCCCTCTACCTTCGAGCTCAAGCAAATATTTTTAAAATAGAAATAAATATTATAAAAACCCAGCGTAGAAAACGAAAACAAAACCAGAGGTAATACTGGCACTGTGTAATAGCCTTTTTTCATACAACAATCCAACACCAAAATATCATTTAAAAAACTCAATTATATTATCAACAGCATCTCGAATAACTGTTGATTTCTGCTCAATTTTAAAATCCACACCGACTGACGCAGCAAGCCCAGCTTTAGCCTCAGGCTTAGTAAAGCTTGCCTGAGCTTGGTGCTCTCCATTAATTGTTTTCTCCGATACAATATCTTTCCCGATCGCTAGAGGACCCAAACCGGCATCCGCATTGACAACAATCTCCGTAGTCGTTGTGTTAACTGCTTTAGTGCCGCTCTTTTCTACACTGTAACTCGGTTTCACAGCTAACCCTAAGCCTAATCTAGGCCCCGCGTTAGCAGAGCCACTAATCTCTAATGTTTCAGTATCGAACCCGACTGAAAATCCAGCCCTAACCCCGGCAATAAACATCACCTCACCGGTAAGGGCAATTGAATATTTCTCCTCACCATTAGGATCTGTATATTTATATGGATTGTTAGCTACATATGAGTATCGATTAAAGGTATCTACTTCGCCCGTAAATCCAACCGGATCATTCGAGTAGAAACGACCTATGACCGGATCATAGTATCGCGCCTGCATATAATTAAGGCCCAACTCTTTATCATACCAATGACCTGTATAACCAACATCGTCATCTTGCTCATTAAGCGTCTCTCCGAAAGGTAAATAACGCTTTTTCTCAAAGTTGCCTTTCGGGGCAGCAACACTACCATATTTTGCCACCAACATTTTACCAAAGTAAATGTAATTCACGCCTTCGCCTTGAATATCACCACTCTCGGTATAAAGTAACTTACCGTGCAGATTGTACATGCTGCTACGCTTGGTTTCTTCGTCAACAATTTGCACTCTTCTACCATGTGAGTCGTAAGTGAAGCGTAAACCATTGGCTTCTGTAACACTGCCGCTAGCATCATAATACAGTTTATAAGAACCATTGTTAGTCACATTTCCACGACTATCATATTGAAAAGCTCCATACTTACCACTGATTCCGCTTACTTGTATAAGTCGGTTTGTTGCGCGTTGATAGTTATAAGACAAATTGCGTTTCTTCGATGAATACCTTTCTATATTCCCAAGATAATCATAGTCAATGTTTATAGAGCCAAACTGGCTTCCTCCTCGAATACTGCTAAGCCTGTTAAGCCCATCATAGGACATATCAGATAACGAGTATCTCCTGTCAGTTAGGTCACTGATTGATTTAAAGTTGTTTCTCTCATCATAAGTGTATTCGAAGCCTGAAACGACACTGCCTTTATGAAAGTACTTTAATGATCGTGGTAACGTCTTATCCTTCTCCTCAACCATTTGATAAGCAACGCCATTAGCATAGGTAAACTTTGAAGGTGCACCTGATGCATGGTACTCAACACCGCCTAATACAGATTGCTCAAGCTCTCCAAGACCGTTGAAAACATCAATTTTTGATGTTTTCCCTGTACCACTGGGATAATAATTGACAACGGAACCATCCGGATAAACCAAAGACTTTAGATTAGCGTTTAGATCGTAGACATAATCGACTAAAAGTGGTGCTTCATCTTTAATGTACAACTGTTCATCTTCGAGCAAGTTTAGTGAGTTGTAATTATACCTTTGTACAACCCCTCCTCGTGAAACAGAAACTAAATTACCGACATTATCCAATTCATACTTTACATCGATACCAGTACCTGGTAGGTTTTTTTCTTTTAAATTTCCTAAGTTATCATATAGGAAGTAAGTCACATCAGGGGGCGTCGTGCCTACACATCGGGTACTACTCACCCCCTTTTTAGACCAAACCTTCCTACCCAAAGCGTCAAACTTTAGGAGTTCATTACCCACATCTGCGCGCTTGATTAAACATAGCTTGTTATTACTGTCATATAATCGTGTTTCGGTAAAAGAATGTGCGCCGTGAGATTGCTTAACTGAATGGGTTAATCCAATTACGTCTACATTTATGGTTGTGGTAGAGTGCTTTGAAACCACTTTTTCCAGCAAATTATAGCTTGGCTTACCTTCGTGACGATAAGTTCGAGTTACTTCATTATCTAGGCCTTTATTCTCTACAACCCTATTCCCACTGCCATAATAAAAAGTCTTTTCACCTTCAACATTAGTCTTGCTGTAGACAACTCTCCCCAAGTGATCATACCTAAATTGTTCACCATTATGCTGTGTCTGCTCCAGTGAAAAACTTGGATAAGAAGCTTTGAGTAATCGGTTATTCGAGTCATATTTAAAAGACTGGTAAGTGTTCCTGGCTTTTGTATTTGGTATGGCAGGATCATACACTGCGCTCCAGCTTTTTCTGTCAAGAGCATCATACTGCTCTGTAACTTTATAACCATACCCGTTACCATCACATTGGTTTGAACCTGCATGAATTCTGCACAACGTAATGGTGCGTCTATTTTTTGTATCATCCCAATCAATAGCTAAACTTCGCAACGATCCTATATTAGAGTCGCTCGGAAAAACTATAGCGGATGTTCTGTTTTCACCGTCATAATAATAGTTTGTGGTATGTCCGTTAAGATTGGTAAAAGCAGTAATATTACCCATCAGGTCAACCTCATACTTTTCTTCAAGCTTCTTACTGCTATATCTGTCGTTTAAAGTTACTTTTTTTGCAACACCTGAATAATAATCGCTGTACTCTTCAGTTAAAGTCTTTCCTGAGTATGACTTAACATTTTTAGTGAGTTTTCTAATGTTACCGTCGTTCCAGTAACTGTTGTAGGTAACTTGCCTGACGCCCAGGCGATTCTCATGATAAGGTAATATAAGTCCGGAATATGAGCCATCAGATGCACTAATTATCTGATAATCAACCGAAAAGAGCTCTTTGAAGTTTCTGTTGTTACTGGATACAGAACGACCTCCAGGCATTTTTATGATCCATTTGCTCGTATCACTAGTATAAGAGTTTTTATAGTATCTGTGATCATCGTTCAATGACCATTTTTCTCTGAGAGGGCTACCAAAACTATCAAAATCATAAAAAGTCCTTTTGTAACTGTCATCGCCCACTTGTAGTGCATCTTCTGAAAGATGCACTTGATGCATAGACAAACTTCTATTCGCACTTCGCGTGGCATAACCTAATCCTAACTCGTCAGAATGCCAATAGTTAAACTTTTTAGTACTAAGTAACCCACCACCAGCTTTTTTTCTGCTTTCAATTGCGAAGACTTTATTTTGGAACGGACTACGGTTGTCTCTATTTATATAGTACTTTAAATAGTAATCTTCAGGTCCGTTAACAGTAGTCCATTTATGATAAAATTTATTAATGTTCTTTGGCGAGGAACCTGAGAAAAAACGGTTACTAGGAGCACCATTTGGATCTGATTTACTATCAAATCTCGCATAGTCACTATGTGCATTCGAGTAACTATAAACCCATGTGTAAAGCGCGGAATTAGAGTTTCTTGGAAATACCTCTTTTTTGTTAATACTTAGCCTGGATATACAATCTGTGGTCCGACCAAGAACAGGGATAGGTAGATTAATACTAGAGTCACCTCTTTCATTCACATGAAACTTGGCAACCGACTTATTCGGATGTCGAACAGTGAAAGTATGTTTAAGTGTATTCAGATTACCACAGCCAGTGCGTACATCGCCTGATCCGGCAGCTAACATTAGATCAAGCGGTTCAGAGTCTATATAGTTAAGGGTATACAACCATGACCGTCCACTTGGTAAGGTAAACTCAGATTTTAAATCACTTTTTACACTGCTTCTATTGTAATGAATGGAAACCCACTCTCTTTTATCACTTGGTTTATTTTTATTGTATCCAGATATCGTCTCTGAGTAACGTACATTACTCCTACCATGAGAGCCCGTGTTACTCTTTAGTTCTAAAACTCGACCATCACTTGCTGTTATTCTTAGGGGATTGTAGCTGTACTTAACCCAATTCCCATATTTATCAATGACTTTCGTTACTTTTATATCAGCTCTTTGCAAGTAATAAGGTTCATCGTTACCACTACTAGATACTTGTATTGCTGTAGCCCACTCAGCATATGATGAGGTCGTTGAGTAGTCGCTAAAGTAATACTTGTCCCCATTTGGGGCATGTGCGACAAAACCTTCTTTACCATTTTCTTTATAACATGAAACTAGCCAATTCGTATTTGTATAATATGGAAAACCCTTGCCAGCCTTTGACCAAGCTCCCTTATTAAGCAGCAACATTGATTGTGTTCGACCAGGTATGCTGATATCAAATGAGCCGGACATAGCAAATACGGGCTGATATTTTATATCCGTACTATTTCTGGAAACACCTCCACTACAGTACTTTCCATCTTGCCATGACAAAGGTAGTGTTGTCTTTTGATAACCTGACATGTATGTATAAGATATGCGCGGCAAATCAAAGTACCAGCCTCTTTTAAAAGGGTAGTTTGTATCATAGCGACGTATCACTTCCACCGGTAAATCGAAATTACCCGGCAAACTAATGTCATTATTGACAAATGACACAGTCCCCGTAGACAGATCTATCTTATCTGTGAACATATCCTTGCCTTGCGGCGTTACAATTAGCGCATTACTTAGATTATTACTAGAGTGAGCACTAGTTACCTGGTTAAACCTGGCTGTATACAAGTTAGTCAAGTCTTCATTGGCATTCACTGAAAATACATTAGCACCCAGTACAAGGAAAAAAATTAAACCATAGCTCAGTTTTGTTCTCATAATGTGCTCTCCATAATTGGGCTACCTAGGATGTCTGGGTGAACAAAAATAATTGATTTTTTAAATGCAATGCTTTCACTATAATCCCCCGTCTTCTCGCAACTATAGTAGTTACATGCGACAATTCTAATCTGATAAAATCCATCAAAATCCTTACCTATAGTCAGACTTGGACTAGTAGTTATCTTGACATCTACCCATTCACCCCGACTATTTACAGCTTGAACAAGGTATTTACTCGCATGTTTTATATCATCCCAAGTAATAGTGATTACATTTCCTGACTGCAGTTTTTTTATACCCTTTGGTGCTTCAAAAGGGTAATTGGGTATAAAAGGTAAAAAAACAGTGATGGAACCTGACTTAATCGGTATCCATGTCGTGCTTGCACTGCTTGAAAAGCAGACAAAAAACAAAAGTGCAATTATTAATCTCAATTAATCTTTCCCTTATAAAAATTTGAAAATCCTATAGATTTAAATACTAAAGTCAAAACAAAAAGACAGTTAAAACATTAAAAAAACTGACTTTAAACACACAAAAAACAAAAAAAACAAAAAATTAATCACCAGAAGAGAAATAGCCCGAAATATCATCAGTATAAATGGCTGTTCAAATGCCACCTTGCACGCACAGGTACCTACTCAGAACCGCCAATACCTACACGTAAATAATACCGGGTAAAAATTTCACACACAGGTAAAAGCGTCCTGTTTATTCACATCACCAAAACCTAAACCATTGATTTTAAATGATATAATTCCTTGCAGATCATTTGCATTATCGGGAGTACTAATTCTCGCAATCAGGAGTTATTATGAGTACCAGCAAATCGACTGCCAACCGTCAGGCAAACAGTGAACATCCACACCCGGCTTCTGATCAATTAGCCGACTCTCTCCACCATACTGTCGATGCTCTGCACGACACGGCGGCCAAGACCGAAGAGCAATTGAGAAACAAAGGTGAAGCGTCTGGCCCGGCCTTGCAGGCTCAAAAACGCGAGCTGGAGAAAAAGTGGGATGCCTCAGGTGTTAAAAAATATGCCACTGAAAACCCGGTTAAAACGGCAGGCACTGCATTTGGCGCTGGTGTCCCTCTAACAATGCTATTACGGAGTAAGTAATATGAGCGCGCCAAACACACCAAACTGCCAGTATGGGCGCTCAGCTTACAGCGCGGATGCAACAGGGCGAAGCCGTTACTGCAAGCTATGTTGACGTCGCCCGCGCTTTCGCGGCTTTATTTAAAGCGAAACTGCGCGCCCATTTTAAAACGATTCTGACTTGCGTCTTGCTGCTGAAGATTTCTTCACTGCTTATCACAGCAACCTGGTTGTCTCTTCAGGGTTTGATGGCCTATGCCATGGTGCAAACTGGCCTGAGTTGATTTGTCTCTGCAGGGCTCCTGATGGCGTTTAATCTGGCGCTTATCTACTATCTGATAGCAACTGCAATACAGCTGTTTGATAAAACTACCAGCGATCTGCTTGATGTGTTTTAACTAACAAGCTTTGAAGGAGAGGACCATGACCTGGCTGGCACGTTTTATATACCGTACTGCGCACCAGGAAGTGCAACAGCAACAACTGTTCCTGTTGAAAAAGCTACAATATGCGCAGTTTAGCAAGCGGCGGTTTTGCCGCAAAGCAAAGCGTGTGGCCTGCACACCTCAAGGTATTGCACTGCTCGCACTAAGCGGTGTGTTATTAGTTAAAAGTAAGCACAAGTTTTCAATTTTGCGCAAGCTGGCTTTGCTCAGGCGAGCGCTTCGCCATGTTTAACCTGCCAAGCAATCCCCCCTCATTTGCCGACAACCCGAGTGCGTATCTCAATGCCCGAGCAAAAAAATTTCGACTACACTGAAATGAATTTCATCTGACTCTGGTCTTGTCGTTACAGCAGCATGTTCAGGTAGTTAAACACTACCGATAAGTACGGGCATGAACATGCTGCTGAACTACCTGTTGAATAAAAGAGAGTTGTTATTTTGGGTCAGGTAACCGCCACGCTCAGTTTGGCACACACTCAATGAGGAAGATAATATGAAAGCACTAACGGGGGCCGCGATGGCGGTCATGGTTGCAGGCCTGGTAGGCTGTAACTCTACAGACAACACGTCATCCAATACAGCAAATGCAAATACCAGTGGTACGAGTACCGATCTGGTTCATTGCTATGATGTTAACGTTTGTGGTGGCCATAATGACTGCAAAACCGCAAGCAATGCCTGTTCAGGACAAGCCAGCTGTAAAGGGACCGGCTTTGTTGCGATGCCAACTAAAGCATGTGCAGATGTGGGTGGTAAAGTAAAAGATAAGTGGGTCGGTTCAGTAGCCAAATCTGACCTTGTAAAGTGCAATGACGTCAACATTTGCGGTGGCCACAATGACTGTAAAACCGCTAACAATGCCTGTGGTGGCCATGCTTCCTGCAAAGGTACTGGGTTTGTGAAAATGCCAGCCAAAGCATGCCAGGACATAGGTGGCAAAGTCGACAGCTAACAAACTAGCCTTGTGTCAGCAGGCAGACACCTGATATGCCTGCTGATCCTAACCTCTTGCTTTAAACGGAAGACACATTGAAAGCTATACCGCCTTATCTGGGATTTGGCCTGGGACTCAGAACCTGCTATTTCGAAGACATTATCCAAACTCAGCCGGACGTCGATTGGTTCGAGATAATCTCTGAAAACTATTTCGTTGATGGCGGCAAGCCATGGCATTACCTCGATCAGATAAAAGAGCGCTACCCGATTGCAATGCATGGTGTGTCTATGTCGATTGGCAGCACGTCAGCAATAAATTTCGAATATCTTGAGCAGCTTAAGCGCACCATTCAACGCGTCAACCCTGTGTGGATTTCTGACCACTTGTGTTTTTCATCTCTTGGTGAATTTAACAGCCATGACTTACTGCCACTGCCGTATACAGAAGAAGCCCTGACACATTTATGTGAGCGTTTACACGTTATTCAGGATTATTTAGAACGCCCCGTTATCCTCGAAAATGTCTCCAGCTACCTCACCTATCATCAGTCCCAAATGACTGAGTGGGACTTTTTATCGGCATTGCATCAGCAGTCTGGCTGTCAGTTTTTGCTTGATATCAATAACGTCTATGTCAGTGCCAGAAATCATGGTTTCGACGCCATGGATTATCTCAACGCGATCCCTCAGCAAGCGGTTGCGCAGATACATTTGGCCGGACACAGCGACTTCGGCAGTCATATTGTCGATACACATGATCAACCTGTATGCGACGCCGTCTGGCAATTGTTTCAGCGTTACACGCAATCAAGGCCGGCGGTCAATACCATGATCGAGAGAGACGATAACTTCCCTCCTTTTGAAACTCTAATGGCGGAGTTGCACCAGGCCAGAGAACTTGCCCCGCTCAGTTGGAGGTCCAATGGCTGAGTTAGCCCAACTTCAGCAAGCATTTGTTGCAATGCTCACAGGCACGAAATCAGATTTACTCAATCAGATTGCTCCCCAGCCAGGCCTAAGTATTCAGGACAGAGCTTCAATCTATCAAAATGCCTATCGTATTCGCCTGACCAAAGTACTGGAACAGGACCATGAAATGCTCGGCCTTTACTTAGGCGACGACTTATTTGATGACATGGTAAATGGATTTCTTACTCAATATCCATCCACTGATCCATCTTTGCGACACTTTGGTGACAGACTTCCCGAGTTTCTCGCGTATCACTCCCCTTTTTCTGACCATGGGATACTGAGCGAAATAGCCCAGTTTGAGCGCCTCTTGTTGCAGGCTTTTGATGCACCGGATGCACCGCGCCTGACAATGCAGGCACTGCAACAGATCCCAGCTAATTTATGGCCCAATGTCGTTTTTACGCTGCATCCAAGTGCGCGATTACTCGCGTGTCAATTTTCCGCGGTTGAGAGTTGGCAGGCACTGAAACAAACAGACACCCCACCACAGGCTGAACTTGCAACCAGACACTATTGGCTGATTATTCGCGAGCCCGATTTACGCACCGCATTTCATCCGCTCTCTCACAGTGATTATATATGTCTGACTACCCTGAAAGAGGGCCTGCCTTTTAGCTTCGTCTGCGAAGCCGCAGCCAACTTGCATCAGGATACTGAAGCCGGCACACAAGCCGTTATGCAACTGCTGCAAAAAGCACTCAACGCAAATTGGCTTAGCCAGTATCAGCTTCCAGATCCTATCCAGGCTCCCTCGGAATAAGGCGTCTTATGAAACTTAGTGAAAAAGTCCGTCTATATCAGATGAGCCTGATCGCCAGTATGTTATTTGCGTTTGTGGGCTTTACTTACAACGCCTGGCGACTTGAGGTCTCCGAGCAAAACAATAATATACGAACGGCTTGTTTCGAAATGCTTAGAGAACTGACACAACTTGAACAGCTTATCTACATCGCTCATTATGATCAGGACAAAACACAAGGCAGCCCGAGAAAAGGCTGGGTAAGCGTAGGCTTAATCAATGATTTCAGCTACCTGACCAACGGTGAACTGCAACAAAGTGCCTCCACACTCAAAGCTACCTGGTCTGATAACTGGCAAAATATTTATGCCAGTACCCAGGCTGTTGATTTGGTGGTTAAAGATATTGACACTGTCCGCGGTGACATCAAACAATTGCTTAATGAACTGGATTAACCGCGCTTTTCGTAGTTACACGCTTTGGCAGCCTGATCTCAAAACATGCTCCGCCCAGATCTGTGCTTTCCTCACTCACACGCACAGTACCATCATGCTTGCTGACAATTGACTGGACTATCGCCAACCCCAGTCCACAACCTCCGGAATCCCGAGAGCGGCTGGGATCAAGCCGGGTAAATGGCTCAAAAATACGCGCCTGTTTTCCCGGCGGTATACCTATTCCATCGTCTATAACACGAACCACCAACTCGCCAGACTGCTCCCTTAGTTCAACGCGAACCCTCTGCCTGGCAAAACGACCTGCATTTCGCAATAAGTTGGTGAACAGTCGCTTTACCAAAGCTTCATCGCCTTGCCAATGTATCTCTTGTGCATCCAGTTCAAAGTCAACCTGAGGATAAAAAGGGGCAACCTTGTCCAGAGTTTCCTGCAATACAGAGCTCATTTGCAACACAACCTGTTTTGGTTTGACTGAGTTGTCTTTCACTCTGGCGTAATACAACAACTCACTGACGAGGCCTTCCAGATCCTGTAGTGATTGATTCAGACTGGTATGGAGCGCCTCTCTCTCCTCCTCTTCGGCATCTTCCAGCATATCCAATGCAAACTGCATCCTGGCCATAGGACTGCGAAACTCGTGCGCCACACCATGTAACAGATCTCGCTGTAACGTTATTCTCGCTTCACCTTCATTTAGTTGTGCGTCAACTAATTGCGAAAGCTGTTGCAGACTGCTCTTCAGATCCTGAGGCTGGCTCAGCGCTACGGGCATTTGAGCAAGTCGTTCAGCCAACACATTGCGCTCTTTAATATTCAGATACCAGAAAACGAGGAGTAAAAGCAGGTTAAGAAAGGCCGATATAAGCCAGTCAAACCAATCAACCAAGTAATAATAGACATCCTGATCAACCAAAGGGCCGATTTCGAGCACCTCATTATCGTTCAGCACAAAATACAATGTGGCATTTAAGTAATCAACCAGCGCTTGCTGTTTCTCAAGTTCAGCAAATTCGCTCAGCTGCGACTGTGAATAAAAGTCAGCATTGCGCCTCACCACCAGCGCCTGAGTATCGTACCGTGCTTCAAGACGCATCTGCTGTTCAGATAACGAGAGTGGTGCAGGTTGCGCAAGTTCAGTTTGAACTTTGGCCCCAACTTCATCTAAAAACTGATTTTGCGTTTCGATATATCGGGTTTCAATCTCAACAAGTAAGGTATCGCGCACTGTCAGAGCTACCACACTATTGAGCACAACGGCCAGGGCGATAAATACGCTCAGCCGTAAAACATTAACTTGCAATCAGATATCCTTTATTTCTTATTGTTTTAATAATTTTAGGCTCTTTTGGGTCATCCCCCAGTTTCTTGCGCAGCCTGGAGATGCGCAAATCAATTGAGCGGTCCATACCATCAAATTCAAGTTTAAAGATAGTGCGATACAATTCATCTCGCGACAGTATCCGGCCCGCAGAGTTAGCCAGCAACCATAACAGTTCGAATTCAGCACTGGACAGCAAAACCTCTTTGTCACCGCATGTTGCTTTGCGTTTTGCTAAATCAACACAGATTTCGCCATCATTAATTGTTCGCACAGTCTGACTGGTTTGTGTCACAAGCATGTTATGGCGTCTTAATTGTGCCCGAACATGCGCCAATAAGACTCGAGGTTTAACGGGCTTACACAAATAGTCGTCAGCACCAACTTCCAACCCGGTTACTTCATCAATATCGTCTACCAATGCCGTCAGCATAATAATGGGCCCGGTAAAACGCCCCCGGATCTGACGGCAAATACTCAGGCCATCTTGACCCGGTAACATTAAATCGAGTACTAGTAGATCCGGCGCGAACTCTTCAACGCGCGCAACAGCCCCATTTCCCTGTTCATAACAAGCGACATCATATCCATTTTTTTGCAGAAATTGAGACATCAGCTGCGTGAGTTCTCGATCATCATCTATTAAAAGTATTTTTTGTTGTGTCGTCATTTACAGCCTGTTTAAACACGCATCATATATTTTCAGGTTATACGCTTTCGCGTACTGATAAGCTTCTGCTCGTGCTGCTTTATCTGCTTCACTACGCAAGGTATCTCCGCTGCCTGGCATCGCTTTTACACCACATCGGGCCTCAAGCGCTTTAAATTCAAATTGCTCGAAACCCGGCACCACAGGTCGCCGGCCTGTGGTGTAATATAAACGGAAATCTTGCTTATCCATTGCCCCCGCAAGTTCTTGTTGAAGCTTACTATCTGAAGCAGTCTCTTGCTGATTCATCCCCTGACATCCCGCTGCCAATCCCGCACTGAGCAAAGCACTCAGAACGGTTAATTTACCTTTCATTTTTTTTCACTCCTAACCTACAGCAAGCGCCAACCATCAATAACCAAAGCAGTACAAACAACGTTCCCCCTGAACCACCATCATCCAGAGATTGAGTAGGTGTCTGTGGATCCGGTTGCGGATCGGGCTGAGGATCTGGTTCGGGATCTGGCTCAGGCTCAACTGGTGCAGCCTCAACAATGACCTCAACACTACCAGATGCAGTGCCTCCATTACCATCACTGACGGTATAACCGATTGTATCAGAGCCAGAAAAATCGGAGCCAGCCGTATAGAGCAAACCGTTAGACGCAATCGTGACCGTACCGGTTCCCTGATAATCCACAGCAGAGATACTCAGCGCATCACCATCAACATCCGTGTCATTGCTCAATACAGTCAATAATACTTGCTCTGCCTGAAACTCCACATTAGCACTGTCGTTTTCCACGACGGGTGCATCATTAACCGCAGTAACCGTTACCTCTACGTTAAATCGTTCACTGTTTTGATTGTCCTTTGTTGCGAATGCCGCGACATTCAGCGTGCCATTATAGTTTTCATGCGGGATCACTGTCAGATCTGTATAGGTATAGTTATCACCGGGCAACAGAGTGATTAAATCAACAGCCAGCCCGAGCTCAAAGTTAAGATCTTCTTTTTTAATCTGTACACGGTCATCTTCCGCAACAGAAATCGGGCTTTGAGATTCAAACACAGGCACTATCGGATCTGGTGGGCCATCAGAATTGATTGTAAAGTTGCCGGAGTTAATCGCAAAAAAGATATTATCGGTGCAAGCAACCCGAACTCGGGCGGAGTTAGTGCTAATTGCAGATGTGATCAATACTTCCTGTTGCCCGTCATTATCGACCCCATTCGCCAATGATGTGCCAAAAGTCACACCAGCATCGGTAGAAAGGCTAATGGTCACTCTGGAACAAGAAACCGGAGCATTCTGGGTATTCGCAGTATCCCAGGTCACAGTGTGTGTGTCAGTTAGCCACTGGCTACTGCTATCAGGCTGCGTTACGGTGAATCCATTTTGCGAATCAACCACAGTCACCTGCATCGTATCGCTGGCAACATGCCCCTGACCATCTCTCACTGCCAGACGAAAGTTAAGGGTGCGACTTGTTGTGGGGTACACCTCTCCATAAGCCACACTATTTGACAAAATATCAATTAATTTAGGAAAGGTTCTGACCGGATCCATTGTTGGATTAAAGACCCGAAACAAAGGCCCCGACCCTGAGTCAATGGCATCCTGGCTCGCACTATTTGTAGCCGACCCTAGGTCGAATTGCTGCCAACTGTAGCTGAGTGTATCTGAATCAGTATCGGTTGCGCTGCCTGTTAAAATGAATGGCGTGCGTGCGGGTATTGTAAAATCGCTACCGGCATCAACCACTGGACTTTGGTTAGTCAGGTTAGTACGGGCGCCACAAGTACTCCCAACCCCCTGACGTGTCACTGCAACCATTTGCTCAATGGAATGCAAATGAAAGAAGGGATCTGAATTCTGCTGTAAATCTTGTTCACCGCAGATACCTGTGTACCCCATGATTGTCGAACCACTGCCCGGCTCATAGGCTGATAAGCCGGAGCGATTACCCTGACAGGCGCCCACCAAACCATTAAAAGTATGTTCAGCACCTAGCTGATGACCAATTTCGTGAGCTACATAATCGATATAAAACGCGTCTGTTTCAGGTACAGGGCTGCCAGTCAAACCAGCCGCTTTCTGGGTTGAGCAAACCACCCCCAGCCCGGCAACGCCTCCCCCTGAGGTTACCACCAAATGTCCAATATCATAATCCGTGTCACTCATGACGTTTTCAATCGCTTGTGAAATGGTATCTCCGTTGATGTCCTCATCCGTATTTGTAAATGGATCCGTGTCAGCATCCACAAAAATGATCTGGTCATTGTTAGCAACCAGCTGAAATGTGACCCCAAGATCCCGCGCATAGACCTGGTTCACTCGATTTACCATAGTCACAACGGCAGCCAGACCTAGCTGACGTGTACCGCCATGATAAGCGGTATATTCTCCCGTAGCTGCGACGGCAAGACGGTAGACTATTTGTTCACTGATCTGGCTGGTTTGCATCAGCCCTTCTGGTTTATTTGCCATAGAGTCAGATATACCAGGAAAGCGAATTGCGCGGTGACGTTTAATGTCTTGAGCATGGTCATGATGAACCGCTGGATTAAAAACATAACTACGATAGTTGTTTAACGCCGACTGAGGGTCAATGTAAACAGTTTGCCCCTGGTGTTCAAACATCCCATAAAACCCTCTCGGTGACAGATCAAAGGTGCCCTGATTTTGAGGCTTTCCTACTTCAACACCTTTAAACGTCCTAATTTCTGGATACTTTTTTGCCAGCTCGGGTGCCATCACCTGGCTCGGTACCAGGCGAAACGTTACAAATTGCCCATTTGGCAGCGGCAAAACCATATCTACCATGTTTACCGTTTGGAGTGTTGCTCTGACGGATGCTATGTCTAGCTCTAGGTATTGCTCAGTATTGCCAGACTTAAAATACTTGTCTTGTTCAAGCATAGTCCAGTGAGTCTGGCCGATTAAATGGACCGCCAATGCACTTTGGCAAGTAAGAAAAAGCATCAGGCATATTAGTGAGAGTTTATTCATAGTCAGCCCCGTCGGATTGTTGTCATTGCGGTCATAATTCAACCATACAACTACAAGCATAGACGGTCAGTAACCATTTGTAGGCGCTTTGTATCAGGATTGATAAATGTACCCAAACCAATTACTTAATTTGTCAGGTACAGGCACAATTATCTAAGCTGGAAAATACTGCATTTCAGCACAACGCACCTATAAAGGCTCAGGAGGTCGCGGCTTGATGGGCTAAATTGTCCTTTGCGGCAACCCGATAACGCTGCTGATATTTACGTTTAGCAAAAATAAGCCCAAGGGTTCCTAAAACCGAAGGGGCCAGCCACGCCAACAATATTGCCTGCTCCCCCAATACCTCAACAAGCAAGTAGCGGCCACCAACGGCGCTGAACGCTGTGTAAACACCAATACCCGAACCAATCATTGCGCTAAGATGTTCAATAACCCATTGGCGCGGCTTTACTGTTTGGGCAAAGGTATAGCGCATCATCTTAATTGCCACAATCATACTAATAATACTGAACGCCAGATATAACACCTGACCACTTTGAGCGCCCAGATAAGCAACGTATAACGCACTGACACACAAAGCAAAATAGTTGAAAAGCATATCAGGGCGCTTTACTGTCAGGCGTGAAGCCTTATCCTTAAGCACGCGCATACCATGTATAACCGACGCCAGAACCAAAAAGGACAGCATGAGTAAAAAGCTGGCTCGCTCACGCGCAGTATTTATAAAGTCAGCCTGATTTTGTGCCTGAAGATAAGCTTCCTGATAAACGGAAATGGGGTCAATCAAAACCAGTGTACAGCACAAAATCCCTGATAGAGAGACAAGCTGCATACTATAAGCATAAGCTTTACCTGACAGATTGTGTATTTTCCCCCCTTTTTTAGCCAGGATTGGTGCCCAAAATAAAAGTAATGCACAGCTACCCACTATGATGTGAATAATTAAAGAAAATTGATGAAGGTATTGCATAATTGTTAGCTCCCTAGTTGATGTTCATCCAGCTTAGGGAAAAATAATCCGACCTTCATGTCACTATTGTCACTAATAACTAATGACATTCGTCATGCTTCTTTTCTGACTCTGATCTGATATAAGTACATATTATAAATAATAATTATGATTTTATTGTGCAGCCTTACTTTCAATACCAACCTTCTATGCTTACAACCGCACTCGTGACCTGGTGCGCGGTTGCTGTACCAAGTCTGCTTGCCTTATCACAAGCCTCATTCTGGGCCTGGTTGCCACATCTGACCTTGCTACCCTTAATTTTGCTGGTCACCAATGAGTCCCGGCACAGCTATGGTTATACGGTCAGATACTGGCTACTGGCGATAATGGCTTTACTGATCCACAGCACGGGTTTTTTACTGCCGTCATCGGTATACCTAATTTACAGCGTAATGCTCATCGCCATTTTGACCTTTTATTTATCACCGGCTCAGTCATACAGCTACATACTATTCGCTAGCATTGCCTACCTGCTGATCCAAAAACTCTACTGGCAACACCCATGGCCTTGGGTAGAAGCGATGTTATTTACCTCATTTCATTTATTTTCCTACGTGGTAAGCCATCGCATGCAGCAAGAGCGAACGGCCAAAGAGCAAGCACAACTGGCAAACAGTCAATTGCTGGCCACGCAATCACTACTCGGACAATCCGTATCAAGACAAGAACGATTATTACTGGCAAGAGAACTACATGATGATGTGGGTCATCAGTTAACCAGTTTGATCGTTAACCTTGATGTTGCCAGAAGAACCGCACAGGAACCTCTAAAGTCTCAGCTACAACAAAGCTATACACTTGCCCGTGAAACACTGGATAAGATCCGCATACTCGTCAGTGATAAGCGCACCGAGCAGTCACTTGACCTCGAAGCGGTGCTCACTGAGCTGATCCATCACGTACCCCGGGTCCATATTTCATTGCAGTTTATCGCTCATCCCGTATTACAAAGCTTAAGCCATGCCCATTGTATCCTGCGAGTTTGCCAGGAAAGTATCACCAATACCCTTAAGCATAGTAACGCCACACAGGTCAATATTGAATTTGGCCCGTCAGCCAGCGCAGAGTTTAGGATGCAAATAGGTGATAACGGTACAGCTGCGCCACTCATTAAGCCTGGCAATGGACTACTGGGTCTACAAGAACGGGTTGATGAGCTTGGGGGTCAGTTTGATTGGCAAAGTTCACCAAAAGGCTTTATCGTGCAAGTTCAGTTTAAGGAAACACACCATAATGAATAGAATAAAGGTTCACTTGGTCGATGATCAAGCTTTAGTCAGACAGGGCATGCAGGCACTACTCGCACTCTGTGAAAACATTGAATGTAACAGCAGCTCAGCAAACGGGCTGGAATTTATGAATCAGTACAACGCAGGCCTGATTGATGCAGACGTTATCTTGCTAGACATGCGTATGCCTGAACTCGATGGGGTTGGCGTGCTGGAGCAGCTTAATGCCATCAGTGAATCACCCAAAGTATTAATTTTGACCACCTTCGATGATACTACAAAGCTGCAACAGGCCCTGCAACTGGGTGCCAATGGTTGCATGCTTAAAGACGTCGAGTTAGAAGAACTAGAAGCAGCGATTAAAGCAGTATACGAGGGAAAACTGGTTATTCAACGTGCTTTAAGTAACGTATTTAAACAGGCTGAATCAGCATTGGATGAACTCACAGACAGAGAAAAACAAATACTTGTCCTCATCGCGCGTGGGCTATCAAACAAAGAAATTGCAAGCCAGCTGTTTAAAGCGGAGGGGACTATTCGCAATCATGTTTCAAATTTACTGAGTAAGCTTCAGGTCAGAGACCGCACGCAAGCGACATTAAAAGCAGTAGAATTGGGTCTGGTAAACCAAAACAGCTAGATCCAGAAATGAGCAAAATGTGAGATATAACCTACCCAATTGGTAGGAGAAATAGGTTAAATCTGTAATTTACTTGTTTTAGGAACAATTCACTTGAAAGTTTAGATCCCAAACTCTAAAGTACAGTCTGGTTTTATTATTGCATTGGACGCACTATGACTTACTTAATCAGATGGATCGCTGGCATTGCCCTGCTTACATTGGCAATGCTGACCCTATTTAAAGGACAGTGGTTAAATTCCGGCTTACTGGCTACTTTGGGCATACTGACATTTCCACGTCGTAATCACACGCAGTTAGACAACGCTGCAGGCTATGGCCAACAATTGTACCAAAAGCACCTGGTAGCTGACTCCAATCAACGCTCTACTACCATACCTTATCTGGTGGTGTGTATTTCAGTGGTATTAGTCGTCGTGCTATATCAGCTTCTGTCCGGTTCAGCTGCATAAAGCCTGCGCACCGGCTGACCTTATGCAATGAGTGCTACGAAGCCCTATTTAAGCAGGTCGGTGCCGTTATGAAACTCCAAAATCATAGTGTCACCGGCTGCACACGAGCTACCCTGAATGTAGCGGCATACATCTAAGCTATCCCTTCTCGATTGCTGGATCTCCAAAACTTGTGTCTCCACTTCACCCTCAAGATGCAGCTTACCGTCAACCACGGCAAACTTGCCCTGAATATTATTCGGCGCTTCTTTCGCGTAAACATACTCCCAGACTCCTGTTTCTGACGGCACCATCATGAAGTAATATAGCGCAGACTCACTCCCAGATTTGAAAGTAAGCATTGTCTGACCAAGCCAAGAATAATCAAACGCGGCTACGCTTTGATATGGCTTTAAATCGAACTTAACAATTGCCTTACCCATAAAAAAATGCGGGCCAGCATCGACCAACTCAGAGTCTGTTTGCACTGAAACGTAGAGAGCTCCTTCGTCCTGCGCCAACAGCTTTAACGTAAAAGTACAAGACACATAACAAGTATCATCGGGACAGACGGGGACCGTACCCAGCTGAGGGTGAATAATCTTCTGGCGCTCTATTTCACCAGCCTGATTAAATGACCAAACTGCGCTCCCGAAAGCCACATTGGGAATATAAACGTGATCCTCAAAGTAATCATAGCGAACTGCGCCACGCAACCAGGTACCAACCGTATTCTCATAACTGAAGTGCGTTTTCTGATCTTTAATCATCAACCCCGTGCGCAACAACGGCGCTTTACCTGTATGACTTGTGGCTTTGATCACAACACGTAATCCAACCCCTGCCAATAACTCTGTGATCCTCAATACAAGTTTCTTTTTAATACCATTTTGCCAATATTTCAGCACCAGACGATTGCCCATAATACGCCATTTAAAGCGGCTCACCGTTTTATCATGATGCGTTATTTGGCCATCCCCATTAGCAAAAAAATTCGCTTCGACAGCACCAAATGCAGGTATATCAAACTCTTCATACAGGATGTAATCAACCGCGGGGAGCACCCAAGTTCCCTCAGTAAGATCAACTCGCCAGTCTTGCATTGACTTAGCTGGCAATAGGGTTCCGGTAAAGTGCTGTACCTGCGTTTCAACCACTTCCATCGTATCCGTTCGCACTACCCGCATGTGTTGTGCAAAGGAAACACCTTCCTCCGACGGAAAAACATGCACCTGGTATATTTCTGAGCGATACTCAACGCCCTGATCTTGATATGCCCAGATAAGTTCCGGTGAGGCCAGGATAACTTGTAATCCATCATCGACTTTACTCCAGCTTATCTGGCTTTCAGTTTGCCGTGCGTATTTTCCCGTGCCATTTTTGACCAGAACAAGTTCATAGGTGGGGCCAGTCGAACTATTATCGTAAAGGAAAAACTTGCCTTTATTAATATCATGCAATTCAGCCAAGCTGGTTGCGACGCTGGAAAAGCTCAAACCAGACAAGATGCCTAGTATGATGGGGATTAAGATTCTATATACGTTCACTTCTAACTCCTTGATGTTATTATTTTATATGCGAGCAACACGCACAGTGCTGCCAATTCACTGTGACAGAGTTGAAATGCTTGTTCAAGTTTTAGACAGAAGCGTTTGGTGGGTCGTGTGATAACAGGCTTATATTATGGGCCAATATAACGGCGGTTATGATCAGCCAAGGCACGGCGGACCTTATCTATAATTTGACTGTCTGTATCCGGATGAAATGCCAGACAAGCTCTCTCGCCGGAACGATCTCGCACCTCCAGTGCTGAAGTCACCACCTCATAAGGCTCTTCAATCAAACGCAGGGCCTCATAGATGGTAAATTCCGTAGTCATAAGAAAATCTACCCGACCTGCCAGTAGTTTTTTGGCCAGAGAACTGGGGTCAGCAGACAGATCCAGGTTAACCCCGCCCTTAAATCCCCTGGCACGCAGGTATTCGTGGGTCACACTGCCTCTGACCAAAGCAATAATATAGCGTTTAGCATCGTCCAAAGACTCAACTTGTATGTCATTTCGTGTAGCGAGGCGAAACAGGTGCTCTTTGACCGGTCTTAACAGAGGACAAGCCCACTCAAACCGGGCCTCACGGTCTGGCGTGCGAAAAATAGAGTAGATCATAGTGTTAGGTTGAGTTTGGGCAATTTTCATGGCTCTGGTCCAGGGAAACACCAAAATTTCATAGCTGATCCCGGCTGCGTCAAGCACTTCCCGCACCTTTTGAGTGGCACGTCCATCTACCTGCCCCTGCGCGTTGGTAAAGTTGTAAGGCACCCACTCTTCCGTGACAACTTGAAGTTGAATAGTCGGTTCTGATTCTGGCACTATGACGGGGCGCGGCTGCAGATGTGGATGAGCAGCTACCAGACGGCAGGCAAAGATAGCAACAGCCACTACGGAGCAAAACAATAACTTAAAGATCGTGCAATACCTCATGCAATCTACTTAACCTCAACCCTCATTGTATTGACCAAATAGCACCCAACCATACCTGATGGTTTTGCAATTTCTAAGCCTCTCATGCACCATGCTAGACTAAACTCTCAAACAGATCACTGCTATGCTAAAAAATATCCTTATTTTCGTCACTTTGCTCTATTGCGGCGCACTCGCAGCAAATAGCGCTCAGCCTGCTCCCGTCTTAACCGAGCAACAGCAGCAACAAGTATTACAACAGCTGCAAGAGCCAATGTATCGCCCATTAATGGAGCGCTATATTTTAGACGAGCTAAAATCCTTACGGCAGGATCAACAAAAGCTGCGTGAGGATGTCACTTTACAGCTCACCCACAAACAGCTTGATGCTGCAGATCGCGCACTGACCTATACCACGGATACCATCAACAATGTGCTGTTCATCATCACAGCCACTGCCTCACTGCTCGTGTTGGTTGGCTGGAATTCATTACGGGATATCAAAAATAAAGTTGAAGAAACGGTCAATGATAGAGTCGGAAACATCACCGAAGAATATGAACAAAGGCTCAGAACGCTTGAAGAAAAACTCAAAGAGCGCTCAGAAGAAATTCTCAACAACCAACGAAAAATCACGATTACAAACGAAATTCACTCGTTATGGATGCGGGCAAATCTTGAAAGTGACATGCATGGCAAAATCGAGATGTACGACGAAATCCTGAAACGTCACCCCGATGATGTTGAAGCAATGGTTTACAAAGCCGATGCACTGCTTGAATTGGAACAAACAGGGCCCGCTATTAACCTTTGTAATCAGGCACTTGAAATTGATAGTGACTACGGCTATGCCTATTGGCAACGCGCCTGTGCCTATGCACTGCTGGATCAATATGCTGATGCGATTGCCGACATAAAAATGGCCCTGGCTTACTCGCCAAACCTAAAGAATGAGCTCAATAACGAGCCCTCATTTCAAGTTTTGGAGACAAACCCGAGCTTTAAGGAATTGGTTGAGCACTGGTAGCGGCACTCATCTGTGCTGAGGCTATGTACCTGAAAAACACTGTGCATAGCCTTGGTGGTTTACACACTTAACGAAAAAACACGACCTTTTTAATTTTGCCGTTTTCAATTTGATAGCTGGTCACAAATTCAGAGCGTTTGTCCACAACACCCGCCTCTTTACTGCAAATCTCCGAAGTTTCATGATCAATCACGATGGAGCCATGCGTAATGCGCTTAATTGAGGTAGCTTTAAGGCAGTGCATTTTCTTAAACATTAGCCCATAACGCTCGATCAGTTTTTCTTTTCCCGTAAACATCAAGGTTTGCGGATACATGTAAAACTCAACATCTTCGGCATATAACTCAATAAACTTGCGTATGTTTTGCGCGTTATACGCCAGAATAAGCTTGTCGACCACAGCTTCTGCCGCCAGTTCCTGCTCTGTCTTTGTTAACTGATAATCGCTGGCCTGTTCATCAAGCGCAGGGTTTGCCGACCCAATAATTGAGTAAACCAATCCAATCAGTACAAATAGGTATTTCATAAATTACCTTTTCATGGGACTAATTGGCGTGCACGATAGCAAATTCAGTTGCCAGAATACAGAATCAGGCCAGTCCATCGGGAAGTTTTGCGTTTCTAAGTGTCAATATTCGAGTACATTGCCTGACGCTCACCAATATTGCTCTACCGTAATATGCCCAGGTTGTGCCCGCCGGTTACGAGCAAAGCCCATCGTCTGTAATAATGTCGTCGTGTCTTTCACCATTTGCGGGTTACCACACAACATAAATTGGCTGTCTGCTGGCAGCTGCTCAAAACCACAATGGCGGCACAGCTCTGCGCTCTCGAGCAGGTTTGTCACTCTTCCGGACAGCGTATGCGCCGTCTTCTCCCGACTAACTAAGGGCACATATTTGAACTGCTTAAAGATTTTTTCGGTATCCAGTAGCATGTCCTGATAGCACAAATCCTGTGCATGACGCACGCCGTTGACCAGTACAACCCGATCAAAGCGCTTCCACAGCTTTCCATCGCTCAGCATAGACAAAAAGGGGCCTATCGCCGTACCTGTACTCAGCATCCACAGTACACTGGCATCTGGTACTTCATCCAACGTGAAAAACCCACTAGGCTTGCCTGCCACTAAAATATCATCGCCTATGTCCAGCGCTGCCAACGGAGCTGACAATTGTCCATCTGGCACTTCAATTAAAAAGAACTCAAGTAACGGGTCCTGAGGCGCGTTCACAAAAGAGTATGCGCGCGATACTTTTTTGTCTTCAACGGGTAATGCCAGTTTAGTAAACTGGCCAGCTGTGAAAGGGTCTATGTCAGCCGCAACTTTGATACTAAACAAGCTGGGCGTCCACCACAGCTTTTCAACCACTTTGCCATTCACCCAGTTCGCCATACTTGCTCCCGATAGTTTTCTTATACCTGCACCTTAAATCTGGCATAAAGTGAGGTAAAAACAAATTTTTATATGAATCAAGCCCGCTAACACTACATCCCTTTACACCAGCGTTTGGCCAGTGCACTCGAAAGCAGAGGTTGCTCAGCGCTATTTCGAACAGGTCTTGCCACAGCCTGATTTAGACTAAAACGCGCCGACAACAGCATAACAAACTCGATATAGTCCGCCGCAATTGCCTCTATATCTTGTAGTTGCTGTCGTTGTGACTGATTCAGATTATTAGCAGAACTATATGACCGGAAGGTGTCGAGCCATTGAATAAACCTCCCTCCTTGCTCTGTCAGCATGTCGACCTCCAGAGTGCTCAAGGCGCGCAGCTGATCATATGCTTGCGTATCATTTTTGGCCAGCGCAACGACCAACATGTTTGCCACCACAGCCTGTGCATTGCGTTTATCTCCCACAGCCAGATAGTGTTCACGCGCTTGCTGATACGCGCGCTGCGCCTCATCATAGCGTTTGAGCTGCAAAGCCGTATTGCCTTTAGCGACATGCAATCCGGCTAGGATAATGCTCGGTAGGTACTTTTCCTCAATTCCCTGAAGTAGACGAAATCCAATCGCTGGCTGGTCGGCATTGCGATGTACTATCGCAATATTGATTTTAATAAGCGCTCGTTGATCGTGGCTGTTGGCGTATGTTAACGCACAACGATAGTGCGTCAGTGCGTCTTCAGGTTGCCCGACCTTACGATAGGCAACGCCTATGTTATTTATAACATTAAGCTCTTTACCCGTAACGTGAGGAGATAATCGTCCCGACTGAAGTATTTGAGCGACCTCTTCAACGAGTTTCCAGTCCTGTACCCTAGTTGCAGCCATCAACAAATAGCGATATGCCAGTGCCGCCTCGGCGCAGGTTGCTTGCTGAAAACGCTCCTGATTGCTTAAATACGTTTGCACAGCTTGTTGAGGCTGGTTAACTGCCTGTGATTTCAGCAACTCTATCGGCACATTACAGGATGCTGTTGTTGACAGGGCCATTCCCCAGGATAACAACATAGTCGGAAAAACTATCATCTCAGACCTTAATATAAAACCGCATACCCTGAGTATATAGCTAACTGGTAAGATTAAACGCCAACCCGCATACATTTATTTCAGTTCAGCGAATACTGAGAAGAAATAAAATGACAAAATGTCTGCAAGGAATGTTCAACGAAAAACTATTCTCGAAACAGGCTCTTTAATTTGGTAAAGGCATATATCATTGTCGCGCCTCCCCGGATATTCAAGAAAATGAATAACACAAGACAGAGGGCAATAGATTTCAGATAAAAAAAAGCCGCACTAGGTGCGGCTTTTTGGGTGTGATTCGCGTTGTTTTAGGCGTGTCTCCAAAACTCTGCGATTACGTTACCAAGGAACAGGGAGATCCTGGGCAGGACCAAATTCTTTAAATTGACTCAAGGGCAATTTTAACCATTTCATTGAACGTGCTTTGACGCTCTTCTGGTGGTGTTGCTTCGCCAGTGATTACGTGATCGCTCACCGTAAATAGCGCCATTGCTTTTGCACCATACTCGGCAGCAACACCGTACAGGCCAGCTGTTTCCATATCAACAGCCAGTACACCTAACTTATCCAGTTCAGGATAAAAGCTGCTGTCAGCCTGATAGAAAGTGTCTGTGGTGTATACGTTACCTACTTTTGCTTCAATACCCAGACGGCGAGCAGCGTTAACACCATTCTCAAGCAGACCAAAGTCAGCAATGGCCGCAAAATCAAAGCCTCGTACGCGAGCGCGATTTACATTTGAGTCTGTACTTGCACCTTGTGCAAAGATCACGTCACGGATTTTAGTATCCTGGTTGATACCCCCACAGGTACCAATGCGAATTAAGTTTTTAACACCAAAGCTGACAATCAGCTCACGAGCATAGATAGACATGGATGGAATACCCATACCAGAGCCCATAATACTTACTGGTTTACCGTTATAAGTGCCAGTAAAACCGAACATGTTGCGTACGTCCGTTACCTGACGTGCGTCTTGCAAAAAGTTTTCAGCAATGTACTTGGCACGCAGTGGGTCCCCTGGCATTAGCACCGTTTCTGCAAAATCACCTGGGTTAGCATTAATATGCGGAGTACTCATAACATGTTTCCTTTAATTCAAGCCTTAGCGAGTTGGGCTGCAAAGCCGTCACCATAATCACAAGCAGATAAGTTAAACCACTGAGCCAGCGTCTGACCCATATCTGCGAAGCTGTTTCTTTCACCTAACGGAGTATTGTTCATTCCATTACGATACGCCAATACTGGCACGTATTCGCGGGTGTGGTCTGTGCCCGGTGCGGTCGGATCACAGCCGTGGTCCGCTGTAATTAACAGCAGATCATCGTCTTTTAATTGGTTAATGATGTTCGGTAAATAAGCATCAAACTGCGCCAGCGCCTCAGCATAACCCACCGCATTGCGGCGATGACCGAATTTTTCATCGAAATCCACCAGGTTAGTGAAAATCAAACTATGCTCCGGAGCGCTTTGCATGACTTCGCTGGTTTTTTCCAGCAAATTCATCAGGCCAGGCGCTTTATGCTTTTGTGTAATACCTTGATGCGCATAGATATCAGCGATTTTACCAATACTGATCACTTCACCACCGTCGTTCGCCAGTTTGTCTAATACTGTCGGTGAGGGCGGTAACACTGAGTAATCACGTCGATTACCAGTACGAATAAAGTCGGCACTAGAAGTGCCTATAAATGGCCGCGCAATCACTCGTCCTATATTCATTTCATCAAGCAGTGCCCGTGCGATTTCACATACTTGATAAAGCTTGTCAAGGCCAAATGATTGCTCATGTGCGGCTATTTGAAACACACTGTCAACTGAGGTGTAGCAAATTGGCATGCCAGTTTTGACGTGCTCTTCACCTAGTTGCTCTAAAATGGTTGTACCTGATGCATAGCAGTTACCCAAAATTCCGGGAATATCTGCGCGCTTGCACAACTCATCAATAAATTCTTGTGGGAAACAAGGCTGTGTATTGGGGAAATAACCCCATTCAAACAACACAGGTACGCCTGCCATTTCCCAGTGCCCAGACGGCGTATCTTTACCGCTGGATAATTCTTTTGCATAACCCCATGCAGCTTGCGGTTCAATACGCTGTGCAACTTCACAGGTTTCTTTGCCTGCGGCTTCACATGCTGCAATAAGTCCAAGCTTACTTAAATTAGGCAAAGATAAGGCTTCACCTTTTTCTTGCTTATATGCTGCTAATAGATGAGCTAAGGTATTAGCACCAGCATCTCCAAACTTCTCGGCATCGGGTGCAGCCCCAATCCCTAAGCTGTCTGCCATTAATATGATTGCTCTTGCCATAATCTACCTCTCATCTATTTATTCTGACGCACAACGATTTTGTTTTTAGGTCGTGATTACTCGTCAGAGGGTGTTACTTTATTTGTAGCCCAAATTAACGTACAGGACATAAGTCCGCTGTCATAAAAGCATAACAAAAATCCATTTGTCCCCATATTAATTAAATTTCAACACTAATTGGACCAGCGGACATAAGTCCTGTTTTGTTATAACCAAAACAATTAAATTTGCTCCTTAAGCGAGGCAAAAGAGATTAATCGTGTCTTTTTTGCTATTGTGATCTTCCAACATTAGCAACTGCTGGGTGTGAACTTTAGTGACACGAACAATTATAGCCATCGCCGGCGCATCTGCGTCCGGTAAGTCTCTTTTTAGTCAAACTATTTATAACGAACTAGTAAACGAACTTGAGTCGGGTGCCATCGCCGTTATAGAAGAAGACGCCTATTATAGAGATCAATCGCATTTGCCGTTTGAACACAGAACTCAAACGAACTATGACCATCCGGATGCGTTTGAACATGCGTTAATGAAAGAGCACCTGACGCAACTGCGTCAAGGTAAGTCTGTACAAGTACCGACTTACGACTATGCTCAACATACACGCAGTAGTGAGACACGCACGGTAAACCCGGCAAAGATTTTAGTCGTTGAAGGGATCTTACTGTTAAGCGATCCAGCATTAATCGAAGAATTTGATATCAAGGTGTTTATTGATACGCCGCTTGATATCTGTCTGCTGCGAAGAATGCAACGAGACATAGAAACTCGCGGTAGAAGTATCTCTTCGGTGGTTGAGCAATATCAGGCAACGGTAAGACCTATGTTTTACCAATTTATTGAGCCTTCAAAGCACAATGCCGACTTGGTCGTTACCCGTGGCGGTATGAATCGCGTTGCGATTGATATTATTAAAAGTAAAATAAAATATTTACTGCAAGAATAATACGGGAACAATCTGGCATGACAACAATAATGAGCTTAGTCGGCATGTTAATGCTACTAGCCATCGCCTACGCAGCTTCCACCAAGCGTAGTGCCATTAATTATCGAACCGTGGGTATCGCATTTATCATGCAAATACTCATTGGTGGCTTCGTACTCTTCGTAGAAGCCGGTAAAAACGCGCTAGCGGCTATGTCGAAAGCGGTTTCATCCGTGATCGGCTATGCCAATGACGGGATCAGCTTCCTGTTTGGCCCATTGGCTGGTGCGGACAACATAGGGTTTATTTTTGCGATCCAAGTACTTCCTGTGATCGTATTTTTCTCAGCCCTGGTCGGTGTGTTGTATCACATTGGCATTATGGAGTGGATCATCAAAATCTTAGGGGGTGGTCTACAGAAGCTGCTCAAAACGTCCAGACCAGAGTCTTTGTCAGCAACGGCAAATATCTTCGTAGGACAAACTGAAGCACCTTTAATCGTAAAGCCTTTTATCCCTAAGATGACCCAGTCAGAACTGTTTGCCGTAATGGTAGGTGGTTTGGCGACAGTAGCAGGCTCTGTCATGGCAGGCTACGTTGCTATTGGGGTTGAATTAAAGTACCTGATTGCAGCCAGCTTTATGGCAGCACCAGGCGGTTTCCTGATGGCCAAGATGATTGTGCCGGAAACCGAAAAGCCAAAAGAAAACCTCGCAGAGGTTGATAGCGGCGACGACAAGCCGGTTAATGTAATAGACGCAGCAGCAGCTGGCGCGTCAAGCGGTATGCACCTGGCACTGAACGTTGGTGCAATGTTACTGGCTTTTGTGGCACTGATTGCACTATTAAACGGGTTACTTGGTGGTATTGGTGGGATGTTTGACCATCCAACACTGACGCTACAAGAGATTTTAGGCTATGTATTTGCTCCGGTTGCCTGGATGTTAGGCGTACCTTGGGCAGAAGCCACTCAGGCAGGCAGCTTTATCGGCCAGAAACTGGTTGTGAACGAGTTTGTTGCTTACCTGGACTTTATGAATTATCGCGACACGTTAAGTGAACACACACAAGCGATTGTCACATTCGCGTTATGTGGATTTGCTAACTTGTCATCGATAGCCATCTTACTAGGCGGATTAGGCGGTATGGCGCCGAGTCGAAGAAAGGATATCGCACGCTTAGGGCTCAGGGCGGTTTTAGCAGGGTCTATGGCTAACCTAATGAGCGCAGCAATTGCAGGGTTTTTCCTCTCGCTAGCTTAGAAACTTAATGAGATAAGCCTCAGTTGCAAAACAATTGGTTGGTTGCTTTAAGGGGTTAGAGTAACCAAACTAACTTGAACGATACTTCACCAAAGGGCCTTTATGGCCCTTTTATCGTTTCTATACGCTCATACCAATTTCACTTAACACCTGGTCTATTTGAAGGAGTAAATATGACGCTAACAGCGTTAAAAACTTCTCATTTAGAACCTGATACCTTAGACATAGGTTCACAAATTTTTGCCTCGCCTATAGGGATGTAGGTGCCTCAGCGATAGCAGGACGCGGGAGCGGTGTTATCGACTATATTTTCTCACCTCAAAATAGAACACTTAATTAAGCAAATTGGTATCACTTCTTTTTGCTATCCGGTAAGTTTCCTGTGCATGCAGGTAAAGTCCCTTCACTATGCGAAAGAACCCCCAAACAAGCAATAACGGCATTAAGATCAAGTCAAACAGATTCACCGCCAGTGTACTCACTAAATAATGCGACAAAGCGTTCTGCTGATACCTGACATGCTTAGGTGATACTTTTTCCAGTTCATGAATGCTCGACTCCGCTTTGTCTTTTAATGACGCTTTATTCTGTCCATGTGTGACATCCTGATGATATTGCAACAACGCTGTACGACCCGTGGTTTTATAACTAGCACTCACTGAATGGCTAATGGCACCACTGATATGAATGGCATAGGGCAACATCAGATGCAGCACCACAAAAGCCAGCAATAGCCCTTCACATACTCGTTTAAACACAGCACATAACACCACAGGTAAGCCAAATAACTCAGCGCATAGCCAAACCATCGCGCCACTTAACGTGACAATCAGCAGCGGCATGGCTATAAAATGTGCTGCCTCACTGAGTAACGACAATATCTCTACAGCAACCAAAGAGGCAAGATTCAGATTAATACCTTGCTGCAGATAATGTGTCACTGTCGCAATCATATTACCGACGTCGACCTTAAACTCGGCAATAAAAGATACGCCCACTTGACTGCTTTCCACCACTTTAAGTAGCCCGTTAATCTCTGCCAGATAAAACAAATCGTCCAGCGCCTGCGCTTCAACATGATGTAGGTATGCCTGATTGCTCAGGTATACGGCATCCGGTTGATGCTGCCAGTCATGATAATGGACCACCGCAAGGGTAAAAAAAATAACCACCACCAGTAGTAGCAGAGCCCGCATCACCGTGTGCTCGTGTTGCCAAAGCTGTTTCGCAAAGTTCATGATTTTGCTCCCATACTTGTGCACTTCATAGCATTTAGCCCCGGCTCTCCCGCTATCACCACATCCATATCAACCGAAGTACGCACACCTGCAACTTGGGCAGAATCTGAATATTGCCATAACCACCAGGCATGTGCCTGCTGAGGGACATCGGGGCTGTCAGCATAATCAGCCAGCCAAAAAGGTTGGTTAGCGAGCTGGGCCGATAAGTTCTCTTGCCAAAAATCGCCATAACTATACAAAATGGTTTCACACCCTGTTCGCTGCTTCACGGCTTCCATAAACTGCGCAACCCCATTGCTGATCTGTTGCGGTGTACGATTACTGGTGATCTCCACATCCAGCATGGGCATCAGTGTCAATTCCAGCCCCTGTAGGGTCGCCATAAAGTTATCGACCTGCTTAGTGGGGTCATCGTCCGGTTCAAAGAAGTGATATGCCCCCACTTGCAAGCCCGCTGACTTTGCTCCTTTAAAATGAGCATAGAATTGTGGGTCTCGATAGGTCATGCCATCGGTGGCTTTGATATAAACGAACTGCACACCTGCTTGCGAAACTTTCTGCCAATCAACAGTGCCCTGATAGTGTGACACATCAATCCCCAACACAACCTTGGCATTAGGATCACTGAGATACGACTTAAGGTTGTTCGGAAAAAGTACCTCATTCGACGCACTACTCTGCTGTACAGGCGGCATGAATTCGGGTCGAAAGAAAAAAAACAAACAGGCGATGGCCATAAACAGCACAAAGACCATAGGGGAATCGTGTTCGAGTGTTTTGCTGGAGAGCATTCAGTGTCCTTCTCTAAAATAAGTGCTACCAAGCGAATAGCATCTAGTTTAGTCAAAGGAAGTGAGTTTGTCTGATAGGTAGTTTAAATAAGCGAGGAAACAAATGGCCGGTCCGAATCCCCGGCCAACTAGTATAAGTGATGTGATTTACTGTTTAAGCTGCGCTTTTGCCTGCTCTACTTTATCGTAGTCAAGACCCAACTCCTGAACCGCTTCTTTAATCAGTCCCGGGTTCTGCATCACTAAAGCCATCAGCTGCTGTAGTTTTTCAGCTGGAATATTAAGCTGCTGAACAACGGCCATAGCCATCAGCGGGTTTTCAGTCAGCGCCTGAAATACCTCATTGATTTTTTCATCACTGATGTTGTGCTCTTTGAGTAAAGCAATAATGGGATTCATATGTTTTTGTCCTATTTTAATCTTGTGGTAGTTCGTTACGGCGCAATACGGCGCCATAAAATCCGTCAAACTCTGAGTTTATCCCCGGCAGCAAACTTAATTCCTGTTGTAGAGTCCAGTCAGGGTTTGCGTCTAAAAACTGTGCGACCTGTTGCTGATTTTCAACCGGCAGTACAGAGCAGGTTGCATACACCAGTTTGCCACCCGGACGGCACATCTGGCTATATCGTTGTAGCAGGTCGGCCTGAAGCGCAATCAGATCGTCAATGCTTTGCTCGCTAAGGTGCCATTTGCTATCTGGGTTACGGCGTAACACACCGGTCCCGGAGCATGGCACATCAAGTAAAACCCGATCAAACTTATCTTTGAGGCGTTTGATGGTTTTATTGTTTTTGATCGCCCTCGTCTCAATCATATGGCAGCCGGCACGCTTTGCCCGCTTTTTAAGCGTATCCAGCTTATGCTGATGGATGTCCATCGACAACAGACGGCCTTTATTCTTCATTAAGGCTGCAAGATGTAAGCTTTTACCGCCAGCCCCCGCACACGCATCAACCACTTTCATGCCTGGCGAAACATCCAGTAACGGCGCAATTTGCTGAGAGCCTGCATCTTGCATTTCACACTCACCAGCCAGGAATGCGTTGGATTTAAATAGCTTATCTACCGCCTGAATGACCAACGCATCAGGTAGCGTAGCAGAAACATGCTCACAGGAGATCTGTTCCCGCTCCAATTTACTAGCCAAGGCGTCTGTCGAAGTTTTTAAGGTATTGGCTCTAATATAATAACCCGGTGCGCGATTTAACGCTTCAGCGACCTCTGGCCATTGCTCGCCAAGCTGAGAGCTTCCCAAAGCATTCAACCAGTCTGGATAGCTAAGCTGAATCGCTTGTGGCGCTGTGTTCAGTCGAGTTAATAGCTCAGCCTTTGAAAAGTCTCGCATTTCTGGCCAATCGGGGACCGGCTTATCAGTGAGTAACTGAAAAGCCTGCCAAACAGGCCAAAAATCTTGCTCGCTGGCATTACTAATATAGGCTAACTTGCGAATAAAGCGCACGAGGTCATACAGAGTTGTAACAAAATACGCTTTGTCTTCACGACGCCAGTGGGGATTGTCGTATAAGTGGTGCTGTATGACTTTGTCAGCATATAAAGATTGTTGGAATATTCCGTTAAATGCGGTGTGTAAAGTACTGATAAGTTGACGATCAACGGTCACGCGGTGTTCTCTGCCTGCAAATATTGAATATGAATTGTAGCGCTTTTAAGCGGCTCAAACCACTGATGGATGCAGTGTCAGCGCTTCAATGTGAGCGGGCTGTTGCCAGACCCAGTCAAAGAGCAGAAAAAATCAAAAAGCCAACAAATTAATCATATTGACGACACCAGCTCTAGATACCAGGTTAAACGTACCCATAACAGGATAATCTTCGGGGGATACGAGTTAAATCAATAACTAAAGAAATGTTATGAAACGACAAATAAGAGAGTCGAATCTGAAATTTCTATCTCAATCCCAGCAACTTAACCAGGCTCAGACACCCAATGTGGCCGGCGGCCAGATTGAACCAAACAGCAACTATCGAACTTATCGTAACTGCCCTCCTCCGGCTGATTCGATGGCTTGTGCCCCTGCACAGGAGATGATTTGTGTGATCACAGGTCCCTGCAGCGACTTCTAATCCCAAAAATAGTTTAAACTAACAAAGGCAGCGCTTATCTGCAGTCTGCCTTGATGCAACTATCGCCCCCACAGACTTGCCCGCAGGTAACAAAAAACAAATCTATCAGTTTTGAATACAAATCAAGCATGCTGTCCACAAGACAAGTACATGCGAAGTTTGTTAGAATGAGATTGATATTAAAATGTCAAAAAACAAGAGTTTATAAATTGGAGATAAGATGAAGTATAAAGGACTTTTTATCGCTGTCAGTGCAGCACTAACACTCGCGGCGTGTGGCGGCTCATCAAACGATAACTCGATTGCAAGCAAAGAACAACAAACAAAACCCATTATTACCTCAACACCAACGCCAGACAAGCCAGCCCCTGTATTTTCAGTGACAGCAACACTGGGTAGCGCATGTAGTAACGCGACCACACCAACAGTTGCAGAAGTGATTTTTCATAATGTCAGTGGCAAGGTCATCTCTAGCGCAAAAACAGGCGTAGATGGCAAACTCGCGCAGGCCCTGCCAGAAAACACACATCATGTTTCGCTAATCGCTAAAAGCACGAATAACGAACCGATGGCAACTCAGTTATTTACATTGCTGGATGTTGCAAACACTGATTATGGCATCATCGAATTTGACCGACAGCAAACCTGTGACTTCCCCAGAAAAGAAGTTGATCTCAGTGCACTTTCTGCCAGTCAACCTGATTACTATATCAGCGGGCTGCTAGGCGACGAAATGGCCTTACATGACGCGCTACCTGACAGCACATATATTGATGCTAAAAGTAAAAATACGATCCTACATATTAGTAACGAAGACTACAGTGATGTTCGTGGTGGTCTGTTCAACCTGGAAGGCTCAGATCCACTCGAGTTAACGGATGAAGCATTTGATAGCCCAGGTGTGAGAGTTAATGTCGTCGACTTACCTTTATCACAAATAGACAGTGTGAACTCTCGTGTACTCCTGGCGTCATTCGACGATAGTGAGCAACTCAGCACGCAATTTCTAGTTGGTCCTAATTATCGTCATAAATATATTTTTCCTGAACTTGCAAACACCAGCTATGCATACAACTCTATTTCCGAGCGCGCAGCTTTACCTGGCTTCGATATGTTTACCAGTTCTGCCACCGTGCATAGCATTTCTGATGACGGTCAACCCAGCGAAACTGATCCGCTGCTTTATGACGCGGCTTTACAAAATGCCTTTATGCAGTTTGCACAGTCTATGGCCCAGCAGAGCAATGGCAACCTATTCGAGTATGACTTCTCCGATGTTGATGATCGCATCAACCTGGTCGCCATCACATTGCGCTGGGACGATACCATCAATGGCGAAGTTAAATGGGAAATACTCAGTAAACCCCAGGCAGTTATCCCCACCTTTGAGTTTGGTACAAGCCTAAATATGGCTGTCGACACTGTTGAAGGCTTTGAGCTAAACCTGGATGTGGCAGCAATGAATTTTACTGGAGAATTTGACGCCCTAAGACTGGAATTTCAAAAGGGAGCGGCTGGAAATATGTATACAGATACTTCACTCTTAAAAGGGGCAGCTGTTTATAGTTTTGAAATTGAAGCGTCTGAGTAATATCTATATAGCTGAGTACAGTGATTTCTATTAACTTTCAGCACCAATAACATACTAGATATAAAAACGCCTGTTCAGAAACAGGCCGTTTTTACTTTAGTTGTAAAACACACTAATCAAAAACATAGAAAAAGTTTGCAGCATTTATTTTTTGAGCATTCTCGGGACCACACACAACAGGATCATGTAAATACACTTTCATTCTTTTTCCAGATGCATATGCCATCAGCAAAGTGCTGTAAAGTTTGTCAGGATCGGTTGCATCACTTGTCAAAAAGAATAGTTTTTTCTTATCTCCACATTGGCTAACGTTAGCTTCAGTGGTGAAAAAAGTTGAATTAGAGCCATATTGGCCCACCGATGTGATTCTGGTTGCTACAGTCCAACCCTCAGCGAATGCGAAGGCATTAAAAAGCAAAAGACTAATTCCAAAGGCAAATTTGAAACTTGCTAATTTCATTCTTTTATTTCCCCTATATTTTAAAATGAAACAAAGCATTTTGAGTAAAAAAACACTCTAAAAAATACGTTATGAAAAACAGATTGTACCTTTATTGATTATATCATAATCAACTTTTAGGAAAAGCCTGTTCATCACTCGGACATATTTATTTTCTTTCATCACTGTATTGCTTTTAATTTAACCTACAGAATAGGCAAGCCCTGCGACAATTTGCCACATTTCAAACTCACTTAAGTTCATTATACTCGCGGCAATTTCTCCAAGAGTCATCGTTATGTTTTCATATTCTAAAATTTCCGTTGCGCTGATGGGTTTGAGTCTCTCGTATTTTGCTTCTGCGCAGCAAACTGTTCATATAGAACGCTTTGAAGTCACAGGTTCTAAAATTCAAAACATTGAACTGGAGTCGGCAAGCCCCATCACTACCTTAACGGCCGAAGATCTGTCTATAACGGGCCTGTCTAACCTTGAAGAGGTACTGCAAGGCTTGAATATATCGGCAGGGTCTGCTGGCAATGCTACCAATGCGTACTGGACCAACAACGGGTATGCAACAGCGCAAATTAACCTGCGTGGTATGGGGATCAAGCGCACCCTGGTTTTACTCAATGGTAAACGCATTGTCGCAGGAGGAACTGGCGCCAATGACAGCCCGGACCTTAATATGATCCCAATGGAAAGTGTCGAGCGCATTGACATTTTAAAAGATGGGGCATCAGCAATTTATGGTGCCGATGCCGTTGCGGGCGTTGTCAATATCATAACTAAAACCGACTTTGAAGGCGCAATACTCTTAGCCAAAATTGGCCAAAGTAGCAAAAAAGATACCGAAAATGCAGAACTGAATTTTTCCGCAGGTAGTCAGTTCAACAAAGGCCATGCTACCATCAATGTAAATTACGTCGACAACGGAAATGCGCTTCAATCCACGCGTAATCCCTGCCCGTTAACTGAAGCAGGCGGAAAACTGGTCTGTATTTCATCAGGTTCAACCATAGGTGGACGGGCACTGTTAGCCGATGGTCAGGAAGTACAGTTTAATCAGGTTGCCGGACAAAATGGCGACCATTACGAAACCTATGATAATAGTAAACATGGGTACAACTGGTTTGGAGCGCTCAACGCATACAGCCCCATGCAGCGCCTTAACCTGGCAACGTTTGTCTCCTATGAACTTACCGCGGCGGTTCAGCTTAATGCTTCTGTGCTTTACGCCAACCGCCAGTCGGATCAAATCGTTACCCCCAGAAGTTTTCAACCAGTTGATGTATCCTCGCAATTTGTCTTCAACCCCACCGGGCAAGACCTTACTTTAAAGCGTCGACGAAATATCGAAGTGCTCGATCCTAAGTTTTATCAGGAAACAAACACGACCCAAACAACCTTTGCTTTGTCGGGCGAATTGTCAAATAACTGGTTGTGGCAAGCCAGTTACAATTGGGGGAAAAACACGGGCACAGATGGCTGGAGCCATGACTTTGACGACGCCCGAGTAGCCCAAACACTCAATGTACAGGTCTGTAGCTCGAAACTGAATGCAGCCATCCCCTGCGGAGATTACTTTGGTGTTGATGAACTTACCCCAGAAGTCATCAACTACGTAACCTATCAGCGCCAAGGCACAGGTGGCAATCGACTTCAGTCACTTAATTTTGAATTAACTGGTGATATTACGGAACTGCAAACGGGCACTCTGGCATTTGCGACCGGCTTAACGATACGCAAAGAAAATGGCTGGCGTCATCCTGATCCCATCGCAATAAGCAATGGTGAGGAGGATGCGATTGCAGGCAGCTCAGAAGTGAAAGAAACATTTTTGGAGATTTCAGTCCCACTGCTAAACGGCTTACCCTATGCGCAGTCAGTAAAAACGGACATGGCACTACGTTATTCCGATTACCAATATTTTAATGCAGAAACCACCTATAAACTCGGCTTAACCTGGCGCGTAAACCAACACTGGTTACTAAGAAGTGTGCGCTCCAGCGCTTTCAGAACTCCAACCATTACCGAACAATTTGGCGGCACCAATGTTGAAAACCTCATCACGATTGACCCGTGTGATGGTGCAACGGGTCAGATATTGGTTCACTGTACAGCTGAAGGTATACCCAATGATTTTGTGCAGGACGGCTCAACCATCAGAACTGGGGTTGGTGGTAACCCGGGCGTTGGGCCGGAAACAGCCAATACCATTACGTTAGGGGTCGTATTTCAAAATGCACTGGTGTCAGCTTCTTTAGACTACTTCGATATTAAAGTCGATAACGCCATCAATGCAGTTTCTGGTTCGAACATGTTGCGCCTTTGCTACAGCGACCCGACAACCTACAGCGCCTATTGTGACAGCTTTTCAAGAGACCCTATTACACATCAAATCACAGCGCTTGAAAAACGCCCGATGAATGCAGCGAGTGAACACGTATCCGGGATAGATTTGAACATTCGTATCGACTCTGCACATCAGGCGTTTGACTTCCTATTTGTCTGGGATACCACCCGCCTACTGAAACATGACAATACCGCTTTTGCCGGCGCAGAAACAGAAGTGTTACTGGGTA
This sequence comes from Pseudoalteromonas sp. PPB1, assembly GCF_015356275.1. NCBI lineage: Bacteria > Pseudomonadati > Pseudomonadota > Gammaproteobacteria > Alteromonadales > Pseudoalteromonadaceae > Pseudoalteromonas > Pseudoalteromonas sp. PPB1. The sequence goes on along the minus strand of NZ_JACEQV010000004.1, from coordinate 24,737 downwards.
AAATCACCTCAGACAGAGGCAGCTTTAGCAAATGGAAATCGAATCTCACAGCCCAATTCGACATAAAAAAGTGGCAAGGCACATATCGCATTCATTATATCGGCAAAGCAGAAGATGAAAATGGTGGCGGGCCTATTGGCGCTGAGGTACCCAGCATTATTTATCATCATGCTCAAATCGGTTACTCGGTGTCTGAGACACTTTCTGTATCTTTGGGTATAGATAACCTCTTTGACAAACGCCCCCCCTTTTTAACGTCATGGAACGATGCCAACACCGATGTGTTTACCTATGACACGGTCGGACGGCGCGGCTACCTCAAAGTCAATTATCAATTTTAGCCTTGTTTGGGTGACAAGCCGATCCTTGTCACCCAGCCATGTCGTCATATGCCCTTCACATCCTACCTGTACAAATTACCTGTAACGGCATATCACACCCGTTGTTAAAATTAAGCTGAACCAGGCAAAACAAGGACAAAAACATGCCATCTGCTTTAATTGAAATAGGCTTACCCATTGCGCTAATCCTGATCATGGCTGGCGTCGGCCTGAGTCTGACACGTGCAGATTTTCAACGCGTCTACCATCAGCCCAAAAGCTTTTTCATCGGAGCAAGTTGTCAACTTATTTTACTCCCTGCGCTTGCTGTTACGACCATTGCATTGACCGGGTTAAGTGGCGAACTGGCCATAGGTTTATTTATTTTGGCTCTGTGCCCCGGTGGCACAACGTCCAACCTTTACACTTATTTAGCAAAAGGGGATGTTGGCCTGTCGGTGTCTTTAACCGCGGTTGTTGGCTTTATAACCCCTTTTACTCTCCCCTTTCTGGCCGCCTGGGCAATCGGCTATTACGGGCAAAACAACACCTTACTTGAGTTTCCGGTACTCAAGGCCTGGTTACAACTCATTGTGGTTGGAGTTATCCCCGTATTAGCAGGAATGGCCATCAATGCCAAATGGCCTGAATTTGCAAAAAAAGCCAGTCCGTATATCAGTCGTTTCTCTGTTGCAATATTACTGCTGGTGATAATCAGTATCTGTATAAAGCTTGAAGACAAGCTCGTCGATTATCTAATTCTGGCAGGGCCTGCGGTGATCGTACTTAACCTCGTTTCTATGCTGGCAGGGTTTCTGGTAGCCCGCACGTTCTTGCATCAAGTCACGCAAACCCGCACCATCACACTGGAAGTCGGATTGCAAAATGGTACGCTCGCTCTGTTAGTGACCACAGGCTTATTAGGCAATGAAGTGATGTCTATTGCACCAAGCATATACAGCTTGTTTATGTTTATCAGTGCAGGTTTATTTACTGCATGGGCAATTAAACAACATAAGCAGGTTCATCACTGATAGCAAACTGAGTGGATAACACTGACTGCCCGCAGTTGTCAGTAACTGAGTATACAGGACAAAACCAAGAACCTAATTGGCAAATATTCTGGAGGATACACAGAACCAGTTGCCGCCTAAACATAGCTTGAAGTCGATACCTAAGCGGGCTATACGACGGTGAATCAATCCGGCTAACTGCAAGCAGTGCGATAAACAACACCGTGCAGAGTTCCTTCAGTTACAACTCTCAACTAAAGATAGAAAAACGGGATAACAAAACCTCACAGATACTGCGACTTCATGCAGCAAGGTTGTCAACCTTTAGCACTTTAATTATTCAGTTAGTTTAAGATGACTAATGTGCTCGCAGTTCTCAACTTGGGCGTGCCACGCGCCAAGTTGAGATCCAGAATATTACTTGAAGAGCTAAGCATACTTAGCGACAAGAAAGGATATAGACGACGCATACCAACCGGCACTCCATGCCTTGCTTCTCGCCTTACTTCGCCAGACAGCGAGTCAAGGCAAATAATGGGCGTAATGCCCATGTAATATTAATTCTTCTCATTTTCATCCAAGCTCTGCTCATGTTTTACACCCGTATTCCTGCAATATCGAGGAGATTTAAACAGCGAATGTAATATGGCCAAGGCGAATATCATTAATGCAAGCCCAAACCTGCTCTCGGTTAACTTGAATTCGGCACTTGAAAACCATGTGATTAAGGCCGGTGACTCGCTTGCAGATGACAGGGAAAGCCAAACTACGGTTTTTACTTTTTACGCTTGGTCAGCACAAGTTTCCAGTCATTTAAACAGAGACGTATTTGCGGCAAACGGTAATGACAATACTTTGTTGATATTTTCAACCGCGTTCGAGAGTTATCAAGCATACCGCATTGTCTCGAATGTATCTGTCAACTTGGAGATTTGTGTCTACGTGTATGGCGACTGGGTTGTTGGAACTGACCAGTTTGGCAGCACCAAAGATATCTTAGTTGAAAGGCTTTCTCAAACCGAAGCAACTAAGTTACTTGCTGCTTTACCCTCTCATATTCTCAACAACAAACGGCCACGGCTTTTGATACCTGGCAGTGAACCGACCAGCTTCATTAGCTATTGAAATGAGTATATTAATCAATCGGCAATTATCGATTGCAAGCAACCACGGTCTCAGACCATTTAATATAAAGGACATAAACATGGCTACAGCAAGCTTTATCAACTCAACAACCAATACCATTCAAGTACGCTTAAACGATGGTGAATTATACACCCTGGAACCCTTTAGTGTTATCACCAGTGATGCTGGTCAACCTTCAGTTATAAAATCCCAGGCGCACCCTTACCCGATAAAAGCCCGGGACGACAGAGATGTCTTTGGCGCTGATAATCGTAATAATACTTTGGTTGTTACCTCTGATGCCGCGGCCTCATCGAGCCGCTACACCATTACCACCAACAATACTCGCTTACTCAACTTGAATCAGTATTACTTTATTTTTCAAGATCAAGTGACTGGAGAAGACCAAACCGGTTCTACAGACGGTATTCATATCAGTCGTGTTAATTAATACCTGATTTAATCTCGATTTCAGTCAGAGAAAATTTGGACCTACCAAACGGCAGTTTTTTAACTGCCTATTTTTATTAAGGACCCCCCATGGCCAAGCGTACTTTTGTAAGCCCTAGTGAAGAAATTCTTGATCTTGATACTCCCCTGGAAACCGATAAACGTCGTAGCTTGGATAACGAACATGCTGGCCATGAATTTGTTTTGCAGCAATCCCATCCAGATCAGCAAACCGCTCTCTATCTCTTCAACCCGCTTGGTCAGCAAAAGGGACACCTGTATTTTTATTATTTTGGCCACGGCAGCACTGCACCATTAGCTGAGTTTTCTTTGGCAGACAGTGAAGATATATCTGGTTGCTACGTATTTAGTAATGACCTGGTTGCGCCTGACCAACTCCTGACCGAGCTGGATAATAGTGACGACATAATTACAACGGGCCTGGGAACCTCGAGACTTGCCTGGCGATTGGCGTTCGATTGTGACGAGCCTGATGAAAGATATAAAACGCTGCAAACAACTAATGTCGGGGCAGTCTTTGAAGATACTTTTTTTGCGGTAGATGCCGGTGGCATAGAAGCCGGTCTGAGCAATCGCTGGGGGTTACTGCTTACCCGACGTGCAACGTTAACACTTGACGCGAAGATGCAGCAGTTTGTCATCAACAACCCCAAAGAAGGCCAGAAAATTGCGGTACAACTACAACAGCAGGAACAACAGATAGACATTGGCAGCAAGCCGGAACTCATCAATATTCCACTTAGCGGTGACCGTTGTGGTGCAATGGTGTTTGACTGGCAATGGAGCCACTATCAACTCAATCAATATTTTAGCGGCGAATTAAAAATGTTCTTCGGACATGACGCTGACATGGCGAGCACCATCAACTACCCGCTTTTTACCCCGGCTGAACAGCAGGCTTTGACCAAGAATAATCTTGGTTTTAAAGTGTTTTTTCAGCAACTAGCCCCCTTAGATGGGCGAAGAACCCGAATGGTATTGCAACCGGATGCCACTGAGCAAGTTGATATATCATCCTGCTACTTTAACAATACAGCAAACTCTGCTGTTCCCCTGAAGCCGTTAATAAGCACTGAACTTGAAGCTGCGGCCGGATTTGCCTGGGCCAGAAACAGTCTGACTGATAACACCCCTTATTATTTATGCCCAGTAGGCCACTACGAAGTCGGCTCGAACGACGATGAACTTTCAAACTCGTCTATCGCGTTACGCTGTGGCGTGTCTGCCAACGAATTTTTTCTATTGAGTAAAGGCGATATACTGGCATTTGAAGTTGGCCTACCTGCTTTTGTCAACATCGATAAAAGACAAAATCCGGAAGGGGCAGTGCCAGATGACTCATTGAGTTCGAGCTGGCTGCAAGTCATTCCTGCGGCAAAAGAAGCCGTTGGAAAACTCGGTAGCAGCTATTGTATTCAGGCTGCCAGCGCTACTTATTTTGTTTCAGTCAACGACAAACCTGGGGAGCAAAGTGAACGATTTCCCATTGCGGTAGGTGCCAGCCTGGTGCAGTTTCATCCGCAAAACAACCCACTCGTGCCTATGCTGCCGTACGGTGGCGTCTTTTTTCAAGATAACAAACACGGGATAGCGTCTCCCAATGCCAATCTTTCTGCTGGCCAACTAGCTGCATTTGAAAATCTTGTCGTGGCACCTTGCCGGCGTCGTCAATTATCGAGTTATTTTAACCAGAGCTATGGTCCTGTATTTTTTGATATCAATCTCGGTCAACCGTTTGATGGTGGCTATATGCACACCCCACTGGGATTACTGGCCAAGTTAAATGAGGTAAGCGACACGCTTCCTCCGGCTGGCACCATTAATCAGATAACCCTGGCCACCAGCCCACAAAACCCAGATCAACAGCTTGCCTTTACAGCAAACACCAATGGCGTAGTCAACCCGCTGTTTGCTAATGCCATGTTGAACGATAATTTGTTTTTGGTCGCAACCGATGCCAGCGCATTGGCTCCAATGCAGAACAAAATTCAGTTAGGGGATTTCACTTTCGATATTAAACCTGGCAATGGCGAAGAGGAATCCATAGTCATCTTCAAGTTTATGCCAGACGTCAGCTTAGCCGAACTAATAAACCATCCCGACAGGTGGACCAGCCTGGTCGGTGACCAAGATTTAACCCAAGTACAGAGCCGCTTGCAAGAGTATCTGGCGGTGGCAAAAAATGGCGAAGACCTGTTTGCCGATTTTCGACAAATGGCGGAGGACCCCAATTGGAACGGCGTACTCTTTTTTAACGTTCCACTGGATTACCAGTCGTTGCCGTTAGACATTCAGATTTTATTGGGAGGTATACAAGGGCAATTACGCGCCCATCATTTTGGAATAACCACCAATCGAATCGATAGTGTGGGTAGTCGGCTCGATTACAGCTCACTGTTCAGTGTGATCCATTATCAACACGAACTGGAAGCACCCAGTTGCTTTCCTGATTTTCAGGTGTTGCTATTTAATGTTCGCTATGCAAACAGCAAACTTGTGGTTTTCGATTCCCGGATTGGCTTCTCTATTGATCAATTACTCGAGTGCCCGGTTGATTTGGCTGTAGCAACAGAGCAGGATAATAAAACATCCGGTACCATAGTGATCGATGGTGTCTACACGCTCACTGAAGATGGCACAGGAACCTTACTTTTTGCCACCAAGGAACCGCGCAGTTTTAAATACAATAGTCATGGCCAATGTTTCACTCCCTTAATAGCCCAATCGATCACCAACGCACAATTAGTGCCTGTTAGCAGACAAGAGCCTGATGAGGATGGCACTGTGCTGGCCTACTCGACTTTTCGCATAGATGGTGTGCTGGCCTTTGACGACGACATTGGTGGCGACTTATTTTCCTATGGAGAATTTGATGATGCCAACGAGCCAGACTTGCCAACAGCAGGCCTTTGCATATCTGGCTATGGCTTCAATATAACGACAGAGATCAGGTCTGATAACAGTGCTGATATCGAAGGGCCGATAACCACAGATTTATCCGGACTGATGGTCGACCAGGGTCTCAGCCATTCAAGAAAGCTGAGTTTTGATGCCACTTTCCCATGCTTGATTGACTCCTTAAGCCATCAGCCTGGAGGCCTAGAAAAGAGCTTACCTGGAGTATGGGAAATCACAGTCGGTGATGAAGATTTTTCCGGCAACGCAGTTTTCTCCATCAATTTTAGCGTGCCTTTGGGGTCACTTGGCATGTTGCTGTCTGATAAGACAGAGCTCAGTGCGAATATATCAATAGGTTGGGATCCAAAAGCAAGCTCGAAAAATGAGGGGGTCGGCTTAGTGCTGAGTTTGCCGTCAGCCGTTAATGGCGCAGGTGGATTCGAACTGGAAGGGGTGATCAATACCAGTTTTGAGCGAGTTCAACTCAACCAGGTGGCTTTACCAGACAGTTCTATTTACGCCTTGTTGTTTGTACACTTTCAAGGCCAACTACTGAACCTGATGTTTAACTATTCCAACAAGCCCAAAGATCTCGGCTTATTTGGCGCCCCCAGCTCACCGGGCTCAGGAAATCCAATTCTGTATCAGGGTAAGTCCATTGATAGCAATTGGAGTGGACCCACGCTGGCTCTTAGCCTTGATGGTGTACCCAGCACATTCGTTGGGCGCTCATTTGATATCGTCACCGACCCCACCAACCCTAATGTGATTTCAGAGACATTTGAGCGGTTGAATCCATATACCAGTAAAACCGTTGAACAATTTATTCAGCAACAGGCAGCCAAAGACCCTTTCTACAGTTCCAGTGCCGGTGTACTGGCAGGCCTTCAGTTCGAATTTAAAAGCTTAGGTATGACGGTGTTGCTCCATGACGATTCGTTTTATGGCGCACAAGTCAAAATCGATACCAGTAAAAGTAAGCCTGTACCACCTGCTGGTGGTGAGTTAACGTCACTAATGATGAAAGGCCCAAAACCAGGTGACAAGCCAGGCAAGGGCTTTCTCTCAATCATCGATAACTTTGAATTTACCATCATATATCGCAAAGTTAATGATCAACTGGGGGTGTGGTCAGCCGACATTTATATCGATTTGAAAGATCTCAAACTGGGGATTTTTAAGCTGAGCCTGCCCAACTTTAGTATTGCCATATGGACGAATGGCGATTGGCGTTTTGCTATTGGTTGGCCATTTGAAGGGGAAGATGCGCATCCCTTTTCTGTGGCATTTAAAGCCGGTCCGTATCCCCTGATAGCCAAAGCGGGTTTCTATCTGGCCAAGCTCAGTAGTGCCGCTGCCCCAGACCAGTTTGGCGACCACTTTGATTTGATCTGGTCGTTTGGTGCAGGGCTTGCAGGTGGCTTGGAAGAAAAATATAAAGTCGGGCCGTTGTCAGCCACTGCAAGCCTGATCCAAAGTCTTACTGTGCAAGGGTTTTTAGCCTCCTACAACGGTACTTTAACAGAAGACGGCGTGGACTATTGGTGGTGGGCAATAAGCCAGTCTTTAACCGGTAAGCTGTCAGGTAAAGTTGACTTTGTAGTGATTGCAGCTTCGGTCTCTATCAGCCTTTCTTTTAACATCGCTTTTGCCATAGAAACCAAACACAGTACGCCGTTATTGATTAACGTTAAGGTCAAGGCCCAGGCTTCATTGAAAGTAATCTTTGTCAAGCTAAGCTTTTCATTTGAAACTAGGCTGGATCTGTTTAATTTTACCTTCGGCTCAGGACCTGCAGCAAGTTTAGACAACCCAACCCCTAATAATGTACTAGGAGAAAGAGACAATACGGCATTGATTGACAGGTATGCGCTGGCACCTGGTGCGCAGCAGGCAAACTTTGTTGAATCCGGGCCAGGGTTTATCTACACCCCCGCCGATCCCGTGGACTTGCCTGTTGATTTTTCCTTGCTGACAACTTCCGTCAGCGACGACAACATCACTTGGAAACCCCAAGGGGTCGCTATCCTAACCATGGTCAGCGATGGGCCTGAATCACCATTTGGTTTAATGTGCATTAGTTTGGCAAAGTGGCTGATTGGTCATTATGGCGGTGATGGCAATTTTGCTACACAGCTGGACAACACCCTTGTAAAACTTCAGCAAGGTGCATTCTCCAAAGACTTGGAATCGGCGTTGTCGGCCCTGTTCAGATTCAATATCGGTTCAGCCCAGTTCACAGAGGACACAGCCACCGTCGTGATGGCTGCCCACCCAGATTTGATACTGCATTACAATACTGACGATTCGCAGTTGTATAAGGGGTCAAATCAGTTTGGTGCCAAGCAGATGCAACCGGATTACCTCGATGTCATCAGACGCTATTTCGACCAGCAAGGGCGGGCAGAAAACAGTGGGACGTGCACGGCCGGTCTGTCGATGTGCCAAATGGTGTTTAATAACTACTTTATGATGCTGGCACAACAACTCATCGCAATGCTAAAACAAAGCGAGCAAAAGACTCTTGACGCTGCGATTAAGAAATTAAGTATGGGCGACCTGTCTGGGTTTGTTTCCCGCTTTATGATGGCCGGTGTCAGATTACCGATTGGCGACAACAACGAGCAATTGAAGTCTCTATACGCGCTTACTGGTCAACAATTTACACTGCATAAATCCGGTAATCGTTGGATATTGGATGCAACCCTGAGTAAAGCTGATGATGCACCTTCATACTTATCTGTAAATAAGGACACTAGGGCGTCACTGGACCCTGGTATGGTCCACGAAAAAGGACCGGATGATACTCCATGGCTGTTGAAACCTCTGCAACCATTGTCGCCAGCCAACCTTACTTTGGCTTTCAATCAACTGAATAACTGGCGTTTAAGCGATAACAGCGAAAAAGTGATTGGCAGCTTTTCGGCAGGGCTGATGCAATCGATCGCTCAGGCGAAAAACAAGCTACAAGATGGAGATGCACCATGGCTCAGAATGTCTCAACATGGACCGCAAGATGGCGAGACCGCACATGCCGACTTGAATGGTGCTGGCTCAGATTGGCAGGCCAGTGCAGCCTTGGCAATTACAGTTGAACTGGCGGCAATACCCGATCCTAACAGCCCGGACAATAGTATTATCAGCAACATTTTCTCTTTATTGGGTTGCGATGAAGCTGATAGAGCCTTGCTACAAAAATTACTTGAAGCAATCGCATCGGAAGAGGCCGCTGTTGATGAAATTCAGCTATTAAGTAGCAGTGGTCAGGGACAATGGCAATCGACAACCTCGCCGTCAGTATTAGTTCGTACAGATTTATCCACCAATAATATGCCAGGTGGGCAAAATGGGGCAGATGTCACCGATAGCGATGGACCTATCAACTGTATCAATTATTCTAAACCCGCAGAGAGTGTGCAGCAGAAAATTGACTTCCTGCAATTGGTATGGGAGGTTTCAACAACCAATAGTAAAGGATTCTATTTACAGCTCGAAGGCTTAGACAAAAGTCTGTTCAAACAAGGTAACGCGGAACTGATCTTGCTGGTTCAACTTGCCCAACAGGACAGTATAATTCGCACCGCGCCATGGCAAAATGCCTTGATTGGTAGCCCACCTGAAAAAGACAATGGTATTTTCGCTACTCTGGCCTCAGATAGCTTAGGAACGCCTATTAAGCAATATAATGCAGCTTATCCAGGTGGCGACGTTGGCTGGCAGGTCGAATGGGATAATGCGCCAATCGAAGCCGATGCCATTAGCAGCGACTACCTTACAGGACTTTACCAGATACTTAGCTATCGAGTTACTGCTATTAACGGCCAACCGAAAAAGTACAATTGGAGCCGTGGACAAACGCCACAGGATGTTAGTGACATCAAACCAAAATGGCTATACCAACAGAACTTTGCCAGCGGTGATTTGAGCACGCCAGACGGACGTTACGCTGCTATTGGCGATGTACTAACCATTGAGATCTCCAGTGAGGATGTATTTGGCAACAGCCTGCCCGATAGCTTCAATCGTAAAACGGACTTAGTTGTACAATACAATGACAACATTCTCGGCATCGGTGACTGGGTTGGGGTCACCACCAGTTACAAAGTAGTTGATAACAGCGGCAATAAACTACGTTTCGAGTTTGTCCTGGATAGCAACATTATCCTGGATGACTTGGGCCAAGTAAACGAACCTCAAAGACTCAATATACTGCAACACTATCAATTAATAGCATCTCAATTAGCTGACAAAAACATGAACACAGGGGTAAGCACCAGTGAGGTGCTAAACCGAGGGCTGATATACAAAACCAGCAAGGGAGATGAAGTACAGGCTAACCTTTTGACATTTATCGAAAAAGTGATTGTATGGCTTACTAATGCTAACCCAGATGCGCCTTTTTCCCCTGTCAGCATCGAGCTGCCCTTAGATAAAAACTACCCACAGACATGGAAAAATGACTTACAGCGGCTTCAGGTGAGTATTGAGTTTTATCGTCGTAATGTGGAGGATGAAATTGCCAGCTTAGTGCCCAATGTGCGCCGGGTGATATCCGCGATACAGCCGGTAGAGCAAAAAGCAGTTATTCCGAACAATAATGATGATGACAAAACCAACTCCCCTAGTGGCCTGACGACTTTTGCGATTGCTTTTGAAAAAGCCTACTATCAATTTGACGATGCTGAGGGAACGGTTAAAGTTGCTACCGGTATGGATAGCCAGATTGGCCACCAGTCATTTGGCAAGCGCAGCATTTGGCTGCAACGTTGGAGTGAACTACGCGGTACTTCAGTAGAGATCCTCAATGACGAGCAGCATCAACCGGTTTATTATGCCCCGCCGCCATTGAGTACTCGGTTAATTTCTCGCAAAGTGGATAACCTGAGGCATTACAGCACAGACGGCCAATGGCAGGATACGACGCAGATATTCAACGGAGTCGATATGGATACCTGGGGCGCGGAGTTTCTCAATGCTGTCGAAACTGTATTCAGCCCAATGATATCAACCGGTACAGCCCGAGCGTCGACACATGACAATGAGCTATACAACCCCTTCGTCAACAACAAAGAAAGTCTCGCTGAAACCATAGGCGACAGCATCGAGTATATCTACAACCTCGCCAAAGGCAGTGGGGATATCAATTCTGCGCAACAAACTTGGCGTCAGGCGCTGTTACAATCACTTAGCAAGGACTATGGTTTCTCTGCGCTGATGCAATTGCAAGCCAATGTCAAACTCAATGGCGAGTTGGAGCCTGATGGAGACAAGGCATATCCGCCACGATTATATGGGACTTTACAGAGCCAGTCAGCATCGCAACAAAGTGAGTTGCCTTTTTCGCTGACTCCGGCAACATTGTCATTGGTGGATGGTAAAGGATGGCTAAATTCACTGATCTCAGCCAAAGATCCCGCACGGCAAAACGCAGTGAATACCAGTTTGAATTATCAGATAAGTCAACTTGAGCATTTAAGGGATAGTAGGGCATCCAAGTGTGGCTATGTGCCTTCCAGCTGGTTGACCTATGTGCTTCAGCAGAATCCTAAAAACTTATCCGACGAGCATCAAAATACATTGACCAAACCTATTGGTGATGTGCGTATTCCTATACCGCTGCGGACCTACCCTCCTTTGCCAGTATTGCGCAAAGTCAGTGCTGTACAGCATAAAACCATTAATACAATCGGTGATGCATTAAGCTGGAATCTCAGTGTAAGCATGGCGCGTCCGGTTGCCAGTCAGGATACTTTAAACTTAATGCTGCACTTTAACCTGCCGCTCAACGATTTAAGTGAAAAGCCTTTGCTAATGAGCAGCCAAAGTGCAGTTGCCTCTCGTCCGGCACCTGAAGATCTGTTTGAGGCTCTCGCTAGGTTCGAGTTTGAATATCCGCAACTGGCAGCAAATATCAATGCTATCGGTCGAGAGGATTCAGAGCAAAATCGTGATGCAGTTACACAGTTTAGCGAATTGGTCACAGGGGTCGCAAACACTTGGCCTAGCTGGCACGCTCCAGAGCAACCAAATAGCGAAGCAACCAAACTGGCCGAGCAAGATGACACCCAGTCATGGCATTATGCTATTGATCAACTTGAAGGTGGGGACTTGCTGTTGGTATTTATTGACGAGCAAAGTCAGGAGATCCCACCCTGGCCACAGATCACCGGCTATCGGCAAATGCCTCATGAAGCGGATAATCGCAGCATGACTTATATTGCCGAGCAAGATGAATTGCCTGTTGATTTAGAGTTGAACTGGACCAATTTCTATATTCTTGATTTCCAAAGTGTTCGCCCCAGTGCTTATACCGAACGAAATCGCAATCTGGCGCCATCACCCGAGACAACGAATACTGCATTTGTCTATCATACTCAGACCGTATACTGGCCAAACCCAGTAGTGCCTTTGATTAACGTGGGACAAAATGTTGAACTGCCAAATGCAGACAGTTTGCAAGCTGGGGTTGAGCAGCTATTGCAACAACTTAAGACGCCCCCTCCAGGGAGTATTACCAATGGTTCCAGGCCAGCACTCAGGTATGAAAGTGCGATCAACTATCGCTATCAAGTGATGGCTCACCAGGCTGACCCCAGTGTCACGCCGGGCTTATCGAGCGAAGCATCAACATTCAATACAGATCTTCCGGTGTTTTTGTTTGAACAGGTTGTCAGCAACGACAAGGTTGCAGATGCAGCAGAAGTGGTTACCCAGAACCTTGCTAACTGGCAAGCTGCATCAGGAGCACAGGCGCCCAACAGTATGATAGTTTTCACACCAACTATATTTGCCACCACAATTGTCAGTACCAAAGAAAGGCTGCCTTTAGTGCAATTGAACGCCGTTGCATTACAGGTTGGTAAGACACCAAACTGGTGGGAACCACAGAATTAAACTTTCGCCTAGATAACCGACTAGGCCCTAGTTGTAAAGGGCCATCGGTTTATCTGGCGGCTAGTGTAATTTTAGGGTTTGCTCCTTAATCGAGATGACTCGGGTGTAACTTCCCCATAAATTCACAAGCCAACTGTGGCTCTGCTTTAAATGGTTAGGTCGGAGTCTCAGGAAAGTACAGGTTTGCATGCTAGGAACTCATTTAGGATGCAGAATAATCAACCAGCCCAATAAATATCAGGTCAACACATTTACAGAGTACTGCGCCAAACATCGGGAATGGCAAAACAGATAAAAGAACGAGATAGCTTACATCAGCTATCTCGCAGCCCCATTCAGCCTTACATCGCAAGAGCGTCCATATGTTTATACCGAAATACTAGTCAGCTCAAAATCAACGAATCACAGCTAACGGCGCTATTATTACGCCCTGAAGCAGTGGTTTAAATTAGTGGACATAGGTTATTTAACCACCTTTGGAAAACTAAAGTTTAAAAAGGTATTGAACCAATCGCAATGCCTTTCAAATCCTGAGAATTACTCCAGTATTTGCAACTGTCCTTTATACCTTTTATATGAACTGTCTCCCCTGTTGCATAAGCCATCATCGCAACACTGACCATTTCCTTGAAGTTTGCAGCTGTGCTGTCAATGGCAAAACGTTTGGTATTTGCGCAGGCTGCCATGTGGTTAGTATCATTAATTTTGACAAATAAAATACTTTTGCCATCATGATGATAAGCAGCTGCGCCAGTGAGCTTTTTCCCCGTAAAATCAGAGGCTACTAAGTTACTTGAAAATAAAATCCCAAGTAATACTACGATAATTTTTCCCATTTTTTCACCCTCGTTTTTTATTATAAAAATTATTAATGTTATTTAAATCGTCACTCTTTTAAAAGGAAACACATTTACAGCGAACTAGACTAAGTATCGGGATTAGTAAAACACGTAAAAGAGCGAGATAGCTTGATACCGCTGGAGCGTCCATATATGTTTTCCAAAATTCATGCCCATTGCACAGCCTTTCCCGCACAGTAATACCCGGAGGACACACCGGGTATAAAGTGGTAGTGCTTAGTGTCTAATAAGCTAACCTGCCTCTTCCTTGCCATTGGCATAATCCGCCAGCCTCAAAACATTGAGCATTATCTAAAGGTAGACGGCGTACATCCTGTACGCCATTGTAAGATGGGTATCTACTCAAATTTTATACACTGCCTTTTATGGACTTAGTGTATTCTGTTTAACTCATCCATTGAGCAACAGTTGTTACCTCCTTCGTAACTTTATCTATCGTTTAAGATGCGAAATAGCTCTGTTCTCAACTCATCTAACTTTTGGTTTTCCTTTATCATAGGCTGACCTTGCTCATATAAAACAAGGTCACTAAAAGATCCCATTCCGCCATATACTCTCAGAATTTCACTACGAAGAGTTTCTAAGTTCTCCGCATTGGTGGAATCTAATTTTTGCCTAAAGTTATTGAATGAACCGGCCCAGTTTGTTTCGCCAACTGAGACAAGGAGCTCAATAATTTTTTCAATTTCCGAAATTAACAAAGTTACATTCTTCATATATATTCCTATTTTAGAGGCGAGCTACCTAAAACCTTAACACCTTTAAGCAACCAAGGTGTCTCAACTACTATCTGTTGAGTACCACCGACAAAGTGACCACCTTGAGAGCCAACACGGCCAGTATGAATTGTCGTTCCAGCGGGAATTCGAACTTTAAAAACGGTGTCGATCGGAGACTTTGCACCGCCGGGCCACACAGGTAATACTGCTTTATCAATTCTTGTTTGAATCTCGCTTATGGGCTTATCTTTTGAAAAAAACTGCCCCAGTGGCCTATCTCCTGTACCGGCTCGGTACAATACCATATCTTTATCTAGCACCCTTGAAGTATATCTTCCACCAGCAAAGGTTCCTGCTAGATCATCAGATAAACGAGCTATGCTGTTTGTAACAACCCTCGCTTGCTTAAATATACGGCTGGATTGATAAACGCGATACAGCCATGCAGGGGTGCCTACCGCGGGCGCAAAAGAAACTGCAAAACCAACAACCTCGATGCGCTCCATGGTGAGCTCTTCGCCTGTGACTTTGCCAGCGAGCATCGCTTCAGCATCCCGCCTGCCCATATTAGTGTTCCCAAGTGCCAGACTCGCTGTCAGCTCTTTAGTATTTAGCTCTCTATCAGCTCGGATTTCAGCGGCTTCTTCAGCAAAATAATCTGACAACCCTTCAAGCCCATACTCATCGGCCAGTTCAGATTGATAATCAGCCCATTCATCCGCCTCATGACCCAATCCAGTGCTACTTAGCAAGGCATTTACTCCAAAGCTCTTGATAGCTCCCTTTAAAAAGCCACCGGCAAAATTTGCCATTGCAGTTCCGCCACCATCAATGGCCTGAACCACACCTACCACAAACTGCACTGTGCTGTAGAACTCATACGCAGTAATTGCAGTAGTAATAGCAGCTGCCAAGGTACCAGTAATGAAACCGTTCAAGATTGCGTGTTTTAGCAGGCCAACACCTAAGGTAACAAAGATATATCCACTGGGGTCTGTCTTATTCAGCGGGTTATTCACCACATACGAATAGCGGTTAAAGTTTTGAATGTTTTGTGGTGCCTGCACCATGGGGTCTGCTTGTAAGAAACGTCCCAGAATAGGGTCGTAAACACGCCCGCCCATATGCACCAGGCCCACTTCATCCATCTGCTCATGACCCGTGTAACCACGTAGCGTCAGCTTACTGGTGAACTTATTCTGGTCGCTAAAGTCTCTCGCCCAGGTGGTCGCGTTTCGCCGTGCACCAAACACATCAAAGCTCATCACCTGCTCTTTCTTACCACTGGCATCCGCAATCACATGCGTTGAACCCAGGTGGTCGTCCAGCATAAAGCGTGTCGTCACCTGATTGTTCACTGTGGTAATAAGTACTTTGCCTGCAATGTAGCGCTTGCTCACCCAGGTGCTCTGGCCGCCATATCGGATGAACTCCACATTACCCACATAACGGGTTTCCTGTGCGATTGGAATAAAGGTGCTGATATCCCCGTTGAGGATAGGCAACAGCAAACCTTTTTCACCACCAAATTCAGTACGCTTATAACGCTTACCATAACCTGAGTAGGCAAACTCCATCCAGTAGCTGTCTTTTTTGATGTAAACCGGCTTGTGGAAGGTGTTGTATACCAGCTCTCGGGCATTGTCCTTCACCATGTTACCTGCCGCATCGTACTGGTAGGTATTGGCTCTGTCACCCGTGACTTTCGTCACCGCATGGGGGCGGCTCGACTGGTAATGATAATGGCCCACACCTGTTTTATAGGTGATGTTACCCAGCTCATTATAGCTGATTGTGGTGCTCGGCCCCCCTGATATCGCACTGCTGGTGACCCGATTCAGGCTGTCATACCCGAACGTTTCTTTCTTACCAATCGTATGGTCCTGACGATAATTCAGGTTACCCAGATTACTCCAGTTATAGGCCCAGTTCTGTAACGTGCCACTGCCCGTTGACTTCAGACTGGTCAGCAAACCGGTCTTCTGATCGAACACCTTAGTCCGGGTAATGCGACTACCCAGTTTCTCTGTGGTGACGTTACCAAAGGCATCCGCCGCCGAGGCCTGCCAGACGACACTGTTCGTCTGCAAGTCTTTGAGGGAGCTCATGTGCTTGTGCGCATTGTAGTGGTAAGTCACTGACTTGCCCGACGCATCTGTCTCTTTATATAACTGACCGGCATTATTATAATGCTTAACTTCTTTATAAGTAGTGCCGTCAATCACCGTATGCTTTTCGCGGCTACGACCAAAACTGTCGTAGTAAACACGCTCGGTAAATCCTGTGACCCTGTCGGTCGTCACAGCAATCATCCCCTTGGCATACGCACCACTGTCATAGGTATTCACCACATGATGCTCAAGCTTCGTGCCACCGCGCTTGCGCTGTACTTCTGTGTTTCGGCCCAGTACATCGTATTGATACGTGATCACATTGCCATTGCTGTCTGACTCTCGGGTTACCTGATGATAGGCATTATAGCTGTAATTGATGGTGCCCTTGTCAGAGTCGATTACACGGGTTTTATTGCCGTACTTATCATAACTGACCTGGATCTTATTGCCCTTAGGGCCAGTCAGCAGGCGTGACTTACCATTTTCATCATACTCATAGTATGCCGATTTACTGTTTGCATCTGTGACCTTGACCAGCAGGCCTATCGCATTTGTCAGCTGGGTATTTTTACGATTAGACGGGTTAACCGTGGTCACACTCTCGCCGTTGTACTCGGTTTTCCAGATAGAGCCATCTGCCTTAGTTATCTGTACAACCCGATTCTGCTTATCGTATTTGTACACATTCCAAAGTGGCGTGCCACCGTGGAAGTAAGGCATGGACTCTTTGTACTTACGACCTTTGGTGTCATACAGATAATCAACGTTGATGAATGTACCACTCAGGGACATACCAGACTCACGCAACACACGACCATACTTATCAAAGTACTGTCGGCTGGTAGGCCCGCTCTCAGACACACTTTCCTCGTAATACGCCGCACCGCTCACACAGCCATTACTACTGGTACACCAGTATTTACTCTCGCTGCTGCTCAGTGCCTTAACGCCAGTCTTGCTTGTATTGTCAGCCGGAGTTGAAGTTTCTCCTGTCAGGCGACCCAGTTTATCGTAGGTGTAGTAAGTCCGCTGACCATTGGCAGTCTGGGTATAAGACTTACGACCCAGGCTGTCATAACCTATGGAACTGCGATGCCCGAGGCTGTTCTTCTCACCCGTGACCAAACGGTAGGTGCTGTCATAATAGGTTTCCAGCGTCTTGGTAGGTAAGCCTGACTTAGAAACCGTTTCTTTAGTGATCAGGCCATAACTGTTCAGGGTATAGCTTTTCACCACACCGTTATCTGCGGTTGACTTAATCAGGCGCCCTTTGCTGTCATAGGCAAAGGTTGAGGTATGGGTGTTCTGATAGTTCCCTTTATTTGTGCCATTCAAACGGTTCAGATAACGCTTGGTCTCCACCGTTTTAGTAACCCGGCCACCGTAATTGCTGTAGCTGTAAGTATTTCTTGTGTCTGTCTTTGCATAGCCATTTTTCGAATCAACTATGCTGCTTTGCGTTAACGGATTACCGTAACTGTCCACCGTAACATTTTTAGTTTTGGTCGCTATCAACGTCAGACTGCTGACATCCGTACTATAGGTTTTAGTAACCGTTCTGGACGGATAGACAATATAGGGTTTGGTGCTATTGGCAGTAACAAAACTCGTTGCCTGCTTACGACCAAAAGTCGACGTCATATCTGATTTCAGACGCCAGATACTGGTATTCACCGACGCCGTAGACAGCGTTGCAAACTGTGCACTGCTTACCTGTACAGGCGATGCCTGTATCCCAGCAGCAGAAATGCCCTCTGCCGCACTGAAAGTCCTGGCTGAGGCAGCCAGAGTATCTATTGGTGCAAACTTTGGTGCTTCGCAACGCTCACCAGGTTGCCAGGAGCAGTTACAGCTTTCCGGAAATACTTCACAAGGATCTAAGTCACCACCGCCACCGGAGCCGCCACCCGACCCTCCGCCGGAGCCACCACCTGAGCCGCCACCGGTGGACGTGTCGCTGCCATAACGTACATAGGTCTGAACCCGCTCCGGGCTGCCCCGATAATCGCCATCCTGACGATAGGTTGTAACAACCTTAGTCCCGCCATTGACCGCTTCCATTTCAATCTGACGGAAACCCAGCATACCACGACCCACCTGGGCCTTCGCACCGTGATACTTGTACTTAATGGTTTCGCCTTTTGTTTCCAGAATGCTCACCACACGGGCGCCGGACTTCACATCCGTAACGCGGCCATTGCCCCAGCTCTTGGTGCGGGCATCATTATGTGGTGTGTAAATATTGCGGTTGTTCAGCGTCGAATACGACACCGTCGTATACGCACCAAATCCGTCTCGTACCGACGAGATCAGGTTGGTCGGTGCATCCGAGTTCTGATATAAGCCCATACGACCCTGGAATACCAGTTTGTCTGCGCTGCCATCACCCGTGACGTCCATATAAGTCGTGAAGTCATAGTTCGACCCATTAGAAGTCATTTTGCGGTACGTAAAGTTCGTGCCGTTATAAAAGTAAAAATGATCTCCGTGATCTTCACGGTATACCTCTGGGATCCCATCACCATTGATATCAAACACCTTCAGGCTTGGCTTGTCATAGTTAAATAACTTGATCCCGCTGGCAAACCCTGTGCCTGTGTTGATCCGGGCATACCAGTCATTGTTACTGTTGCGGTACAGAATATCTGCCAGACCATCGCCATTCAGCTCAACCGCCTGAATGTCTTTATACGAACTGGTACTACCTAAAGAGTAAAGCTCTGCAAAGGTGTCATTCCCTGTTGAAACCAGGATTTTCCAGTAGTAACTGTTACGATAGCCCTGAGTGGTAATAGGGCCAGATGTCCGGCTCAGTGACTGTACCTGCGCTGCCTGCTGCTCCGCTTGTAATAACGCACTGGCTGCCGGGCCACCCACCATATTCACCGGATTCAGCTGACTCAGATTAACCGGGGTAATGGGTGTTGATTCACTACGCTGTGTGACCGTACCACCACCGATGCGCTCAACCTGACCACCAAATCGATCTGCCAGACTTGAAGAGGCCCCTACATGGTTAACCTTAACCGCCATTGGGGTGGGTTCAATCCCTTTGGGAGCTTCACAGAAAGGCGGTCTTTCACAGGGTGGGTCAATATCGTCATAATAAGTACTCACTCGCACTTTAGCGAGGAAATCAGCGCGACCATCCCCATTAAAATCCATCGCCTGAAAGGTGTTGTCCTCTTTATCGTACGACATCATAGTCGCCGTTGAGCCACTCGGTGCCGACAGGTTGAACTTCAGCGCTTTTGCTTGACCGCTAGCCAGACCCGTTTTAATACCTTTCTGATAAGACAGCTTGTTACCCACAAAATGCAACAGCTCCGGGTAACCATCTGCGTCTATGTCTAAAAAGCGCGTGTTGTCATCTGAGCTCGGCTTACTGATCCCCGTCAGTTGGGTAGTGGTGAAATTCATTGCTGACGTATGGCGCATCAGCTGCCAGTACTGGCTGCTGCCCTTCATATACAGAATGTCGTCTTTGCCATCCTTATCATAGTCAATGACTTTCCAGGTTTTGCGGAAGGTTTTCGTAGCAATATCATGAAAACGACGCTCATCGCCGAACCCGCGACCCGTATTCGGGATCATGTATAAATGATCTGACGAGCTGCCCCGGTCGTTACGCACAAACGCGATGTCGGTCAGGCCATCCCCATTGAAATCCATAAACTGGTGCGCTTTATAGCGGCTGTTTCTGGAGTAATCACGACCAATGTCTGACCCCAGACGAATGCTACCGCGCGTCTTCCAGTTAAACACAGTGGGTGACAAACAGCTGTTGTCCGACGAGCAGGCTTGCACTTTTTGCAGCGCACTTTGTGTAACGCCGGTGCCGATATAGCGGTACGTCAGCTTATACTTACGCAGCAGATTCCCTGAGTAATAGGAATCAATTTGCTTCAGGCGCTTGGTCAGGCCAACCTTGTTCCCTTTCAGATAAGAGACTTTGTTCTTATCTACACGGTCTTCCCAGGTAAAACGGATTTCATTGCGGGTGCCGCCTGTACCATAGCCCGAATACTTCACCGCCGTCGGGTAATACTCCAGACTGCCGCTGACCTTAGTATAGTGGTAGGTATAGTAGTTACCCGAAGCATCCTGAACACGCTTCAGTGCCCAGGCAAATGCCTTACCCTGCTTTGAGTTAATCAACGCATCCGAGGTGCTGCTGTACTTACCATAGGTATATTTATTGCCTTTCACATCCGTTACCGTGAAGGCATACGGACCTGTGCTTGTGCTGGAAGTATGGGCAATGATTTTCTGGCCACTGTTCTGACGCGTACGGTATTCCGTGTTGTTGGCGCCATAAGTCTGACCCGATTTCACAATCAGACGCTGGCCGTCCAGACAAAAGCGGTCATTGCTATCAAAGTTAACCGCACCGGCCTTACCGTCGGTTTCCATATTCTGCTCACAGCGGGTAATGGCACTGAGTCCGCCAATGGCAAATCCCACACCCACATGACCATTGTTGGGGTTAGACGCATAGCTCAGAGAAACCGATGGCTTCAGTCCACCCGTTGATTCGCCCATGGTGATGGGAATGGAATAAGTAAACTCACCACTGGGTGATACGTTACTCTCTGCCGACAGTGAGCCCACATAATCATTGGTGTTGATGGCCGAACTCAGACCCGTCGCCTGGGCATAATGTACCAGCTCGGCAGATGGGTTCACAAAGTCACTACGAAAATCATAGTTTACATCGCGTACCTGCATCTGAACACCGATGTCACGCAGGTCAATGCCGATACGGTAAGGGCGTACCTGGCCATTTGAAATGAGCAATTCATGTCCAAGATCGGACTGCATCAGAATGTCGGGCTGACCATCTCCGTCAAAATCACTACGCAGACGCTTACCAACCACATCCAGTTCATTGCGTAGTGCCGTAAAATCTTGCTTTGACAGATACTCCAGTTTGTATCCGTTTGCCGTTTCGACCACACGCACATAGGGCATGGCGTTGTGAACACGAATACTGACCGGGGCGTCATCCGCCGTGGTGACCTGTTTAACAGGCTGTTGATAATAGAGGTGGCCATTACTGTCTCCCCAGACATCGCTGCTGGGGGTGACCGGGCTGGCCTGTCCCGACACACTAAAAGCCCCCAGCATCAGGGCCAGGGTTCCTTTATACTTAAACATGTTTGCTCACTTTGTTTTTTATTTTTATCTGACGTTAATACCTGTCTGCATTTACACTCATTTAGTTTAAAGACACATCGCGCGCGCTGGCAGACCCAGAATGAGCGTAATTCCCACCCGGGGCCTTGATAGTGTCACAGAGACACAGGCAGCCTGTTGTACACAAAATCAGGATACCTGAATGCAGTGCTCTGACTTGAGCACAGTGGTATAGCCATATCGACAATTTGGTCGGTGGTGTTATTCAACCACCTTCACTTCAACTTCATCGATTTGACAGTTCGCAGAAGCCTGATTAAAAGTGAGCTTAACGGGCAGGTTCGCGGCAACAGCAGTCAGTAGCATAGACTGCATATTGCGATAGTTTTCGCTGGTTTTATTCAGTGCAGCCGCTTCTTCCTGGTCCAGGTTACAAGCCAAAGTGGCATTGGTACCCTGAGGGAACTTCACTTTTACCTGAGTGGTGTTGGCAACAACCGAAGAAAATACAACGTTCGATACGCCTTCACAGCTGTACTTATCGCAGCTTGCAGCAGCCTGACCAGCGAAAGTGATGAATAAAGCGGAAATAGCAAGTGTAGAGAATTTCATTGTCATTACGTCCTTTTATTAGTTATCGGTACAATGGTACCCAAAAAAGAACAAAAAATAAACCACAAGTTCACACCCCCATCATCAATTGCATACAGCTATTTCTAATGTAAACAAAAGGGCAACTCACACGGGCATGGCACCTATTATCACCGCATCTCAGTATGCTGAGAAGTAAGCAAAGTGATCTGCTAAGGCTGTGCGACAAAAAATATATCTATTTAACAAGTCACTAAAAAATCGTTATTTAGGAGCGAATACTTAGCTTAAGTGAGCATAGACAGCCTCTATTTGTCTCTTGAATCGAGTTAGTGTCTTTCACAAAAACGCCACCTATTTAAGACAATAGGTGGCGAGAAAGCTCTGCATTAATGTTATATATCAAGCGCTCTGCTAATTATGCTTCATACAGGGCTCAATACTAAACACTTTCATTAGCGTTCCTTTATTAAACCCTCCATACCCTCTAAAGGCCGCATCAAAAACACCTGTAACCTCCACACACTTTCCATGAAGTTCACTGAGCTGATATGCCGTTTCGAGATTTGAGTCATCAGGAAGTACTAAACTAATAGAGTTCTCAAAATCGTCTTTTTCATATTTTTCATAATCTGGAAATAGTGTAGAAAAATCCAAGCCAAATAAGTACACACCGCGAATACTGATGGAATTGTCGTGGTAATTTTCTGGATTCTTGAGTAACTCTTCAAATACCGTTCGTTTGTATTGTTCTTTCTCATCACTTGCCTGAGCAAGTGATGAGAAAACAAGGATACAAAGCATAAGGTAACTTTTCATTGGTGTCATTACCTACCCCTTCTTGCCCTTCTAATAGCGCTAATTGAAATTACGGCGTCCTTTGGTTTCCACTCTGTCGGAACTGCTTCACCCGACAGCGTTCTGACCCGATATTGTCCACCGACCTTTTCCAGCACCCTGATAGCACCAGTTGGGGTTTTTATATAGTTAGGAATATTCTTTTTCTCCAGGAAACCATGGTCACCGGGACCCGGTATTTCTCGCTTCTCATTGATCAATTTTCTAAGCTTTCGATTAGATTCGTCACTTTCAACATGGGTATGAGCAACGAATGAGAGATCATCCGATGGTTTGATAGAAAACGAACATTTCTCGTTCACACATTTGTCAGGCTGTATCAATCCACCATCTTTTTTCACGACAACGGACTGCTCTTTTTTAGTATCTGTCATACCGCCTAATAATTCTATTGCTTTCTTGTCCATTTCTGGGGTACCAACAATATCTTTTGGCGGTTCCGTCTTAGCGGTTTCCTCTTTTTCAGGTGCTTCTACTTCAGCATCAGCGGCAGTTACACTGATAGCATCTTTAGCTCCTTCGGATGCCTTAGCTTTATTCACAGATGTAGCCATATCCATAAGTGTGCTGCCAGCAACGTAGAGTGCCTTAAGCTCACTAAACGGCACATCACAGGAGCCAACTCCGGCAACCGAAAGTGCACACCCTTCTGCCCAGCTTTTAGCATAACCACCTAGGAAATTGGCCATTGCCGTTCCCCCTCCATTAATGGCCTGAATGATGCCTACTGCTGTTTGTGCCAGGCCATAGTAAGAGTAAGCTGTCAGCAAACCACTGAGTACAGTCGCTGTCACACCCGTGATGATTCCCTGGCTGATTGCCGCATTCAGTGCCCATACCGCAATCGTCGCAAAGATATATCCACTGGGGTCAGTCTTATTCAGCGGGTTATTAACCACATACGAATAACGGTTCAGGTTTTGAATATTCTCCGGTGCCTGCACCATCGGGTCTGCCTGTAAGAAACGTCCCAGGATTGGGTCGTAAATACGCCCGCCCATGTGCACCAGGCCTACCTCATCCATTTGCTCATGACCCGTGTAACCGCGTAGTGTCAGCTTGCTGGTGAACTTATTCTGGTCACTGAAGTCTCTCGCCCAGGTGGTTGCGTTTCGCCGTGCACCAAACACATCAAAGCTCATCACCTGCTCTTTCTTACCACTGGCATCCGCTATCACATGCGTTGAACCCAGATGGTCGTCCAGCATAAAGCGTGTCGTCGCCTGATTGTTCACTGTGGTAATAAGTACCTTGCCCGCAATGTAGCGCTTGCTCACCCAGGTGCTCTGGCCACCATAGCGAACGAACTCCACATTACCCACATAACGGGTTTCCTGTGCGATTGGAATAAAGGTGCTGATATCCCCGTTGAGGATAGGCAGCAGTAAACCTTTTTCACCACCAAATTCAGTACGCTTATAACGCTTACCAGAACCCGAGTAGGCAAACTCCATCCAGTAGCTGTCTTTTTTGATGTAAACCGGCTTGTGGAAGGTGTTGTATACCAGCTCACGGGCATTGTCCTTCACCATGTTACCCGCCGCATCGTACTGGTAGGTATTGGCTCTGTCACCCGTGACTTTCGTCACCGCATGGGGGCGGCTCGACTGATAATGATAATGGCCCACACCTGTTTTATAGGTGATGTTACCCAGCTCATTATAGCTGATTGTGGTGCTCGGCCCCCCTGATATCGCACTGCTGGTAACCCGGTTCAGGCTGTCATACCCGAACGTTT
>NZ_JACEQV010000049.1:0-14711 GCF_015356275.1 Pseudoalteromonas sp. PPB1 | reverse complement strand
GGAATGACACAGCGCTGGATTATCCGCGCGAGCTGTGCATTCACGAATTGTTTGAGCAACAGGCCGCAGCGGCTCCGGAGCAGATTGC
Source organism: Pseudoalteromonas sp. PPB1 (assembly GCF_015356275.1). Classification (NCBI taxonomy): domain Bacteria; kingdom Pseudomonadati; phylum Pseudomonadota; class Gammaproteobacteria; order Alteromonadales; family Pseudoalteromonadaceae; genus Pseudoalteromonas; species Pseudoalteromonas sp. PPB1. The sequence goes on along the minus strand of NZ_JACEQV010000049.1, from coordinate 14,623 downwards.
ACTGCGCTTTGGTGAGCAGACTCTGAGCTATGGTGAGCTCAATAGCAGAGCCAACCAATTGGCCCATTATCTGCGCGCGGAGCACAATATCGGACCGGATTCGTTAGTGGGCTTGTGTGTAGAGCGCTCGCTGGAAATGGTGATCGGGATTTGGGGTATTCTCAAAGCCGGTGGCGCTTATGTGCCGCTGGACCCCGAGTTGCCTCCGGCACGCCTGGCTTACCTGGTTGAAGATGCCAATGCGGCTGTGGTACTTAGCACAGCTGTGGTTGCCGAGCGAGTAAGTCTTGGGGAAGCAAGCGTTACGCGACTGGATGAGTTCGATTTTAGCGCTTATCCAGATACCAATATTGCAGTGAGTGACATTGGTCTGAATGCTCGCAATCTTGCCTACACCATTTACACGTCAGGTTCTACCGGGCTACCTAAAGGTGTGTTGGTTGAGCATCAGGCGCTGCATAACCGCATTGACTGGATGGACAACGAATACGGCTGTGGCCCGGACGACAGAATTTTGCAAAAGACGCCTTATAGCTTTGATGTATCTGTATGGGAATTCGTCTGGCCTATGCTCAAAGGGGCGGAGCTGGTGATTGCCAAACCGGGTGGTCACAAAGAGCCGGAATACCTTAGCGAGCTGATTGTGGCTGCGGGGATCACGAAACTACACTTTGTCCCCTCTATGCTGGGTGTGATGCTGGAGCATGGCGATCTGGCTCGTTGTACGTCCATTAATCAGGTGTTCTGTAGTGGCGAAGCGCTGCAGATCAGCCACGTTGAACAGTTCAGAGCGAGTTTACCTTCGGCACAACTGCATAACTTATATGGTCCGACCGAAGCGGCCATTGATGTGAGCTATTGGGATTGCAGCCAGCAACACGGCAGCAGCGTGCCAATCGGGAAACCAATCCAGAATATTCAGCTGGTGATCCTGGATGAGGCCCTTAACTTACTGCCACAAGGTGCTTGCGGTGAGTTGCATATTGGTGGTGAAGGTCTGGCGCGCGGCTATCATAATCGCCCTGAGCTGACAGCTGAGCGGTTTATTGATAATCCGTTTGAGGATACATTGCCAAGTTCGCGGCTCTATAAAACCGGCGATCTGGTGCGTTTTCGTGATGATGGCACCATAGAATATATGGGTCGAATGGACCATCAGGTAAAAATTCGCGGATTACGTATTGAGCTGGGTGAAATTGAATATCATATCGGTGAGCATCACGAAGTTGATTCTGCACTGGTGATGGCGTTGTCGGATACGCAGGGTAATCAGCGCCTGGTTGCTTACGTTAAACCGCTTGCAGAGCAGGCGCAAGCTGCGCAGCAGACGCTGATAGCGTCGATCGTTGAGACACTGGGTCAATCATTAGCTGAGTACATGATCCCGGCCAGTTTTGTGTTGATTGACGAATGGCCACAAACCCCTAACGGTAAAATTGACCGCAAGGCGCTGCCAGCGCCTGAGCAGGCGGATTTAAGCCGCGATTATGTTGCACCACAGAGCGATACCGAGCGCACGCTGGCTGCAATCTGGGCTGATGTCCTGAACCTGCCGGTAGAGCAAATTAGCCGTGATGCTAACTTTTTTACGCTGGGTGGCCACTCTTTATTGGTCATGCAGCTACTGTCTCGGGTTAAACAACTGGGCTATCAGTGCCAGGCACAGGCTTTGTTTAAGGCGGGTAGCCTGAGTGTGATGGCTGCGCATTTGGACGCACAACCGCAGGTTGAATTTGAATTCAGCGTGCCTCAAAACCTTATTCCCGAGCAGGCGAGCACCATTACCCCGGACATGTTGCCTTTGATTGAACTGACACAGGACAGCATAGACACTCTGATTGCGCAGGTGCCTGGTGGCGCTGCAAACGTGCAGGATATGTATCCACTTGCTCCGCTACAGGAAGGGGTGTTGTTTGTGCACACGCTGAATCAGCAGCACGACCCTTATGTCAGTACCATGGCGTTCGAACTGGCTGATGAGTCTCAACTGGCGCAACTCAAAACCGAGCTGAACTTTGTGATCCAGCGTCATGATGTGCTGCGTACTGCGATTTTCTGGCGTGGCCGTGCGCAGGCGGTGCAGGTTGTATTACGTGAGGCGCAGCTACCAGTGTCTGAGTTGCCGTTCGAGCGCGCACAGATAAAAGCGCAGTTTGAAGACTATGTAGCCAATGCTGCGCATGGCTTTGAGCTGGAATCTGCACCGCTGATCCAACTGATGGTGTCACCACAGGACGAGCAGGGCAGAATTTATGCATTGCTGAAGTTCCATCACCTGATCACCGATCATGTTTCTTTGGAAATTTTGCTGTCTGAGCTGAGTGAACAAAACAAGACTGAATTGCCTGCACCATTGCCTTATCGAGAGTTTATCGCCCGTTCAATGGCGCAAAGCACTAAGCTGGATACGGCGGCATTTTTCACTGAGCAGCTCGGTGACATTGATACGCCAACCTTGCCATTTGGTTTGTCTCAGGTGACCGGAGATGGCAGTGCGGTAGCGGAATACAGCACGACGCTTGATATGGCATTGTCGCAGCAAATCCGGGCGCTATCCCGACGCCTGCAATGCAGCCCGGCTGCATTATTCCATCTTGCCTGGGCGCAGGTATTGAGTGCCAGCACAGGCCGTGATGAGGTGGTTTTTGGTACTGTGATGTCCGGCCGATGAATGGTATGCCAGGCATAGAACATATGATGGGCATGTTGATTAATACCTTGCCACTGCGTGTTTCGCTGGGACAGCAAAGTGCTCAGGTTGCCTTGAGTGAGGTCAACGATGCACTGCAGGCACTATTGCCTTACGAGCAGGTGTCGCTGGCTGAAGCGCAAAGCCATAGTGCCATCAGCGGTAATACGCCACTGTTCAGTGCGATCCTCAATTATCGCCATACCGGACATGGTGCCGCTCAGGAACAGGCTGCGTCTCACCGTGATGAGGGCGCGCCGAGTCTGTTGAGTACTCGTGAGCGTACCAATTACCCGTTTGATCTGTCTGTTAACGATCTGGGCGAGCAAGCCAGCTTTACGCTGGACTTCCAGATTGAGCAAACCGTTGAGGCAACACGTATTGCTGACTGGATGGAAACGGCGCTACATGCGCTGGTGAGTGCATTGCAAGATAATAGCAATCAGCCTGTGTCGACGCTGGCGGTGTTACCACCTGCGGAGATAGCGCTACAAGACACGTGGCAGAGTGGGCGTGCTAACTATCCGCGTTTGTCCTGTATTCATGAGTTGTTTGAGTTACAGGCTGCGGCTACACCCAATGAAGTGGCTGTGCAGCTGAATGACCAGATGCTCAGTTATGGTGAGCTGAATGCGCGTGCAAACCAACTGGCGCAGTATCTGCGAGAAACGCATCAGATTGGCGCAGGTGCCTTAGTGGGCTTGTGCCTGGGCCGCTCTGTGGAGTTACTGGTCGCAACACTGGCGATTCTGAAAGCCGGTGGTGCTTATGTACCGCTGGATCCAACTTACCCTGAATCTCGTCTGGCATATATGCTTGAGGATACTCAGCTAACTGTGATCCTGACTGAGCAAGCGCAGCATGAAGTGCTCGCCTTCAGCTCGGTGGCGAAAGTGTCGGTAGATATCCCTGCTGCCCCATGGTCTTCACTGAGTGTTTTAGATCTGCCCAGGGCTGAAGGGCTAACGGCGCAGTCGATTGCTTATGTGATTTACACGTCAGGTTCTACGGGCACGCCCAAAGGCGTGATGACACCGCATCGGGCAGTCAATCGTCTGGTGTACGACCCTAACTTTATGACTCTGAACAACCAGACTGTGTTCCTGCAAAGCGCCAATATCGCCTTTGATGCAGCCACCCTGGAAATTTGGGGCCCACTGCTGAATGGCGGACGCTGTGTGTTGTACCCCGAGACTTATCTGTCTTTAGACGGGATCAACAAAGTGTTGCGTACGCAAGGGATAACAGCAATGTGGCTGACCTCAGGTTTGTTCACGGAATGGAGCAAGGTGTGTGGCGAATTAGAGTCAGACACTTTGGCATTACACACTGTGCTGGCCGGGGGCGATGTGCTTAATCCACAAGCCGTCACCGCTGTGCAAACAGAGTTGCCTGAGATTACCGTGATTAATGGTTATGGCCCCACAGAGAATACCACCTTTACCTGCTGCTATCCGGTGCCGGCTGATGATGGTATCAGTGCCGGTGTACCCATTGGTCGAGGTGTGCAGGGGGATCATATTTTGGTCCTGAGCCCGCAAGGACGTCAATTGCCTCAAGGTGTGGTGGGTGAGCTCTATGTGGGGGGAGATGGTCTGGCATTGGGATATCTGAATCAACCTCAGCTGAGTAAAGAGCGGTTTATTGCAAACCCCTATTTTTCAGAGCCTGGACAAGCGGCTGAGCTTTATAGAACCGGTGACTTGGTACGGTTTAAGCAGGATGGCTTAGTGGAATATGTAGGCCGTATTGACGATCAGATTAAGATCCGGGGTTTTCGAGTAGAGCTGGGCGAGATTGAGGCTGCACTGAATGCGGATGAGCGGGTTGCGCAGTCTCTGGTTATGGTGAATAAAGCACGTGGCCTGATCGTTGCGTATGTCGAGCCACACCCTCAACAACAAACCGATGACTTAACCGATCAGCTTATGGCTACTATGTCTGACAGTTTACCGCCTTATATGGTGCCTTCGGCCTGGCAAGTAATTACCTCCTGGCCACTGACCGCCAATGGCAAAATAGACAGAAAGGCATTGCCGGATGTTGCGTTAACCGCCATTGCTGAAGAGTATGTTGCACCGCAAACCGCACTGGAACAACAATTGGTTGATGTGGTGGCACGCTTGCTGGAGGTGGAGTCCGATACCATCAGTATGTCGGCGAATTTCTTTGACTTGGGCGGGCACTCGCTATTGATGATGCGACTACTCAGTGAGATTAAGGTGCACTGGCAAATTGAGTTGAGTGTGGCTGAGGTCTTTGAATGTCAGTACCTTGGCGAGGTCGCTGAACTGATCCATAGTGAGGTGACTTTACTTTCGGCCTTTGATGATAGCGATATTGATGAGGACGAAGAGGTGCTGGAGATCTGAGCCCTGTAAAGCAACCCGGGGGCTGCCCCTGGGTTGCTTTAGTTTTTACTTTTTTGTGAATTTATTGTATTTTAAGTTGCGGTTAATCTTCTGGCTATATTCAAACATATCAGCTTGTTTGAGCATCTTTGTCACGCACTTTTCATAAATTTAATTTACTTTTACTCTCAATCCCATAATTGTTTAATGGCTGATTAATATTGATTTTTATCTGTATTTTGAGGGGCTAAGCGTGTTTATGACAAGGCTGTCACTCTGCTTACAGAATTAAACAATTGTGCACATTTATCAACCTTGGAGAAAGTAATTAACATGTTAATATCTTCTCCATGAAAATGAGCAGACACAAATAAACAACACCGTTTGCTAGCGCTGTGGGTAATCAGCCTGGATGGTGTTTAAGACTTAACTCAGGCAAAGCATTGCCTGGCAGTATTATTCTTTATTGGATGGATTTACGGAGATGATTATGAACAACGTCAACAAAGGATTAGGGCTAGCAGTTTTGCTGGGTTTATCAGCAGCCCTGACTGGATGTGGTGAAGGTAGTGACGAGCTGGACGAGCAGCTGAGCCATGATGCGAAAATGTCTTTTGTTAACTCTCTGGACTATATGGCCGATTTTCACGCGAAAAGACGGTCTATCAGTTCGGGTTATAGCGGTTTATTTGACAGCGGCAGTGTGGTGTCAGCGGATGTACCTGCAAAAGAAGTGGGCAAGACATATAGCTACAGCTACAAAGCCATCAATAACATGATCAACCTGGGTGTTAAAGACAGTAACAGTGGTGAAAAGCAAGAGCGTATGAATACCACACTGAAAGATGGTGCCAGTTTGTGGGTGATTGCCTGGGAAGCAGACGGTGAACGCAGTTTGTCTGTGGTTGGCAAAAAACAGGAAAATAAAGCGGATGTTTTTAACGTGCGTTTGTTTGCCAATGGCAGCTATGACGTGATGGTTGGGGGCGAAAAAGTCACCACCACCGAAAAAGGTCAGGTGACCGCTTATTATGAAGTCAGCAGTTGTGCCGACGGGCTTGAGGTCGCTGGCAATAGCATTGATTTGTGTAACGGTGATTTTGGCCAGTCTTATCTGTTGGTGGTTGATGCCAATGGTAAGCGTGTCATGGCGTCAGAATAAATTAAAAACGCGCGGTGCGTTGAGCTACCGCGCGTTCATGATTTTCTTTTCAGATATTAAGTGAAACTGGTTTTAAGCCAGCTTGCCTTTAACGATTGGCTGAGAGGCCAGAATTTTTTGGTCAATACTGAATTTACCCGCACCATAGGCCGCCAGCGCCAGGAAACCACCCGCCATCGCAACATTTTTGAAGAACATAATAAACTGCATTTGATCTGCCAGGTCAAAGTGGAACAACAGCGCACTAACCAGACTAAACCCAGCGAATGCAATGGCTGTCAGGCGAGTAAGCAGGCCACCCAGTATCATCAGACCACCGATTAACTCAAAGGCAATGACCAGTGGCAGTAACTCGCCAGGCAGGCCGCTTGATGCCATATACTGTGCGTTACCTTCAAAGTACTGGATCTTGTTCATCGCTGCGAGAATAAAGATGGCTGACAAGCCAATGCGTGCAAGCAGTGCAGCAATATGAGACAGCGTTGTGTTTTGGTCGAATAGTTGAATTAATTTAGTCATTACCGTTTCCTCAAGTGCGTAATATTTAAGCCAGGGCTTGCGGGAAACGTGCTTCGTTGTTGTCCCCTCAGCCGATATGAAACAGTATAAATTCGTTTTTAGTTTTTAAAATTTCTAAAAATCGCACTAATCATTCTCTTAAATCGAATTTAAAGGTGGAACAGCGACTCCGAAAGTAAAAAGTCAATGACGGCCCGGGTACGTTGTGGCACCTGACGACGAGACGGGTAAACCAGTGAAAACACCAGCGGTTCGCTGTGCAACGATTCACAGAGTGTGACTAACTTGCCATCGCTGATCTCCTGTTGCACGGTAGAAGGCAGTAAGGTTGCTACGCCAAGCCCACTCACGACCATTTGCTGCAACAGGTAAGGTGAATTACAACTGTGATGTTGGAGGGGTTGGATCACCACCGGCTCCTCATTATCAAACAGCATTTGTGCGCCCTGCTCGGCGGTTTGTTTGAGCATCAGCCAGGGCATGGCCTCCAGCTCAGCTACTGTGTTGGGCATGCCATACTGTGCCAGCAATGTGGGGCTGGCAAACAGGGCAAAGCGCTCCTGATGAAGAATGCGTGCAACCAAAGATTCATCACGAATAAAGCCAATCCGAATAGCCAGGTCAATTTGCTGTTCAATCAGGTCGAGCGGGTTATCATCGACAATCAAATCCAGGCTAATCTTCGGATAGCGCTGTGCCAGTTTGTCGAGCTTGGGCAGAATAAACTTATGCGCAATGTCGTGATTCATGGTCAGTGTAACTCGGCCACTGGGCTCAGTATCCGTCAGATCCGCTTCTATATTTTGTAATATGCCGTCTAACTGACGGGCATGTTGCAGTATTTTTTCTCCTTCCTGGGTCAGTTTTAACTGACGTGTACTGCGTTGCAACAAGCGTACATTCAATTGCGATTCCAACTGAGACACTTGTTCACTTACTCGTGAGCGACTGGAGTGTAAACGCCGTGCGGCGGCTGCAAAACTGCCGCTGTCAATCACCGTTGCAAAGATAGCCAGTAATTTTAGCGAGCCATGATTGATTGTAATCATTTTCAGAACACTTCATTTTGTAATGACCATCTTATGATAACAGCCATTTTGCCAGACAATAAGCCCATCAACATGAAACACAAACAGTGGAGAGATAATATGATTGCAGTAACAGGTGCAAATGGTCAGTTGGGTCGGCTGGTGATCGCGGCTTTACTAAAGCGTGTTCCGGCGTCGCAGATAGTGGCACTGGTACGCGACCCGGGGCAAGCCGAAGCGTTAAGCCGTCTTGGAGTAACACTCAGAACAGCAGATTACGATCAGCCACAAACCTTGACTAATGCTTTGAAGGGTGTGAGTAAGTTATTACTTATCTCGGGTAATATGATTGGCAAGCGGGTACGTCAGCACAGCGCGGTTATTCACGCAGCGAAACAAGCAGGTGTAGCGCTGCTGGCTTATACGAGTATTTTGCATGCCGATAAGTCACCCATGCAACTCAGTGATGAGCATCGGGATACTGAGCAGTTGATTAAGGCGTCGGATGTGCCTTATGTGTTGTTGCGCAACGGCTGGTATAACGAAAACTACAGCGCAGGGATTGCTGGCAGTATTGCAGCGGGCGCCATTGTCGGTGCAATGCATGAAGGGCGAATTGCCAGTGCTGCGAGGGGGGATTATGCCGAGGCAGCAGCGGTGGTACTGACCGAGCCGGACCATGCTGGCAAAACCTATGAGCTGGCGGGCGATCAGAGCTTTAATTTACAGGCACTGGCTGATTTGGCCACTGAGCTCAGTGGCAAAACCGTACTGACAAACTATGTGTCTGAACAACATTATGCAGATTTTCTGACTCAGCTGGGATTACCGGCCGGATTTGCGGTGTTGCTGGCTGATGCTGAAGCTCAGGCGAATGCGGGCTGGCTGTATGAGAATAGCGGCACACTGGGTCGCCTGATAGGTCGGCCAACTACGACCATGCTTGAGAGCCTGACCTATCAGCTGAACGCCTAACGGTAAATCAGGGCGTTTCTTCGAGCAGGCTCAGTGCCATGCTGGCTACTTTCACGCAGTTTCGTCCGGCATGTTTGGCATCGTACAGGGCTTTGTCTGCCTGATTTTGGGTGGTTTCGAAGCCCGGCAGGCTGATCTCGCGGCTACAGGCAATACCTATGCTGATGGTCAAAGGAGTATCACCTAACCCCAGTTGCAGACTTTGTTGTGCAAAGGCATTTTGTAGTTTGTTTGCACAGGTTGCCGCCATGTCGGGTTGCATATCAAACAGGACCAGGCAAAATTCTTCGCCGCCCCAGCGTGCCAGCAGATCGGCACTGCGAAAGTGTGTTTTGAGCACATCGGCAATGCAGACAATAGCGCGGTCACCGCTTTGGTGGCCGTACAGATCGTTCACGCGCTTAAAATGGTCGAGATCTATCATCATGACGGTGAGTGAGTCACACTTTCTTTTGCTCAGCGGTAGCAGCTCGTTGAGTTGTCTGGCTAGCCCGCGGCGATTGAGCAGTCCGGTCAGCAGGTCGTGATTGGCAGCAAATTCCAACGCCTTTACAAAGCGCCCTGCACTGAGTAGCAATAAAATCGGCGCACCGGCCAGGATCCCCAGCAAAGCCGCAACCCAGGTATAGCCAGCTACCCAGTTGAAGGCTTCTCCGATTTGTGGCAGGTTTCCCAGCGCACCTTGCAGGGTATACATAATCGAGAAAAAGACCTCCAGACACACGATCCCGATAGCGATCCTGGCGGCCAGAAATTCGTTTCTATCCTGACGTGCGTGCTTGTAAAGCACCCAGGCATAATGGCAACGTACTGCTATCAGCCAAATGCCAATAAGTGTGATGCGTAGTTCTCGCTCAGGAAAGACGGTGGCTGTTAGCCAGGAGATCAGCAATACAGGTAGGATCAGCCAGGCTATTTTTTGTTTTGACGGGGTTCGTTCGACAAATTGCCAGGTGCCGATCAGCCAGGCTGAGTGCCCCAGTATAAGGAAGGTATTAAAGGTTAAAACGCGCCATTGAACATCCAGGCTTTGCATGCTCAACTGTGATAAATAGGCAAAGGAAAGTAGCAGCATAGCCAGGGACCAAACTCGGGTGCCGGTGATGGTCTGGGTCATTTTCGAGATCACAAACAGCAAAGTCGCACCAGTAAGAGACGCAATCCACAACGACAGCATCAGTGTAAGATCATGAACCTGCATTAAATCGACCTATGTGTACTCCGGTTGCTGCCTGCACTCTGGTACGTGTGTTCAGGCGTATTATGAGACTTTCCTAAGCTTCAAGCATAGCACCAGCAGGCTCAGATGCGCACCATCTGTGTGAAATTTAGCCCTTTCATTAAAGAATCCAGCGCATCGGCAGTTTGGCGAATGTAAACAAAGGTAAATAGTGTTTCCTTTTTAACATATTGATATTAGTTTAATTATGTACTCGGGCGGTGCTGGCGGCCTGTACTGTTATTAATCTCACTTGATAAATACTGGCAGAGCAATTAATGTTCCCATTAGTACTTCATTTGTTAATTTATTGATATGTTGAAAGTGTTCACTTACATATTAATGGGCGTCGTTGGGTTGGTGTCATGTGTTATGTTGCTGTTTTATGGCAATGAGCAGACTCTCCCAGACGGTCTGGGCACGTCGGGCAAGCAGGTAAGCGCGCCACTGAACGTGACCGAACTACAACTGGCCATTACGCATGAGCCAGCAGTGATGACGGCTGCCCAGCATAACAGTGGCGTGAGATTGCCACAGCATGAATTACAAAGTACCTACTACACCATCAACAAAGAGTCACAGCACGCCAGAGCATTCTTCAAGTCGGGCACCACAGTTCCCTATGAATTGTATGACGAAGCGTATGTGGAGCTGGACGTAAAAAGCATCCGCACCCTGGAGATGGGTGACAGCTTTGAGTTTTTAATTCCGCAGACCCAGGAAAAGATCTGCTCTGAAATCATAGATATCACCGAAACAGGGCAGGAAAAACGACTCACAGGTCAGGTCGGCAAACAACCTGATGAACGGTCTTATGTATATCTGACCCTGACAGATGATGTGATCTATGGTCAGATCCAGCTATCCAGTGGCAATTATATCTTTGAATCTTATGGACAATATGCCTGGGTAGCTGCCAAGCGCAATATCCACTCGACCCCGTTAAAAAGCTTGTCTGCGCACAGCCAGGCGCCCACAAAACCCCAACCAGACAGCACCGCAGAGCCAGCAAAACCCAAAGTCGTCTTTACCCGGTGACGATAGGATGATGCTTTTCTGTTAAAATGTTTGCGCGTGTGAAAAGTTTGCGTTAATAAAAATGTAATCTAGAGTATATATTCTTGCCTCGAATTAAACGACGGGAGTATGTATGAAGTTATCAAGGTTGACTCATATCACAGCTAAAGCGGTTGCTATTGCAGCCGTTGCATGTACTTTTGGCGCACAAGCACTGCCAAAATGTCCAGAGCCAAGCTGGATTGAGCAAAATTATGCTAAACCTAATGTGCCCAGTGCGGGCTATCGCAACGGTCTTAATCGTTTTATTACCTGGTTGCCGAGTTTTCATATGATCCACGATGAAGTGGTGGCTGAAGGTAACAGTGTTACTGTAACTGCAAAATTTGATTACGGCGCGATTGCACACAAAGATCTCGAGTTTGAAACGGTACGCTTTTACTTGCGTGCTCAGCAGGACAGTGACTGGCGCTATCTGGGTGAGGCCGTGACCAACAGCGATGGCAAAGCCAGTGTCACATTGCCAGCAATGAATGCCGGACAGTACCGCATTTATGCTGCGGTGCCTGCGGATGGAAGCGGTACCGAAGGATTTGTGACAGTCATTCAGCTAAATACGCAGGCGGTCTTGTTCGATATTGATGGTACTCTGACCGAATCCGATGCTGAGCAAATTGGCGATTATACCGGTATTGACCGCGCCGATGAAAAAGAAGGCGCTTATAGCCTGGTGCGTCGATACCTGGACCTGGGTTATCAGCCTGTTTACCTGACTGCCCGTGTTTACTGGTACGCCAAAGGTACCCGGGATTGGTTAAACTGGATGGGTCTGCCGCGTGGTTTTTTACGTACTTCTTTAAGCAATGAAACCAGCTTGTTCAGAACGGCTGAATATAAGATTGAGCAGATCCAGCAGTTACAATCGCAGGGCCTGAATATAGTACGTGCGTATGGTAATGCAAAAACAGACGCCGAAGCCTTTATTCGCGCAGGGCTGGGCGCACAAAACAGCTTTACAATAGGTCCGGACGCCGGTCATTACGGCACCACTGCTATTACTAATAATAGCTACAATGTACATATTACCGATGAGGTTGATACCTTTCCTGCAGCGCAGTGTGAGTAATATTTAAACCAGGGCCATCATCTTAGCTGGCCCATATTCTGCTCAATCAGAGTAATTTAATTCCCATTTTGCCTATTTATCAATCGCTCAATGCGTATATCCTGCACATTTTAGAACAAATATTTATAATGCGCGCAGCTATATTCGGGCCATAACAGGTCCGGTAGTCAGTATTTTTTGAGATAGATAAAAAAAGGAAAACGATGAAGCAGTTATCTCTTGTGGCTGGATTAGCCACGCTTTTGGCTGGTGCGCCTGCGGTGGCTCACACGATTAACTTTGATAAAGTGGAAGTGGGTTATAAGCGCTTTAGTGTAAACGATAGTGATATGGCCAATGATACGCTTACCGGTGTAAATCTGGCAGCAAGTAAGCGCTTTGAAAACTACTATGTTGAAGGGCGCTACTATAGTGTAAGTGATTCATTTGGCAATAGTTATCAATATGATGAACGCCACTCTTTTAATGCTAACTATGAGCTGGATATTGACCAGTTTACACTTGGCGCGGGTTACATTCACGAATTGGATGAAACCTCTTTGTTTGATGTGAGTTTTCATATTGGCAAAGTGGATCTGAAAGCTAAGCTTGACGTCACGGAAACATATCAGACAAGAGTATTCCAAAGCAGCTCCTCTGCCTCCGATGATGAAAATATCTATCGTCTACGTGGTCAATATCAGACGCGAGTGCTGGAAAATATTGAATTAAAAGCAGGACTTGGCTACGAGAAAACCAGCGGTGAAGATGGCGATAGCAACCCGCTTTTCTTTGTGGGTGCGGGCTATCACTTTAATACCATGTTCTCGGTAAATGCAGAATATCGCAACGTTGACGACTACAACACGTTAGACGTCAATTTTAGATACAGCTTCTAATTGCATACTCGAGTATAACTAAAAGGCCAGCCATGTGACTGGCCTTTTTTGATCCTAAACAATGAGGGAGTTGTGCATTGTTTTGTTTGCACCCCTTTCCTTATTCCACTAATATTGGAGGAAATCCGGAAACTTTTTGGAGTAAATATGGCAGACAGTAAAAAAACTGAAGTACGCTTTTCCGTCGATGCAGATTATCTGGCGCAGCTACAACAACGCTTAGGATTAAAAAAATCCAGCGATTTGACCAAAGTTGCACTCACTCTGCTGGACTGGGCTTCTGACGAAGTGGTGCATGACAGGGCCATTTTATCGGCAGACAAACAAGGCAAAGATGTACATCGGCTCGTCATGCCTGAACTCAATAACATCAACAAATCAAAGCCGAGCGCACAACACTAGGTACACAGGATGACAGGTAACGCACAGGACAGCGACCAAAACCACACACAATCACCATGGCAAAACCTGGACTTAAGCTCCGCCCAGGACTCGTCGCCTATGGAAGCCCCGGTCTCCGATCCGGAGCCACTGACTGGTAAAGAAAAAGCCGGTGTGAACCTTACCTGGGGGATCATTGCGGTATTAATTGGCTTCCTGCTCATTATTCTCAGCATTTTTGTGTGGGGCGAAATCCGCTTTTTTAACGCCATCACCACCAACCCAAACAACACACTTAGCGCCGAACAAATGCAGGCCAAACTTGAGCTACTTGCAAACCAGCGCGCCACCTTCCGCGCATTCTGGTTCGACACGCTCCAGCTGATCATACTCAATGTGCTCTTTCCAACCCTCACCGCACTACTGGGCTATGTGTTTGGCACCAGCAGGAATAATGGGGCTTAGCCAAAAAGGGAGTGTGAAGAGTTTACCTCGGTGTGTTTTGCCGTTGTTGAGGCCGAATGGATGCGCTTGCTTACCTTTCATTAGAGTACATTTTTAGCAGCGATACCACCTGGCTTAATCTTGTTCTCCTTATTAACGATTCTGGCAGCAGGTATTTTTTCCTGCGTGTTGTGTTGCTACATTAAGTCCATGCTCTTTAACAAAGTGATTTAACAGTGAATCAATATACGCCAATATCTCACCTGATTTTGTACCTAATATTTTTGGTAACTTTTGCACTCTCACTTTTCTTTATTAAAAACAAATATATAATTTTAGAGTGTTCCCCGCAGACGCGGGGCTAAACCGAAAATACATATGAAATGGCAATTTATTTTACTGTGTTCCCCGCAGACGCGGGGCTAAACCGGTCTGTGGCTTTGGTAGTGAGCGTCAGGTTGAGTGTTCCCCGCAGACGCGGGGCTAAACCGTTACTACTTCGCCGCAATCTGGCATTGCTGGCGTGTTCCCCGCAGACGCGGGGCTAAACCGCTAGATATGAGTGGGGATGGCTTCTTGTTTGTGTGTTCCCCGCAGACGCGGGGCTAAACCGTGCCTATTGCTTCAGTGCCAATCGATCCGCACGTGTTCCCCGCAGACGCGGGGCTAAACCGCATGGCAACGGCCTCTAAGCGTTATGGCGAATGTGTTCCCCGCAGACGCGGGGCTAAACCGTCATGGGCACCTTCGAATACTGCCCAGTAGAGGTGTTCCCCGCAGACGCGGGGCTAAACCGCGTCCGGTTTCGTATCAAGGTCGAGGCCGCCGGTGTTC
>NZ_JACEQV010000048.1:0-15714 GCF_015356275.1 Pseudoalteromonas sp. PPB1 | reverse complement strand
AGAGGTCATCGTAGCGCTTCGAAAAGCATTGGCAGCGGCAGTGCCTCATTACATGATGCCGCAGACACTGACGTTTATAGATGAGATGCCGCTGACACCCAATGGCAAAGTGGATAGTCATGCACTATTGAGATTGACAAAGTCTAATGAAGACGAAGTCGAGAACACCGCGCAAACTTCAGCACAAATTCTAATTTCAAATATCTGGCGACAAGTGCTCCATTTAGATCACCTAAGTATAAATGACAACTTTTTCGCACTAGGTGGGCACTCGGTGCTTGCAGTTCGAATTCTATCGAAAGTACAAAGTGTCTTTAAATGTAATATCACTTTACGTCAATTTTTTATCGAACCCAATGTATTGGGATTAACTAATTTAATCGAAGATTGCCTAGGTGGCAGCGAGATTGTTAATGACATTGCATGGGTATACGACTTGGTTGCGGACTTACCTTTAGAGGAAGTTATGTTGCTGCTTGAGGAGCAGGATGATGATTTTTAGATGCCTATTCTGAACGAGAACAACTTAAAAATGGAAGCTAAATAGTCATTCACTTTTATATTGAGAGAAAAAATAATGACAATAGAAAGACAGAAATTACTGGAACTAACACTTGCAAAAAAAGGTATCGCATTACCTAAAAAAACAACTATCAAGGTGCGAGAGAACAAGCCTTACTATGCTCAATCTGATGCACAGAAAAGGCTTTGGCTTATAGATCGTTTAGATCCAGGTAACGCAACATATAACATGCCTTTTGCAATCCGGATCAAGAGCAAACTTGATTTTAATGTTCTTGAGGAGAGCATTAATAAGGTGGTAATGCGCCATGAAATCTTACGCACTCACTTCGATGAGGTAGATGGAGAGCCTGTACAAATAATTCAGTCAGAGCTTGACGTTAAAGTTGATTTATTTGATCTGTTGGATTCAGATGCGTCAAGTATTGACTCAGAAATTGAGGCAATTGTTGATAGAGAAGCACAAAAACCGTTTGATTTACGTACTGGACCACTGCTTCGTATTTCTATTATCAATATCAGTGAAGATGACTTTGTTCTCTTTATTGCTATTCATCACATTATTGGTGATGCATGGTCATTCAAAGTACTAATCGATGAGTTGATTTCGATTTACGAGCATGCCTTAGAAGGTTCTGAAGCACCGTTAAAAGAACTAACTATACAATACGCTGACTTTTCAGAGTGGATAAAAGACAGTGTTTCATCCGAGCAACTAGAGGGGCAGATTGAGTTTTGGAAGTCTTACTTAGATAGTGCTCCTAATTCACTGACCTTACCAGTAGATTATCATCGTCATGGCGCACTTACTCAGGCAGGAGCAAGTATTGCTATCAATATCCCTTTGGATGTTGCGGACAATGTTAAAAAGATAGCTAGCGAATATAATGCTTCTGCATTTATGGTGTATTTCACAGCATTTAATGCCTTAATGTCTAGATACAGCGGCAGCACAGATATAGTTGTGGGTACCCCAGTATCCAGTCGGACCAGGGAAGAGTTACAACCACTTATTGGCCTGTTTATCAATACTCTGCCACTAAGAACGGATCTGTCTGGTGACCCCAGCTTTTCCGAATTACTATCAAGAGTAAGAGAATCAAATTTAGCTGCTTTTGCTAACCAGGAGTTGCCATTTGACCGTTTAGTTGATGAAGTTGGTATTGAACGGCGATCTGGTAAAACCCCACTGATTAACACTATGTTCTCTTTTAGTGAAGATTCAGCCAGCGTTGATGAAAGGATTCATTACATTCCAACCGAGGTAAGGACATCTAAGTTCGACCTTAGCATAGACGTAGTACAAAAAGCAGATTCGGTCCAAATTGCGGTTGAATATAGTACCGAGCTATTTGATGCTCCAACAATTCAGCGTTTATTAAATCATTATCAAAGAGTATTAATTGAAGGGATAGCGTCTCCAGATTCACTTGTCTCTCAGTTATCTTTAATGAGCGATGAAGAAGTTCAAGATATCATTTCTGATTGGAGTCAGGGGAAGGTGGTAGAAATCCCTGCCGGAAATGAATTTCAAAGGTTTGAACAGCAAGTTCAAGAAAGACCGGATGCTGTTGCGGTAGTCGATAGCTCTGGATCAAGTAGTTATCAGGCGCTAGCTGATAAGGTTGACAATATCTCGAAGCTGTTGCTGCAGCAAAATGTAACAACAGGAGATGTCATTGCTGTTTGTATGGAGAGCTCTTCAGATCTAATCGCCAGCATGCTTGCTATAACAAAATCTGGTGCAGCTTTCCTATTGATGGATATTAATAGTCCAAAAGAGCGACTGTCATACATTCTTAAAGATGCAAATGCCAAGGTTGTTTTAAGTACACAGCAGTATACGTCTTTATGTTCGGACTTTGCTCACGTGATAGATGTGGCAATAACAGCTAGCACGGATTTGAAGGCTCGACCGCCAGTTTCTTTAGACCCTGAAGCTATTGCATACGTTGTATATACTTCGGGCTCTACAGGAAAACCAAAAGGTGTTGAGATATCTCACAAGGCGTTGAGTAATTTAGTGCACTGGCAACAAGAACAGTTCAAGATCACAGAAAATGACCGAAGTACTCAATTAGCTGGAGTATCGTTTGATGCAGTAATTTTAGAAACTTGGGCTTATTTTACCCAAGGAGCAAGTATTTATATTGCTGATGCTGATATCAAAAGGTCGCCTTCTTTGTTAGTCAAGTGGCTACAAGACAATGAAATCACCATTGCATTTGTACCGACGCCGTTAGTGAGTTCGATATTGGACGCAACGTGGCCATCTGATACGCCTCTAAAGTCAGTATTAACCGGCGGTGATACGCTGCACCATCTGCCAACACCGAAAACACCTTTCAAACTGTATAACTTATATGGCCCGTCGGAAAATACGGTCGTAACGAGCTACAAAGAGCTTAGCCATTATATGAGCAAAGCGATGAAACCACCAATCGGAAAGCCTATAAATAATGTAAGAGCTTTGGTGTTAGACAAACATTTACAGGTTGTTCCCCCCGGTGTTATAGGTGACCTGTATGTTGGCGGTGTTGGCTTAACGGCTCAGTTTAGAAATCAACCGGAACTTTCAAAAACTCAGTTTGAGTCGATATCACTACCAGGGGAAGGCGAAAAAGTTAGGTTATATAAAACAGGAGACAAAGTAAGGTTACTTGATAATGGAGATATAGACTTCATTGGAAGGGTTGATCATCAAGTTAGCCTTAGAGGGTACCGCATAGAATTAGCTGAAGTAGAAGCTGCTCTGTATGAGTATAACGCCATATCAAAAGCGGTGGTGATAACTGATACCTCATCGAATGGTGAAACAAAATTAGTCGCATTTATTGAATTTTTAGCTGGCAATAAAAAAACAGCTCAAGAAGTAAGAGCGTTTTTACAAACTCGTTTACCAGCATTTATGCTCCCGGCTCAATTTGTATTTTTAGATAGTATTCCTCTGACAAATAATGGAAAGATTGATCGTAATGCATTGGTTATTCCAAAAGAAGTCTCGACTGATGCAGAGTTGATACATGCTTCGACACCAACAGAAGAAATTATCGCTTCAATCTGGGGTGACGTTTTAGGTATTACGGAAGTTGGAATTCACGATAACTTCTTTTCATTGGGCGGGCACTCATTACTGGTTACAAAAGTGGTTTCCCGAATTGAAGGTGTGCTAAAGACTGAGTTACCTGTGAAAAGTCTATTTGACGAGCCAACGATAGCAGCTTTGGCTAAAGGGATTGATAACAAGCGTTGGGATGAAAATAAAGCAGCTTCATCACCTATCGTCGTACTACAAGATTCAGAAAGAGAGAAAATAACACCGTCTTTCTCACAACAAAGACTGTTATTTTTAGAGCAACTCGATCCTAATACACCGACCTACAATGTGCCCGGTGCCTATCGCCTTAGTGGTAACCTGGACGTAGCTGCGCTGCAGTATGCGTTTGATCAATTGATACAGCGTCATGAAATTCTTCGTACTACATTCAGTATTGACCAACAGCATAATGTTTTTCAGGTTATTTCTGCGGCAAAACCAGCAATAATCGTGCAGACCAATTTGGACACGATTACTGATGAACAAAAAGAATCGCACCTAAAAACATTCTTAAATGAAGAGTCACAACAGCCTTTTAATCTTATTACAGGCCCCTTATTTAGAATAAATCTAGTGCGGTATTCTCAAACAGAACATGTGTTGCTTTTCAATATTCACCATATCATTACAGACGGTTGGTCAATGGGAATTCTGTTTGATGAATTATCTGAATTTTATCGCGCCTACATTGAGCAGCGCCCCAGCCTGCTAAAAAGCATCAGCGTTCAATATGGTGATTTCTCAGTTTGGCAAATGCAAAGGCTTCGCTTTGGTTTTCTTATACAGCTTCGTCAATACTGGTTACAACAACTCAAAGATGCGCCCAAAGAGATAAACTTGCCGACTGATAGACCAAGAAGGCCGAACCAGAGCTTGGATGGAGACGTAGTTGAGTTTCATATCAATGAAACATGCACTGCGAAACTAAAATCAATTGCGGTTAAAAATAATGCCACTATGTTTATGGTGTTAATGGGTGCTTTCAAAATACTGCTTAGTAAATATAGTGGGCAAAATGATATTGTTGTTGGAACGCCTGTTGCGAACCGAAATCAAGAAGAGCTGGAAAATATCATAGGCTTTTTTGTCAATATGCTACCAATGCGCACAGATTTAGAGGGCGACCCGACGTTTAATGAGTTAGTGGTGCGTGTTAGGGATATGGCGATAGGTGCATATGAGCATCAGGATCTGCCTTTTGCTCAATTAGTCCAGTTAGTTAGTCCAGATCACCGCTGGCATCGCTCACCTATTTTTCAAGTGATGTTTGTTTTACAGAATGCTCCTACCGGGGACATAGAGTTGCCTGGATTACGTTTAAGCACAGTTGCGCTTGAAAACAAAACCTCAAAAGTCGATTTAACTCTTGTTATGCATGAAGATAATGGGGGCCTTAATGCTGCATTTGAATATAACGTAGATTTGTTCGACAGAATTACAATCAAGCGTATGGTGTCACACTTTGAAAATCTGCTGCATAACTTAGTGGAGGATATAGACAAGCCTATCTCTAAAGTGTCACTACTGACGCCAGATGAATATGAGCAGATCATAAATATTTGGGGTAAAGGAGAAGTAGTTCAGCCATCTGCGGAGGATGTTTGTTGTTTATTTGAACAGCAAGCCCTGCAGAGTCCCGACTCAATAGCCTTGGTTGAAGATCATAAGATGATGACTTATCGTCAAGTTGATGAGCGTTCAAACCAACTAGCTAATTACTTCAGTAGCAAAAAAATTGGTTCCGGAGATATCGTCGCGATCGCATTGAACCGCTCTATGGATATGATCGTGAGCTTTATTGCAACTTTAAAGGTAGGGGCTGCGTTCTTACCTTTAGATATTAAGAATCCAAAAGCCCGAATAAAACACATAATAGATAACTCAAATTCTAGTGCGGTGGTAACTAAATCGGAATTTAATGATCTGTTACCTGATGACATATCGCAGGTTATTCACTTAGATATCGCCGAAGAAGAAATAACGACTCATTCTAATATCGCACCGGCCCGTAAAATAGACATGGATAGCTTGGTCTATGTTATTTCGACTTCAGGCTCTACTGGCAATCCTAAAAATGTTTCGGTGCAGCATAAGGCACTGATGAACCTTGTGAATTGGCAAAAAAGAGAGTTTAAAGTTACA
This sequence comes from Pseudoalteromonas sp. PPB1, assembly GCF_015356275.1. Lineage (NCBI taxonomy): Bacteria > Pseudomonadati > Pseudomonadota > Gammaproteobacteria > Alteromonadales > Pseudoalteromonadaceae > Pseudoalteromonas > Pseudoalteromonas sp. PPB1. Next base: position 9,953 of record NZ_JACEQV010000048.1, on the reverse strand, counting down.
TCTAAGGACCGAGCTTCTCAAATAGCAGGTGCCTCATTTGATGCGTCTATGCTCGAGATATGGGTTTATCTAATATCTGGAGCAAGCGTATATATTTTGAGTGATGAAGTTACAAAATCTCCGAACGATTTAATTGATGCATTGACACAGAGCGAGATTACGATCGCTCAAATGGCGACACCTCTCACCGAAGCTTGCCTTAATGAAGAATGGCCAGAGACACCTGAACTAAGAGCGGTAATTACAGGTGGCGCAGCACTCACAAAAGCGCCTTCAGCAAGTGCATCATTTAAGCTTTATAATGTATACGGGCCAGCTGAAAATACTGTCGCTACAACTTTCACGGTAGTCCCTTCAATTGAAGAATCTCAAGAAACACCATCCATTGGTTCCCCAATCGATGGCGTCCAAGTCTATGTATTAGATAGTGCTCTGTCTCCGGTGCCGGTAGGTGTTGTTGGTGAGCTTTATATTGGCGGCATGAACCTTTCCCAGGGCTACATAAATGCGCTAGAAGAAACAGAGCAGCGATTTATAGCCAGCCCCTTCAATGATCAAGAAAAGCTCTACCACTCGGGAGACCTCGTCAGATATCGCAAGAATGGCGAGCTCGAGTTTTTGGGCCGTATGGATGATCAAATTAGCATTAGAGGTTTCCGTGTCGAGCTGGGAGAAGTAGCAAAAGCAATTAATAACCGGAATGAGGTTCAGCAAACTTTTATTCAAACACAAGAAGTATCTCAAAATCAGCATATTATTGCTTATGTTGTTTTAAGTGAGTCTGCGGAGTTAACAGAAAGCGAACTATTAGAAGCGCTAAAACAAGTAATTCCTGTTTATATGTTACCAAGTGCGATCGTTTTCATGGATGAGTTACCGAAAAATGTCAATGGCAAGGTGGATAAATCTAAGTTACCACTACCTAGTGCTGAGCGTTTTGATGACGAGGCTTCAATTATTCCAATCAACGATGGATTTGAGCAAGAGCTAGCTGAAATATGGGGAAGACTTCTTAACTACAAAGTAACCTCTATGGGTGATGACTTCTTTAAGCGTGGTGGTCATTCAATCTTAGCTATGACCTTAAAATCTGAAATTCGAATGAAATTTGGCGTTAACGTAAATTTGGTCAGTTTATTTGAAGATGCAACACTGAAAAACTTAGCAACTTCAATTAAAACATCTGAAGATAAAGTTGTTGAAGGTGAGCAGTATTTTGGTGACGTGGAATTGGCCGAAGTTAAAGAGGAAAAAGGGGTCCTTGAAAAGATCCTGGGGATGTTTACTAAACGCAGGAAAGATAAGGGAGATGATGACAGGTTATTACCTAAAGTTGATGAGCTTAATGCAGGAAAGTCGCTCGTAACATTCCAGTCGAAGGGCGGTCTATCGCCTCTATTTTGTATTCACCCAGTTTCTGGTGAAGTAACCGCATATGTTGAGCTCGCACGTCGATTGGGACAGGATAGGCCCATTTATGGACTGCAATTGCCAAGCAATTTAAATGGTGGTGAAAGTCGAACAATTGAACTGCTAGCGGCACATTATGCATTCGCCATAAAGTCATTAAACCAACATCAGCCAGTAAACCTGATGGGTTGGTCTATGGGTGGAGTGATTGCATTTGAGGTTGCTCAGCAGTTAGAAAAAATGGGGGTGAGTGTACAAAGTCTGAACTTAATTGATAGCTACCCATATGATCATGAGATAAAAGATAATGATTTAAACGAGGCTAGTTTATTTGGCAGCTTTGTCCGTGAGGTATCGATATTAAACGAAGGGACTGATGATTTTGCTTGGGAAAGTGAGAACGATACTGTTGATGATAATGAAATAGAAGGGGCGCTTAAGAAATTACAATCGTCCAACACTTTATCAATGGACCTTGATTTAAATGAGTTTAGAAAACGCTGGCTTAACTATAGGGCAAATACTCAAGCTTTGAGTCAATATCATCCAAAACCTTATCAAGGTAAGTTAAGTTTGATAATGGCATCAGAAGAAGTCAATGAGGATGAGTCTAGTCCGTTGAAGCATTGGGCTAAGTTCTCCACGGGAGGCATGACTATCGATGTGGTACCTGCGGATCATTATACGATTTTAAAAGGGGCAAGTTTAAAATTGATTTCTGATAAATTAATTAATTCAATGCCAATTTAAAAAATAAGCTACCAAGTATGTTCTTAATGTGCATACGAGAACTTAGATAAGTATTGATTATATAATTGAAATTAATGCAATAGTGTGGATCTTGCCTTTAGATAGTCGTTAATTATCTTTAGGCGAGTGCTGTTTTTTTGATGATTTTGAAGCGTGATAAAGGTATGGTAAATAAATTGCTTCAATAGGTTACAGATGGAGTGCAAAAATGTTACAAGAAGTAGGATCTTTAAGCGACCTGCCAGAGTTGTTCAGACAGGGAGAAATTCGTTCGGTGCCTGGGAGAGAGTTATTCGATGAATCGGTGTTTGACTGGTCCATGGATTATTTAGCCAAGCACCATAGTAAGGTACCTGTTAATACTGATATCAAGTTAAAGAACGGGGTATTTAATAGCCGGCGTATAGATATGTCTGAGTTTATTTCTCGAACTGATGGTGTTGTGGGAAATGAAAGATATTTAGATCTCGCTGAAAAGTCGACTCTATATGCAAATCTCAACGCAAAAAGGATTTTAAATAAAAATCTCGTTAAGGGCGATGTGGCAAAGTTGCATAGACATCAGCTTAGCTATATGTGGCTTGGTATGTCTCCTGGTACCTTGCATATCGATTTCTTTGATAATTTCTTAGTTCAGTTACATGGTCAAAAAAGAATTATAATATTTAAAACCCAAGTAAATGATGAGATATCGTCTAAGCACTATGTTAATTTGCCACTGAACCATGATATTCCTGCTGAAGAGAATAAAAAAGGGAATCCATGGATTAAACCTGAAAACTATTATGACATCATACTTAACCCCGGTGATGCGGTTATGATACCAAATGCAGCCTATCATTGTGCGACAGGAATAACAGCTGATTCAGTATCTTTGAATACGTTCTTTGTGCCTAAGTTTAGAGGAGGGTGCCATAGTCCGTATGCAAGAAGTGATAGTAAAACTCCACGAATTATTAATAATACAATGATTTCTTTGTCTCAACTTTACTATCGTTTCACAAATCGTTCATTAATGAACTCTAATCATTATGAAATATTTTAATTGATAGATATTTATATCTTTAAAGACACCTCCCGCAATGGGGGGTGTTTTGTGTTAAGTCTTTATTTAGAAGAGTTTTTATGGATATAGTTAGACAAAAGAAAGAGCGGGGGGTGATTAAAAAATATTGGTATATGCCAGTGTTTTTTATTGCGTTTTTGGTTTTCTACTTTATTAGTAACCTCATTTCTGATGATATTTATGTTGCAGATGCTGACAGGGTTGTTTTTAGTGAAGTAAAAAATGGAAGGTTTACTGTTTCCGTCAGAGGAAGCGGTGTGTTAAAACCGAAAGAAATTAATTGGCTAGCTTCAAATGTAGATGGGCGCGTAGAAACTTTATATGTTAAGCCTGGCAATATAGTTAAAAAAGGTGACTTGATTGCCAAACTAGATAATCCAGAACTTGTGCAGAAGTTGAAAGAGACACAGTGGGAACTAGAGGCCATTGAAGCTGACGCAATAGCGAGTGAAATTGCAGGGGAGTCGGCTTTATTAGACTTAGAGGCAGTGGTTCTCAATGCAAAACTCGATTTTGAAAAAAGCAAGGTTCAATATAATAGTCAGATTCAATTGCGAGAGAAGAATTTAGGAGTTGTAGCTGAGGTTGATTTTTTAAAAAATCGTTTAGAAACATTACAATCGGAGAAGCGGTGGAAAATTCAGCAAAAACGATATGAGAAGATGCTGGAAAATAACCAAGCACAACTTCAAGCTCTCAAGGCTCGGTTGAAAAAAATGAAAAAGATAGCTGAGCGTGCCCAAGATCAAGTTGATAATTTGTCCGTCATAGCGACGATGGACAGTGTTGTTCAAAATGTGGCAATTGAAAGTGGTCAAAGAGTCCGTATTGGTGACAATATAGCGAAACTTGCTCAAAAAGAAGAACTAATAGCTGAGCTTCAAATTCCAGAGCTTCAGGTCCGATCCGTCACAATTGGTCAGCTGGTTACTATTGACACAAGAAATTACAAAATGACAGGGGAAGTTGCTAGGGTCGCACCTTCAGTAATAAATGGAAAAGTGCAAATTGACGTGGAGCTAGACTTACCTTTATCACCAGACGCAATACCAGATTTAACAGTTGATGGAATTATTACTGTATCAAATATAGACCAAGCACTATATGTAAAAAAACCAATTTATACTCAAAGCCAAAGTGATGCCTATGTATATAAAGAGTCATCGGATGGTCGGTTTGTCGAGCGTACCCGTGTGAAATTTGGTGTAGGTTCAGTAGGTGAAGTACAAATCATAAGTGGCTTAAATATAGGTGATAGAATAGTAGTTTCAGACCCATCACAATGGGAAATGTATGAGAAGGTACTGATTAATTGAGGAAAGGAATATGACAGAAGCGTCAATTATAGAATTAAAAAAAATACAAAAAATCTTTTTGACTGATGAAGTTGAAACACATGCTTTGAGTGATATTTCTCTCTCAATAAATAAGGGTGACTTCGTGTCTATAACAGGCCCTTCAGGGGGAGGGAAATCTACCTTGCTCTCTTTAATGGGGTTGCTGGACACTTTCAGTGGTGGTGAATATAAAATAGCAGGCTATGATACAAAATCACTCTCAAATTCTGAACGTTCTGCGATCCGGAATAAAGAAATAGGATTTATTTTTCAGTCGTTTAATTTGATTAGTGATTTGAGTGTAGAAGACAATGTTGAATTACCTCTCGATTATCGCCACGATATAAACAAAACTGAACGTGCAGCGTTAGTGAGTGAAGCTCTTAAAAAAGTGGGTATGGAGCATCGCGCGAAGCATTTCCCTTCCCAATTGTCTGGCGGTCAGCAACAAAGGGTAGCGATAGCGAGGGCAATCGCAGGCTCTCCTACTATTATATTAGCGGACGAACCAACAGGTAACCTGGATTCTAAAAATGCATCTGCGATTATGGATTTGCTACTCGAGCTGAATAAAGCCGGTGCCACTATCTGTATGGTAACGCACGATCCAAAGTCAGCAGCTATGACAAAGAGAGTAATTAATATCTTAGACGGTAAATTAGTCAGTGATGAGGTTGTCAAAACACCAGAAAAATCACTTGGCAAGCGGGCTCAATTGATAGAGGAGAGTTGATTATGCCGTCTTGGAAAGAGTTTAAATACGCTATTAGGATGTTGTTTAAAAAGCCGAAATTTACTCTATTAACAATTATGGTAATGGCTTCTGGGTTAGCGATCAGTGTTTATATATTTTCATTTTTACATACCATGGCTTCTAAGCCACTTGCATTTGAAAATGGACATGAGATTGTTGTTTTTGACCGTGCGCTAAACGGAGTATGGAATCAAGGTGGTGACCTTGATATTCAAGATAGCCGTGATATTAGAGAAAATCTTCAGGGTTTCAAAGAGTTTGTTATCTATCAGCAAACTATTGGAAATGTTACTGGAAGAGATGGCGCTAGGCAGTTCAATGTCATTAAAACCGAATCTAATATGTTTAACTTTACAAGGGTAGAGCCCCTTTTAGGTAGGGGGTTTTTGGAGTCGGACGATAAATTAGGATCGGAACCTGTTGCTGTGATTGGCTATGATATGTGGATGTCATATTTTGGTGGCAATGAAAATGTCATTGATCAGATGTTTACAGTTAATAACCAATCAACCCGAATTGTTGGTGTAATGCCTAAAGGGTACTACTTTCCAAGCACAGCTGAAATTTGGTTACCACTAAAGCCTGATTTTTCAAGTCCAAGGGGCAGCAGCACAGGTTATATGCTAGCGCGGATTTTGCCCAATTCAGATAAAGAAAAATCTCAGGCTGCGCTGTCTCTTATTATGAAGCGAAATGCGGAGCTGTATCCTTATACTAACGCGGGTGTGGGCGCTTATTTTACCTCTTTGCCACTGGCTGCACTTGGCCAAGATGCTAACAGCTTTCTAATCGCACTTTATATCGCTGGAACAGGCTTACTTATATTAGCAGCAATAAATGTGAGTAATTTGCTGTTTGTCCGTGCGCTTGAAAGAACAAAGGAAACTGCGATTCGTGTAGCTCTGGGGGCACCTAAAGCTCGGCTAGTTATGCAAATGATGTGGGACAGTATTATCATTTGTTCTGTTGGGGGAGGGCTCGGTTTACTGGCTGTCGCAATTGGCTTGCGTCAAACTGAGGCCGTTACAGCAACATTTAGTGATGATAAGCCACTTTTCTGGTGGAAGATGGGGATTGATGCGTACACCTTAGTTGTTTTCTTCATGTTCGTACTATTCACAGTTGTCGTTACTGGTTTATTGCCCGCTCTTAAATCCACTGGTGGAGATTTTAATAGTGTTTTGAGAGATGGTACCCGAGGCGCATTAAGTCGTAAATCTAGTCGACTTGCGAAAATAATCACTATTAGCCAGATTTTTCTCTCTAGTACATTATTAATTGCCGCGGGTGTAATGGTCATTGGTACATGGTTTGCTACTAATGCAGATTATGGTGCAGATGTGGATGAGTTTTATACAGCGAGGATTCGATTACCAGATGAATCTTATAACAGTGGTGAGAAAAAAACGGCTTTTGTCCACCAATTACAAGAGCGGTTAGAAAACCAAAACGGCATGGGTAAAGTTGCCGTGATGTCTGAAATTCCGGGGATCTATTCCTGGAGACCCACTATGGCTATAGAAGGCCAAATTTATGATACATCAGACAGTTATCCTCGGATTAATTATACTTCTGTTACTGTTGGCTCATTAGATAAAATTGGCGTAAAGCTTGTGGAGGGGCGCTATTTTGATAGTAGTGACATTGGTTATAATAAAAGTACGGCAATAGTTACGGAATCATTCTCTAAGAGGTACTTCAATGGTGAAAGTGCTATTGGTAAAAGGCTAAGGGTTGTTCAGAATGATGGTGATGGGGTTAACTGGATTACAATTTCTGGAGTCGTAAAAAATACCATTCAAGGTGAGCCATTCTCTGAAGTGGCAAATTCTCCAACTGTTTTTAGACCATTTAGCCAACAATCCAGAGAAGGCTTGTTTGTCGCAATGGAGTTGAATTCTCACCCTCAAACACTGGTCCAAAGCTTGAGAAAGGTACTCAATAAAATTGATCCAAATGTAGCTGCTTTCTCAATGAAATCATATCGAGAACGGATAGATCAGAATACCGCGAGTGTGGGTTTTGTTAGTAAAATATTTCTATTGCTGGCTCTGATTGCTCTCTTACTGGCCTTGAGTGGAATATATGGTGTAATGTCTAATTCAATAATACGAAAAACCCAAGAGATTGGAGTTAGGAGGGCGTTAGGAATACCGGATGAGAAAATTATTATGGGTTTCCTCAAATCAAGTATTTCTCAAATGTCGTTCGGCCTGATCCCTGGCGCTATTTTGGGGGGAACGATCGCGTCTATGCTTGGTGCTTTGCTAGGGACCGGGCAAGTTGTTTTGGTTAGTATGATCATTTTTGTAATGCTCCTAATATCGGTTATTGTGGTTGTCGCAACTTTGATACCTATTAAGAAAATGCTTAAAAGTCAGCCAGTAGTATCTTTGAGGTATGAATAGAGCCCTAACTCGGTAGGTATATCCCTTGTTGGGGGCTACTTTATGAGGGATTCGTAATGTTGAATTGCAGTGGGCTGTCAATTCGGACGTTGTGTTATCACCTCAGGCGGCAGCGAGGATGGTAGTCTGCCCCGAGTTCATAAACTGCGTCAATTTGTATTGTGCTATTAATAACAGATTGCTTATCGGGGGCGTGTGCTAGGTCTAGGGCCGCTTCTGAATTCACCTCTTATTAAGCTAAAAAATCCGGCTAAAATAGGCCGGATTTTTTATATTTGTGGTTCTGTACTGGTCAAATCCAGCCGGATACTTTCTATTTATATACTCGATTGGATTCATATCATCCAGCGAGACAGTGCAGTCTGATCTTGTTGTAATATCTGATGTATTTCTCTACACCCGAGCGCATAGAATAACATTTTGAATGCCCAACATTTAGCAATCATTCATTTTTAAACTTCCAAAAAAACGCTCGACAACTGCATTATTAAGGCACGCTTCTTTGCCGCTCATTGAAGCAATAAACCCGAGCTTCGTTAGTAACGTCTGATAACATATACTTGTGTACTGTGAACCTCTATTCCTATGAAATATATCTCCTTTTGGTGGTTTCCTCAGATTGATTGGCATATGTAAAGTTTGTTCTACCAACTAAACGGTCATTCGCTTGCTTAAAGCCCAACCAATAATGCGACGAAAATGTAAACCCATAACAAGAGCCAAGTATATTCAACCCTGAGCCGTGCGCAAATAAGTCAAGTTATTCGAGCATGCACCATTCGGTGCTGTTGAATTAAGCTGCCTGCCGAAACATTATCTACAATTTGAATGTTATGTTTGCTATGAGTCGTCACTTTGCAGGCTTGCCTTTGCCTTACGACAAGCCCTAACTTTTTCGTCAAACGGGGTACTTTAAAACGCCCAATTTTGGAGCCTTCCTTAAGAAGCTGTTTCATCATTTGACGGGATCCCAGGCTTTGCTTGCTCTCTTTGAATAGCGCCTTTATACGGCGAAAAGGCGAAGCATTTCTGCATCTATTACTTGTGCTAGCCGCTTACACCAATCGTAGTAAGCACCGGATCTGACTCCCATAACCCGGCAAAGTATAAGCGTGGGATACCCGCCAGATTGAATCTGAAGATATTCGTTTAAATCTTGGCTCTTAGACCCTTCAGCTCCATGGCAACGCTGTGTCATAGGCACCTGAATTGGTAACAATGAACTTATTGTCAAAGTTTTTGGCAATTAAAATTCAAACTCAAATTCAAGGTGTGGTCAGAATTGCCTTGGTGGTATCTGTCACGGCCACAAGTTGTGGCTGTACGGTGCGGAATAAGCCTCGATTGAGCCAAGTGCGATTACTATCATCTCGCTTGTTCAGACTAGCTCATCGCACTCACCCAGGCTCTGTCGCAAATCTCTTCTCCTAATGATTTTGTCTGTTATTTTGGATGGCGACTAATAACAAATATAAAAGGAAGGGAAATGAACAAATCTATTCTGAGTTTGAGTCTGGCGTCGATTCTGGGCGCATTGAGCATGCCTGCCCTGGCATCGGATCATGCCAGTTTGCTAAAACAGGTTGAACCTAAAGTGATTGAGTGGCGTCGGGATATTCACCAGAACCCGGAGCTGGGTAACCGGGAGGTGCGAACCGCAGCTAAGGTGGCTAAGCATCTTAAATCACTGGGTATGGAAGTGGAAACCGGGATTGCTTATACCGGTGTGGTAGGCATATTGAAAGGCGCGAAGCCAGGGCCCACAGTCATGTTGCGTGCCGATATGGATGCACTGCCGGTGACTGAGAAGAACGACCTGGCGTTTAAATCGACTAAGACGACCAATTACCGTGGGGTGGATGTTGGCATTATGCATGCCTGCGGGCATTGTAGTGGTCAACTAATCCCGGACAGTAAATAAAGTTTTTCTTCCGCAACTGCTGGCGCAAGCATTTCGTTGTTACTATGCGGCCTTTGCCAGTTGTAGTAGCTCATTAAATAGTAACTTATATCTCTTTCAGCTTCTTTGAAGGAATCATAGCCTGTTGACGGAACCCACTCTGTTTTTAAACTCCTAAATAGCCTTTCCATTGGGGCGTTGTCCCAACAATTCCCCCTGCGACTCATGCTTTGAGTCATACGATAGCGCCATAATTTTTGCCTGAACTTTGTGGCGACATACTGACAGCCCTGATCAGAATGGAACAACACGCCCGATGGCCGACCTC
>NZ_JACEQV010000047.1:0-17354 GCF_015356275.1 Pseudoalteromonas sp. PPB1 | reverse complement strand
TATCCTCATAAAGCGATAATTAAGCTATTTACTCTTTGCAATAAACCAGTAAACAGCGGGTTTTTAACTCTAACGTTACTTAAATAAAGACTTTTAAAACAAAGTCTTACTTTGGTTTTGGACCCTGTCGGCGTCCTCACAAATCTATCTATGGCCGGGGCAAATACTTTTCAAGCAAGTTTTTTGAAAAAAGTGTGAGTTTGTTTTTATCTTTTTGATATTTAATGGTTTTTATTTTTTGTTGTTTGCTATGGATCTTTGCTCAGGTCAGCCACCGTTTTACTGTCGGTGGTTCCCGGCTCAAGGCCGATGACGGAAATGAAGCCGAGATGATGGAGGCGAGGTCGGCGTGACGGAAGAGAGAGCGGGATGACGGATATGATGAGTAAAGTGAAGTGAAAATATGAATTTTCCAAAGGTTTAAGATTGAATACACTCCAATACCAGCAGATGGATGATGAAGCATGGGCACACTTTTAGTGTGCCCAGGATATCGAACTAGGTAAGCCCGCAAAGTGACACTGATACGGCCTAATGACGTAACGTGCCATTTGTGTTGTGGTTAAACCAGTTTGGCTTTGCCTGCCTTAACGGTATAACGTTTGCCAATATGCGATTGGTCATTCTTAAAGCCGACAAACGGCACATGGTGCCAGCTGGCGTTGAGCTCGTCCCGAGTGATGTCCAGGGTTACAAAACCGCGATTGGCGAGGTCGACATAGCGGATGTGAGGATTCTCTGGGATCAAAATTTTACCAACATCACCTACCAGCTGCTGCAAGCCCGGTACCGGAATAGATGGTGATGTCACCGAGGAAGTCACGATCTCTACTGCGATGGCTCCTTCATGAGTGAAGCGGTTGTATTCGTGCCAGTCATAAGGGTCTTTACAGATGTTGGCGGCCCAGGAAGAGTGTACGTCACCGGTTAAGAACACCACGTTATCTATCTGGTTTTGTTCGATAAAGTCTAACAGGCGATGACGTGCGGCCGGGTAACCGTCCCAGGCATCACCATTAATGGGTTTACCCAACATCTGAATTTGCATCATCTGCACCTGCTGGCCCAATAGCTTCCACTGCACGCCATTTTGCTTAGCTTCAAACAGGTTATCGTATAACCATTGTTCCTGTGCATAGCCCAGCAAAGTCCGTGATTCATCCAGACGAGCCGGATCTTTGATCTCTACTTGTTGATCACGGCCGATCAGACGGGTGTCGAGCATATTCAGATCCAGCAAAGAGCCAAACTGGAAGCGGCGATAAGATCGTTCCCGGTTGTTATCGCCGGGTTCACGGATCGGCATCCACTCATAATAGGCTTTAATGGCGGCTGCTTTACGGGTTTGCCAATCACCCTCACCGTCATTGTGGTTCTCTGCTCCACCCGACCAGGTATCGTTGGTGAATTCGTGGTCATCCCAGATACAGATCATTGGATGGGTCTGATGCAGGGTTTGTAAGTCTTCATCGGTTTTATAGCAGGCATGGCGAACCCGATAGTCATCTAGCGTGACCATTTCGTGAGCTGGTTGTACTTTACGGTTCCACAAAAACGGGTTGCGGTACACATCTTTATTGCCGTATTCGTAGAGGTAATCACCAAGGTGCAGCACCGCATCCAGGTCTTCAATTTCGGCGATACGTGCATACACGTTAAAGTAACCATAGCTGAAGTGCGAGCAGGATGTCATGGCCAGTTTTACCTGGCTAACATCGTAGGCTGGCAGCGTTTTAGTCCGGCCTGTTGGCGAGATAACTGGCTCATCCAATTCATCGATGATAAAGCGATAAAAATAGCGAGTATCAGGTGCCAGCCCGGTTGCATCGACCTTAACGGTAAAGTCGCGCTGTTTATCGGTGATTTCATAGCCCTCAGCAATCAGGTGAGAAAACTGCGGATCTGCACTAACCTGCCAGAGTACTTTGACACTGAGTGTATTCATATCCACCCGCTCCTGCACTTCAGGTGGAATGGTAATGCGGGTCCATAAGATCACTCGATCATCCAATGGGTCGCCACTGGCAACGCCATGGCTGAACGGGCTCTGAGAAAAAGTACAGCCACTCAGTCCTAAGGTAAGGGGAACAGTTGACAGCATTAGGCTGGTTTTAAAGAAATCGCGACGGGATAGGCTCATAAGTAAATACTCTAATTATCATTTTTGGGCCGTATTTAAACGTGTTCATGTTAATTTTATATAACAAAAATATTACATTTAACCAGTGAGGTGGCCAATCTGACATCTTTGATTTAAAACTGGCGCGATAATGGCTATAACTAAAAGATACAGGTCAGAGAATAAGCAGGTGAGAGTGATTGGTATCAGGTTGTATCTCAGAATGTGGTGTTTTTTTATTGCCGGTGCTTTTTTTTATGGGTCACAAGTCAGTGCACAGCAACTGTGTACCAGCGAAGTTAAAATTGGCGTCGTCGCTGACTGGCCGCCGCTGACAGCGGTCGATGAGCGTGGGGCGTACGGGTTGGATGTGGAAATAGCCCGCAAGGTGTTCGCACAGCTGAACATGTGCCCTCGATTTTTGCGCTTGCCTACCTCTGCCCGAAGTTTAGATCAGCTGGGTAAGGGGACGGTCGATGTTTTATTGATGGTCAGTTACGTACAGGAACGTGCCGAGTTAGGGGTGTTTTCAGCCCCCTATCGCTGGGAAAAAATGCGACTTTTTTCATTGCGTCAGCCCCGTATGGCCATTGATTTAAAAGCTTTGTTGCGGTTGGGCTATCGTATCGGCCTGAGCATAGGTTCTTATTATGGTGATGAGCTCAAAAATCTTGCCGAAAACCCCAATTTTGGCCATTTGTTGGTGGGGATTTCTGGCAGCCCTCAGCGTATTGAAATGTTGGCAAAAAAGCGGGTCGATTTTATCATCGAAGACGAGATACTCGGGCGTTTCATGGCGCGTAAGCTGGGCATTAAAAACTTTTATATTTGGGACTATCCGGTCCACAACAACCAGGTGCATTTTTTATTGCGCAAAGGGTTGTTCGATGCAGCACAATTGGCGCGTTTTAATGGCGCAATAGAGCGCCTTCGGCCAGATATAGATGAGCTGGTTGAGCGCTATACCCATCACAGCGTACCACGCTGAGTAGTGTGAAATGAGGGGTAATATCAACACCGCCTTATTGTGGTCTACACTAAGGAAGCTAATGGAGCCGCAAACAAGGAATAACCATGCGCAAATATATGCTTCCTCTCGTCGTTTTACTCTCTGGTTGCACGGGCACTGCCGACAGTGCAGCACACGATCCACTCGTTCATGCCGCTTATACTATGCTGGCCCCCGCACAGGATGGGGGTGTGCAAGTTTATGCCAGAGCCATTGTCGACGGCGCACATATTAATGATCAGCAATGTCCGCAGCTAATACACGCGGGTGAGCAGGCGATAAAAACCCGGGCCAGACGATTAAATCCGGATCCCGTTCATTTTCCAGTCACAGTTTGTGAAGCCGTGATCCGTCCAGAGACTCAGTATCGTCTTTCTTATGGCGGAATTGAACTGGCTCCCGTCAACCTGGCACCCGAGCAAATTCAGGTATTTGGGGACTCCGGATGTAAGAGTTCAGTATGTGAAGGAGCAAGTGCTGCGCAACCTTTTGCTCAGCTGGCGGATCTGGGTGCCAGGCAAAGCAAACAGTTGATCTTACATATGGGGGATTTCAACTACCGCGGTACGTCGGGCAGCATCAGTAAAGATATTTACGCGTACGATGCGGGAGATGGTGGTTACGGTGGTCCGTCATGTGGTCTAACAGAAACGTATTACTCGCAAAATGCCAGCGGCAGTCCAAAACCCGATACCTGGCAGAGTTGGCAGGCTGATTTGTTTGCACCGGCTAAGTCTTTGCTGGCCAGTGCACCTTGGGTATTTGCCCGCGGTAATCATGAACTGTGTAGCCGTGCAGGTCCCGGCTGGTTTTATTTCCTGGGACCTGGCTCTGACTTACCGGGGGGTGTTGCACAGCAGTCATGCCCTTATCAGGGTGAATTCAGCCAGCCACCCAGCGAAGCAAGCGACCATATTGTGATGCTAGACCCCTATTTGCTTGAACTGGAGTCGCTGGCATTGTGGGTGATGGATTCTGCCAATGCTTGCGATTCACGCTCGCCACAAACACTCACGCGCCAGTATCGTGACCAGTATTCTCAATTGCAGCGGCTGGCTTCTCGGGTAAAAACCCCGTTATGGATGATGACGCATAGACCTATTTGGGGACAAAGCGGACCGGTTGGCACTCCTTCAATCACAGATATGCTGCAAACGGCGCTGAAGACGACTGTATCGCAGCAGCTACCGTCTGAGGTCAGCTTGTCTCTATCTGGTCATATGCATATTTACCAGTCGCTGGTTTTTGGTAAGGGCAGTGATCGTCCACCTCAATTGGTGGTCGGCAACAGTGGTGTTAGTCTGAGTTCAACCGGTGCAAACAGCGGGTTCAGTACTCAAATTGATGGTAAGCGCGCGCAGGGGAATACTCAGGGAGAGTTTGGTTACATCTCCATTAAGCTGGAAGAGGACGATCAATGGCAGGGGCAGTTTTATAACACTCAGGGCCAGGTATTCCTCGACTGTGGCAGTAAGCTGGCACAACAAGGTAAAGCTCTGTGCCAGATTGTACGGTGAGTGCACTGGTTGCCACTTGATGATTCGGTGGCGATAACCTGGCTAACATATGCCTACCTTCTTCTCTAAACGCGCTGCAGAGTAAGTGTCAAGGTGTAACTGATTGGTGTGCTATTTAGTGACTGGGGCAAAGTGTTAGTTGTTGGGGGTTACTGAGAAAACTTCACCCACAGCCAGGTATCGTCGCCGTTAAAATGCAGAGTCTGAACAGCGTGCTGAGTTTTGAAGTTGACCATATTGACCTGGGTTGGCCAGATATCTCTGAGTGCATCATGACGCATCTGTAAGCGGCTCAATTTAGCTGGCATAGGGGCGCGCTGGATAACCCAGAAAAATTGCCCGTCAATACTGCCATTGTATAGCGTCAAGGGAATGGCTTGGCCAGCTTCATCCTTTAATTCCACTGTGTCATGCACATATTCTGCAAAGCGGGCTCTGTCCGATTGGTTTTGAAACAGGTCGGCGTCTTCACCAAACAAATCTTCCACCGCATGCTCGGTATCGTGCAGGTAAAACCGGTGCATTAATTCGATCTGCTCGTTACCCGAGTCAACCAGTACAGTCGTCATTGCAGCCTTTATTTGGTGCGCTGTTGCTGTGTTTGCCCAAATTAATGCCAGTGCGGCAATCAGCCGATCCCTCATGTGGTACCCCTTGGTTGTGTTCGGGTCTTATCATACCGCGAATTGAGCGGAATTATTGTTATTTTACTGCTGAGCTTGTTATCTGGATTGAAATAATCGGTGTGCAGTGCGAACGTTTTGCTTTTGAGTGATTTGCATATATGGTCATTTTGCCTCATTCGTCTATATTGTCACGAAACGTAACTCACCCCGTGTTTTGGGCGTGATAAAATGAGTATAGTGATGATGTCAAAATAACAATAAATTTTCGTGCCAAGTTCCCATTTTGCAAATTTATTGTCTCTATTTTACAAATAAATTAAAAAAGCCAAATTCAATGGTTGAAATCGGAACTAAATTCCCAGTAAAATCGCGGACTTTTCAATCGGCGAGTAAAACTGGCGTTGGTTTTGCTCTGTACAAAGTACCCGTTTAGCAAAAAATGTGGTGAGCAGTATGGATTTCTACATACTAAAAAAACAAGAGAAACTCGTTGCCATACCGGCGGACGAACAGAACTGTAAAGAGTATCTGGATAACGGCTACTTTTATGTTGATAAAGTGGCTGCGTGTAACGAGAAATCGGCACTGAAACGTCTGAATGGCAGACAGAACCGTTATCTTCGCGCGCTGTGGTTACTTGTGATCCCTGTGATGATTTTCGCCTGGCGTCAACTCAGCCATTAACCTATTCAGCTAAGCAGTGTATATTAACCGGCATTAAGGTTAAGGAACGCTGCATGAAGGTTTTACACACATCCGACTGGCATCTGGGTCAACAGTTTTACGAGCACAGCCGTCATGCTGAACATCAGCATTTTCTGGACTGGCTGTGCGATACACTCACTTCTCATCAAATTAATGTACTGATTGTCAGTGGCGACATTTATCACAGTGCTACGCCTTCGGCGGTGGCTGAGCAGCAGCTGTATGCCTTTATCAGGCGTGCAAAAGCCGATAATCCAGACTTACACATTGTGATCACCGCGGGTAATCATGATTCAGCGAATCGAATAGAAACGGCTAAACCACTGCTGAGTCAATTCGACACCCATGTTGTCGGCCGGTTTGATAAGCATAATCCCCAGGATGTGGTAAAAACCCTCAATACTGACCTTGGCACTTTGCAGGTTGTGGCCATGCCGTTTTTACGCAGCGCCGATCTGGATACGCAAGCCGATGATCCTTTGGCCTATCAACGTGGCGTTGAACGCGCATACCAGGCCGCTTACCAGGGGGTAGATGCACAACTCCCGGTGCTGGCTATGGGTCATTTACATGCCAAAGGTGGCAGTATTTCCGGCGATTCAGAGCGCAATATCACCATTGGCGGGTTTGATGCCATTACTGCGGATGTATTTGGGGAACGTCCCGATTATGTTGCACTTGGACACTTACATAAAGCGCAAAAAGTCGCTGGCAGTGAGGCTATTCGCTATTGCGGTACACCCCTGCCGATGTCGTTTTCTGAGCGTAATTATCGTCATCAGGTACTGTTGGTCGAGTTTTCTGATAACAAGCTTCGCAGTGTAAAGCCCCTTGACGTGCCGCGCCTTAAACCGGTGATTTTACTGCCCGAGCGCGGTGGGGCGACGTTGGATGAGCTCATTGCTTTGCTCAACGAACTCGACTTATCGCAATACCAGAGCCAGGGCGCAGCAACGCCCTACCTGAGGCTGCGGCTCAATGCCAGTGACACCGATAGTCAGTTTCGCACTAAGATTGAACAGGCACTGGCGGATAAACAAGTGCACTTCTGTGGCATTGAGCGTGTGAGTAATACGCAACAGAGCGCAGACATGCCGCATTTTGAAGACCTGGGGCAGGTTGAGAAACTGGAACCCGTGAGTTTATTAGAGCTGGCGTATCGGGCACAGATAGACAGTGAACAAGCCGTGCCGCAAGCTTTGCAAGATTGCCTGATGCAGGTACTGGCCAGTGTACAGGAGCAGGAAGCATGAAACTACTAGGGATCCAGGTGCAAAACCTGGCGTCACTGGCGGATGCCGACATTGATTTTACCCAGCCACCGTTAAAAGACACCGGCCTGTTTGCCATCACCGGCGATACTGGCGCGGGTAAAAGCACCTTGCTGGATGCAATATGTCTGGCATTATACGGTAAAACCGCCCGACTCAAGGCCGATGCAAAAAACAAAGTGATGCTCAACGGCGACGAGCTGAAACTCAATGATCCCCGTAACCTGCTGCGCCGTGGTTGTGTCAACGCCCGCGCCGAAGTGACTTTTTGTGGCCAGGATGGCGATTATTACCGTGCCAGCTGGCGTGTCGGTCGTGCCCGGAATAAGCTGGATGGTCGTATTAAAGAAGCTGAGCATCAGGTGGTGCGCCTTGCTGATGATACGGTACTGGCAACCAAAACCACCGAGGCCAAGCAGCTCCTGGAGCAGTTGTTGGGTCTGAACTTTGAACAGTTTTCTCGTGCAGTGTTACTGGCCCAGCACGAATTTGCTGCGTTTTTGAAGGCCAACAGTGATGAGCGGGCGCAATTACTTGAAACGCTTACCGGTACGGCTAAGTTCAGCGTGATAGGTAAAGCCATATTTGAACATCACAAAGCAAAGCAAGATGCGCTGGAACAACGTAAGCAATCACTTAAGCATGTGACTTTACTTAGCGATGAAGCGCTGGCCGAAAATCAGCAAACCGCAGCGGATTTGACGGCTGCCATTGCCACGGCTCGTGATGAAGAAAAGCATCTGGAGCAAGGCATTCAATGGCATCAGGCTTGTGACAAGCTGGCCGAGCAATGTCATCAGGCTGAGCAGGAACAGGCTGATTGCCAGCAGCGACTGACTATGCAAGCCCATGACTTTGACAAAGCGAGGCGCGCCAAAGCTGTCGAGGTGATCGCAGATAACCGGGCTCAGGCTCGGGATATGACTGCCCAGCTTAAGCAATTAGAGCTTGATATCAGCCAGTTGCAACAGCAGGATTACGCGCCGCAGATCCGGATTGCACAAGATCAACTACAAGCCGCTCAGACACGACTCAGTGAGGCAAAAAAGCAGTTGCAGCTCAGTACCCCTGCCCTGCAATCATTGCGTGATCTGGACCAGCAGCGCGAAGCCAACAAACAGCTTTTGGCACAAAATAGTGCAGAACATAACGAGCAACTTGGGCAGCATGAAGCATTGCAACAGCGCAGTGAAACGCTGGGGGCTCAGCTACAAAAGAATAGTCAGCAGGTTGCCCAATTGCAGCAAGACTGCCAGACAGATCCGGATCTGACGCGTGTGAGTGAGCAGTGGTCACAGATCAGCGGTGCATTAAAACACTGGCAGGCATGTCAGGCACAGCTTGGTAAACTGGCGGATGAGCAACAACACACACAAGCCTGTGCAGACAAAGACACACAAACGCAACAGGCGCTGCAACCCAGACTGACAGAATTACATCAACAATTAGCCGATATTCAGCAAAACCTGAGCACGACTCAGTCGCAGCTGAGTGAGCTGGATTATGAGACATTACAATTTCAGCGTACCCAGTTAATTCAGGCGCAGCAAAACCAGTCACAGCATGCCCAGCTGAAACAGGAGCAGGGCGAGCACCGTCTGCACATTGATCGTCTGCGGCATCAACATCACAGCCTGCAACAGCAACTTAAAGACACTGAGCAGCAAGATGAACTGACCAGACAGCGGGTGTTGCTGACTCAGGAAAATTTGCAGCAAGTCCGCTTTCGGGCCAGTGACAGTGTTAGCAAACTGAGAACTCAGCTGGTTGCGGGCCAGGAATGCATGGTGTGTGGCTCGACGGAGCACCCTTATGGTGTGGATCACATCGACAGTCACTGGCAAACTCTGATTGCTGATTTTGAATCGCAATATCAGGCTGCTGAACAAGCCCGCGCGCAGACGCAGCAACGTTACCATGACCTGGTTGGCCAGGCTGAACAGTGCAATGGTCAGCTACAGGCAGCACTGCAACATGAAGCACAGCTCAACAGCAAGCTTGCGCAAATTGCCGAATTACTGGCGCAGTTGCCTGCTGAGTTGCGCGATACCGCGGATCCTCAGGCGTTGCTGGCTCAGTTGGATCACAAGCTGCAAACCTACAGCCAGCTAAGTAAAACACAGCAACAGCTTTGGCAGCAACAGCAGACAGCTCAGCGCGACATACAGCAACTGGAACAACAAAACCAACAGTTACAAAGTCAGCTCGAACGTGCCGCACAGGCAATGGCTTATGCCCAAACCCGGCAAACAGAGCTTGCGACAGAGCAGCAAGAAACCCTGTCGCAGGTCCGGCAGTTATATTCAACCTCTGCATGGTGGCAGGTGTTTGAGCAATCACCGGATCAAGCTATCACTCAATTGGGCGAGCAAGTGCATGTCAGGCAGCAGCAACTGCAACAGCTCAGTGAATTACAGCAAAAGATTGATGAAGGTGAACAGCAGGCTAAACTGCTGCGCCAGCAAAGTCAGGATAAACAGGCACAGCTTAATAAAACGGCGCAAGCCCGCCACGCTCTGGCTGAAAAAGGGGAAGTACTGACCAGTGAACGAACAGCGATCCAGCCACTTGAGATTAGCGCAGACAATTGGCATCAGTCTTTACTGGATGAACAACAGCACGCTGAAAGTAACCAGGCTCAGGCAACGCAGCGTGTTGCAGATCTGCGTCAGGCGCAGGAGTCACAGGCACTGACGCTGGCTCATAAGCAGCAATCGCAACAACAACTAGAAGAATCGCTGGCAAAAGTTCAGATCCGTTACCAGAGTTGGCTGGCGGAACTGCAAACTCAGTTCGACACGCTCACAGAAGCGGATGTTGAGGCGCTGTTACAATGGGATAAGTTGCAGTGGCAAGCCTTGTTGGCCGAATATGAGGCTGTGAGCAAAGCATTACACAGTGCGCAGAACAAGCACGCTCACTTGCAAGAAGAGCTGGCATCTTTGCGCGCTAAGCCTGTGACCGAGCAAGCCAAGGCACAGCTTAGTGAGCGACTGGTTCAGTTGCAACAAGTGCGTGATGCCAATCAGGCGCAGTTGATCAGTGTAAATGCAGTACTGAAACAGCATGAAGACAACCAGGCTTATCTGGCCGAGCAATATGAGGCACTTCAGGCACAGCAGGCCGAATACGAACTCTGGCATCTGTTAAATCGCTTGTTGGGTGATGCCACGGGTAAAACCATGCGTAATCTGGCTCAAACACAAACGCTCAGGATCTTGTTGCAATATGCCAATCATCACCTCGCCAGTCTGAGTCACCGTTACCGATTAACCGTCATCGGTCAGTCGCTGGAGATCGCTATTATTGACCGTGATATGGCCGATGAACAGCGCAGTGTAAACACTTTGTCCGGTGGTGAGTCCTTCCTGGTTTCCCTGGCGCTGGCATTGGGTCTGGCGTCTCTGTCTTCAAATCAGGTGCAAATCAATTCGCTGTTTATCGACGAAGGGTTCGGCACTTTGGATCCACAAACGCTCAGCGTGGCACTGGACGCGCTCGATGCATTGCAGTCACAAGGGCGCAAAGTGGGCGTGATTTCTCATGTGGCCGAAATGACGGAGCGAGTCGCTACACAAATTAAAGTACAGAAACAGGCTGGCGGGTATTCGTCGGTCACCATCAGTGAACGATAAGGACATACCATGCCCAGTTTTACACAGGATGAAGCAACCCATTACGACAGCCGTATTGAGCGCCTGGTGCCCGGTTATCAGCTGCTTCATGAATTGGTGCAGGCACAATTACAGACTGTGCTCCCTCAGGAAGCGCAAATTTTGATCGTGGGAGCTGGTACGGGCAAAGAAGTATTACAGCTGGCCCATAGCAATCCACACTGGACTTTCATCGTACAAGATGTCTCTGACGACATGTTGGCCATCGCAGATCAAAATTTTACTAACTCCGGGCTCTCGGAGCGCGTGACCATACATTCGGGACCATTGGAGCCCGGACAGTATCAGGCTGATGTTGCACTGTGTCTGCTGGTGATGCATTTTGTGCCGGATAATGGCGCTAAGCTGGCACTATTGGCGTCAATTCATAGCAATCTCAAACCTGGTGAACAGCTGCTACTGGCAGACTTGATGAAGCCCGAAACCCAGTTTGAGCGCGAGTCTCAGCTTAAGCATTGCCGCGCTATGGGGCTGACTGCGGTTGGTGAAGAACGTATGCGCTACAATCTGGAGCACGAATTTTACCCACTCGACCGGATCCGGCTGGCAGAGCTGTTGGATGAAAGTGGCTTTTCGTCCGCGCACATGTTCTTTAAAGCCCTTGGATTCAGTGGCTTAACTTGCGTCAGGCAATAAGTCAGGCATGGCCTGTATTGAGCAAC
This sequence comes from Pseudoalteromonas sp. PPB1, assembly GCF_015356275.1. Lineage (NCBI taxonomy): Bacteria > Pseudomonadati > Pseudomonadota > Gammaproteobacteria > Alteromonadales > Pseudoalteromonadaceae > Pseudoalteromonas > Pseudoalteromonas sp. PPB1. The sequence goes on along the minus strand of NZ_JACEQV010000047.1, from coordinate 5,771 downwards.
TCAACTAATTTTGAGATCTTAATATTACTAAGCTGGCGATAATCCAAATACGGGCAGATCAGCAACTTATTGACGGGATCAATGGCAAACTCCTCATCCAGCCAGTGCAAAGAGTTAGTAAAAATATGATCCCGGAGCAATGTCTTTGCATAGGTGCGGCCCGCTATGATGTGCCAGTCATAGCGATTTGCTGCCAGATCTGGCGCAGAAAACAGCAAAGCCTCCTGACATCCCTGCTGTAACAGTCGCTTATCCCGGTATTTTTGCCAGCTTGAGTAATGTTCTGGCTGGTTAGTAAAATCGTGATCTGGGTGACTGAGTTCTGCTATAAATTTGGCATACACATTAAACACCTTGCGCCAACCATTACCACATTGCTGGTTGATGTAATCAATTTCTCCAGTCTGTAAGGCTATGACTTTATTTAACTTTTGAAATTCTGAAAGTTTTGGTGGGTGCTCGACATAAATGGCCAGCAAACCTTGCTCTGCGCCAAATCCGTAAGTTGGTAAATTCATGATCTCTAAAAAAGGTGTATGCAAATGCTAAACGCATTATACCTGTTTTTGTTATTCAATCCTGTGTAAACCCCCTTTACATCAAGGGATAGCAATAATTTATTCCTTGTGTCTTTTGATTGACTTATAAATGACTGAAAACCTTAATATTTAAGCAATGTATCTGTAACCGGTTCACTCCAACCTATTGTGCGCTTTATAACAATAACTGTAGCAATCGTAGCAACTAACTCGGAGTAACTAATGAAGCGCATAGCATATTCGTTGATCGCCGCTGCCGTCACAGTGGCATTGACCGCCTGTGATGGTGATGATGGTAAACAAGGCCCTCAGGGCGAGCAAGGTGTTCAGGGTGAGCAAGGTGTTCAGGGAGAGCAAGGCACTAACGGTACTAATGGCACGAACGGCACTGATGGTGTTGCAGGCAAAGATGGTCAAAACGGTGGTTCAGGCCTAATCCGTATCGCCACTGTGCCAGCAGGTGCTGAAGTCACAGGTTTGTTCCTGACTGAGCAAGGTGATTTGTTCTTCAATGTTCAGCACCCAAGCGATGCGAATACATTGGAAGATGGAAACGAACGCCCTTACAACGGTGGTACTGTGGGTGTATTAACGGGTGTTAATTTCAACGAGTTACCACGTAATATTGTGAGCTCACCTGTTCCAGCGACAGAGTTTGAGATGCAAACGGTTGTGACTGCGATTGGTCAATATCAGATCCTGGGTCAGACCGGTGATGTGTATGCCGACCTGGGCGAAAAAGGCTTGGCCGGTGGCTTAGGTGTGCACTACGGTATCACTTCTGGTGACAAGATCATTGAAAATGATAACCCGGACTTCAATGGTTTTATTCCAAGTGCTGACGAAGAAAATACAGGTTACCTGTTTACTAACTGGGAATCATACCCAGGTGGCATGAGCCGTCTTAAAATGAGCAAGAGCGACGCAGGTACATGGAACATTGAAGAAGCCATGATGCTCGACTTTGATGGAGTCAAAGGCACCGCGGCAAACTGTTTTGGCTCAGTATCTCCATGGGGCACACCGCTAACGTCTGAAGAGTGGATTGTAAGATCTGACGTCGACACTACTCAACATGCTGAGTGGAATGACCCGGCCTTCACGCGTATAGACAGAATGAAAGAGTTGGTTACGCCTGAATTCCCTAACCCTTACCGCTACGGTTATATTGCTGAAGTGCAAAATCCGCTTTCTGATACACCAGATGTTGTGAAGCATTTCACCATTGGTCGTTACGAGCATGAAAACTCCTTAGTTATGCCTGATGAACGCACAGTGTACTCTTCTCAGGATGATACCGGCGGTGTACTGTTTAAGTTCGTTGCAGATCAACCTAAAGACCTGAGCTCAGGTACGCTTTATGGTGCGAAGTTGACTCAGGACAAGGGCCTGAACGATCCGGCTGTGACTGGTTTTGATGTTGAGTGGGTTGAAATTGCATCTGGCACCAATGCCGAAATTGAAGCCTGGATTGCTGAGTACGATGAGATCGACACTGAAGACTTCGTTGAAGGCCAGACAAGCTATCTTTCTGTGGCTGACGTAAAAGCATGGGCAGATGGTGCAGAAACTTACCCAACACTGGCGCAAGGTGGTGGTCTGGTTACGGCGGGCAAGCCAATGGATAACCGTTCAGCATTCCTGGAGTCTCGTCAGGCGGCAAGACAATTAGGCGCAACGGCAGAATGGCGTAAGCTGGAAGGGATCAGCATCAACTACGATCGCGTAGTAGAAGCCGTAACTGGTCAGGACATGGTTCCAGGCGAAGTGGTTGAGCAGGCATACATGTATATCGGCGTTGCAGACATTGATAACACGATGACTGATCCGGAAGGTGATATTCAACTGTCTGCGCGTGTTAAAGATTGTGGTGGTGTTTACCGTGCCCACATCGATAACAACTACAACCTGACTCGTATTGAGCCTGTTGTTATGGGTGGTACGCACCGCTCTAGCCTGACTGGTGCACAAGAGTGTGATGTCAATCAGCTATCTCAGCCTGATAACGTGATTGTTATGCAGGACGGCCGCATCATCATTGGTGAAGACGGTATCCAGGAAAACAACACCCTGTGGTTGTACGATCCTAACTCTAAGTAATTGTAAGACTCGCGGTGCCCGTTCGTGGCACCGCATTTTTTTATCCAAAAATGGGCGTCATAAAAATGAAATACCAAGTAATCGGCCTGGCGGTACTCACTGGCCTGGCATTGACCGGCTGCGAAGAATCACAACATCATACTCAAGCTGCCGAACTGATAGCCTCGCAGTCAGCGCATAAAGCTGCACCGTACAAACCGGGTGATGATATTCCGGCAACCGCTTACATGGAACACGATGAGGTCTATAACCCCGAGTCGGTGATCCCACCTCAGTGTTACACTAAAACCGATGGTGTAAATAATCCGTGTTATGCCTGCCATCAGTCTTATCAGCAAGAGCCAGAAAGACCCAACGCGATGCGCGATGGGCATTTGCAGGGCGTGTATGAATTCTCTGACTTGGGCCTGAAAAACCACTGGAAAAACCTCTTTGTTGACCGGACAGATTTGATCGCAGGTGTGCCAGATAAAGAGATCATGGCGTGGATCAATCAGGATAATTACACCCCGTTTATCGAAAAGCTGAAACAAGACAAGCAATGGCGCGGTGAAATAACTCCGCTGGAAAATCTGGCCTATCCGGAAAAAGCCTTTGATGAGATGGGCTTTGCCAGAGATGGCAGCGGCTGGGTGGCGTTTAACTACAAGCCCTTCCCGTCGACGTTTTGGCCCACCAACGGCTCCACGGGTGATGTGATGATCCGTTTGCCCGAAGCGTTTCGCTCAAAAGGCGGCGTGTATAATCAGGATGTGTACCTGGCAAACCTGAGTCTGGTTGAACTGGCATTAAAAGGCTTAGATAAGATCTCAACACCATTAATCTCAGAACAACGCATTGGACAGGATTTAAATGGCGATAATCAGCTTACCAAAATCAGCGAGATAACTAGGCAATCACATTATGTGGGTGATGCCACAGATGCACTGGCGCATATGCTGTACCCCCAGGAAACTGAGTTCCTGCATACCGTACGTTACATTGGTGTAGACGAAAATGGTGGTATTTACAACGCGCCGCGCATGAAAGAAGTACGCTACATGAAAAAGCACAGGTTTAAGACTCGCCAGTCACTGAATTCTTCATATCACCGTGAAGAAAAAGAGAAAGAATTCGAAAATCTGCCGCAAACCCTGTATCTGGGCGATCAGGGTATCAACAACACCTTTGGCTGGACCATCAATGGTTATATTGAGGACAAACAAGGTAACCTGAGACCACAGCATAAGCAGGAGCTGGCATTTTGTAACGGTTGTCACAAAACCATCGGCTCAACCTATGATCAGACCTTCTCGTTTGCCCGCAAAGTAGAAGGCGCACGCGGCTGGGGCTATATCAACCTTAAAGAAATGAAAGATGTCCCCAACAAAGGCGAAACACTCGGCGAGTTCCTGACATACATGAACCGGGTCGGTGGTGGCGACGAATTCCGCCAGAACCGCGAAATGCTGCAAAAGTGGTTCAAAGCAGATGGCACGGTCGACAAAGAAAAAGTGGAGTCGGCAGATAACCTGTACGAGTTGATCACCCCGTCAAAAGAGCGCGCACTGGCACTGAATAAAGCATACAGAACCATAGTGGAAGAGCAAAGCTACCTGTTTGGTCGCGACGCAACGCTGGTAGAAGCAAGTAACGTACTGCAACAAGTAGACGACTCCCAGGCTCCGCTAAAAGCAGAAAACCAACACCAATGGGACATGCAGCTTGATTGGGCTAAGTGAGAACGACGATTGATAATCGTCGCAGCTCACTTAGCGCTTTTCATGGATGAAAAGCCGGAAGCCCCCTACAGGGACGTATTTCCACTCGTACGTTAAGCGACCGATGATTAAGAATCATCGCAGACTCGGCGTCCCCGCACTGCGAACGCTTTTCATGGATGTGTCGTGCAAAATCGTGCTTTAGCGCGGCCTTTGCGCAAGGTGAAATGAGCAGTTTTAGCTGGACTTACACTGTGCTCTAATCAGTATTTCCACTCGTACGTTAAGCGTCGCAGGTTCGGCGTCCCCGCTCACTTAGCGCTTTTCATGGATGTGTCGTGCAAAGTCGTGCTTTAGCGCGGCCTTTGCGCAAGGTGAAATGAGCAGTTTTAGCTGGACTTACACTGTGCGCTAATCAGTATTGCCACTCGTACCTTAATCATCGCAGACTCGGCGTCCCCGCTCAATTAGCGCTTTTCATGGATGTGTCGTGCAAAGCCGTGCTTTAGCGCGGCCTTTGCGCAAGGTGAAATGAGCAGTTTTAGCTGGGCTTGCACTGTGCGCTAATCAGTATTTCCACTCGTACGTTAAGCGACCGATGATTAATTATCATCGCAGACTCGGCGCCCCCCGCTCGTTGACCAGGTTATCAGGATTTGGTGGTCGATGTGAGTCCAGTTCCGATAGTTCAGTGCGGTCATTGAGCAAGGTAAAGTACGCTGCTTCCGCTGAATTTAGACTACTTTTTAAGGTCTGAGGGGCCGATTTATCATTAAGCCATTCCACGATGTGAGTCAGAACAAGTTCAGAGCAAACATGTTCACATTGTACCGATAAGGTTGTTACTATAGAGTTTTGAATAGCAATAACAAAAGTTATAAAAAACAATGCCCCTACAGGGTTTTACTATTTACTTAGCATATATTAAATAAGGATTATTATAATGAAAAAGCTCATTTTATCAGTTGCTTTAGCTCTGACTTCTTTAGGCGCACAGGCCAATACCTGTAGCAGTATAGGCTGTACAAGCGTCATTGAAACACTTTATACCAGTGAAAATGGCAACATCTACGTTGGATTCCGGCCGATGAAAAGCTGGCAAACTGCACGCCGCAAAGTGGTGTTTACTTTACCTTAAGACCTGAAGCAAAAAACAAAAACCAAATGTATTCAACTTTAATTTATGCGCTGGCAGCCAATAAGAAAGTGCAGGCGCGTATTCACGAAAGCTCCCAGGGTTGCTCCATCGCCTGGGTGAGTGTAGACACTCGTTGGTAGTCTGATAAGAAAGAAGCTAACTCACACTGTCAACGATCACCGAAAACTGATCCACTTTCAGCCTGAATTCGATCATTTAAAATTGATCCACTTGCTTACTCAGGTATTGCGCCTGCTCGGCGCTTGTCTTTCAATCTGTAGCTTTCTCCACTCA
>NZ_JACEQV010000046.1:0-17952 GCF_015356275.1 Pseudoalteromonas sp. PPB1 | reverse complement strand
ATCTATGTCATCCGGCTCTTCTGCCAGCACTTCTTCTTCGAGAACCGGCTCGGCAGCTTCTTCTAACAAGCTATCTATGTCATCCGGCTCTTCTGCCAGCACTTCTTCTTCGAGAACCGGCTCGGCAGCTTCTTCTAACAAGCTATCTATGTCATCCGGCACCTCAGCCTGCAAATCGTCTTGCGCAGCTGAATCAGAGACTTCCTCCAACAAGCTATCTATGTCATCCGGGACTTCCGCCTGCAAGTCGTCTTCTATATCAGTATCAGCGGCTTCGTCTATGAGACTATCTATATCATCAACATCGAAGTCGTCCTCTGCAATATCCGGTTCATCATCCAGCGCACCATCGAGCAAGTCATCGATGTCGTCCGCACTCAGAATACCGTCATCGGTTGCTGCTCCCTCAGCCGCTGGGGACTTTGGGGGCGACTCCCCGACTTCATCGATCAGACTGTCTATGTCATCAAGATCAAAGTCTTCATCAGCCGCTGTATCCGAATTATCACCCTCTTCAAGGCTTTCTTCGGCTAACTCCTCACTTAATGCCGCAAGCGCATCATCGCTGACATCCAGCGTATCGTCATCGGCCTCATCACCGACTTCATTAAACAAGTCGTCAATATCATCAGCACTGAGTATGTCGTTGTCGCCCTGCGTGACTTCTGCGTCAACATCCAGCGTAATTTCATCACCCAAGCTATCATCAGCTTCATCAAAATTCTGTTGCAAGAAGTCATCGAGGTCATCGGTACTGGCTTCTTCATTATTAACATCAGACTCATCGTCAAACACAATGTCGTCATTGAGTAAACTGTCCAGCTCGTCCTGTTCGAGCGTGTCGTTACCCTCTTCAAACCCATCGTCTTCGAGACTGTCAAAAACAATCTCGTCATCAGGCAGAATATCGTCATCCAGCTGCACACCTTCGTTTAAGGCATCTTCAGCACTGTCTTGCGGCATATCCAAATCGAGCGGGTCAACCGCTGCTGTTGCTGCGGCAGCAGCTGCCGCTGGTGCAGGTGATTGTGGTAAGAACTCATCGTCTTCCTCAACTTGCTTGGCCTTGCCTTTGCGCAAACGCATGACAACCGCACCGATGATCAGTAAAGCAGGAATAGTCGCGAGTAAAGCAACAACCAACGGGTTGGCGAATAACTTAGCAATGCTGAATTCAGCTTCTGCCTGTGCCTGCATTTGCTGCTGAGCAATTATCTCATTTTGCATGTCAATCACAGCTTTCAGCTGCTGTTGAATTTCGCTGTCTCTGCCGAGCTGGTCCTGTACATTTTTAAGCTCTTCAGAAATGTTATTCAGCTTTCTCTCAAGCTCGTTATTTTCTTCAAGGATTTCCTCAACGCTACGCACAGAGGTTTTAAACTGAGTTTGCAGTTCATGGAGCCGAGAATCTTGCTCCATCTTGAGCGATTTGAGCTCATTGGTTAACGCCTCTCGCGCCTCCTCTACATCAACCTTGCGCGCCTGAGTAACACGTTTGTCAGCAGCATCTATGGTGGCCTGATCAAGCTTACCGCTTTTTTTCAGCTCCCATAGTTCATCATCCTGATCCGATTTTTGTCTTGCCAGTTGCGGATTAACACGGCGGATCTCAGCCAGTGTAGGAATTTTAAGGTAAGCACCGTCACGCATGTGGTTAAGGTTATTGTCGAGAAAAGCCTGAGGGTTTTTCTCATACAAAGCTTGCATGACCTGATAGATTGAAACCGAGTCGCTCGGGCGAATTTTATGCGCGATACGCCATAAGGTATCTGTTGACTTGATTGGGCCAACTGATCGCCCCTGAAGACCGAGATCCACTCCCTTTGGACCTTTAAGAACGGTCCCATCTTGAGTGTGAACGGGCGCTGCAATAAGGGCCATTGCTAAGATACAAATAAAGGCTAAACCGCGCATGCTGTTCCTTTGTATACTCTTCTTGCGCTACCATGACGGCAACGCGACTACTGAATTGTGCTTAATAGGGCTTGTGCAAGCTCTGTTCCAATTGCCAACTATAAACCAGATAACAGCGAATATCCATCGCCAAAGTATTGAAAATTAACATTCTTATCATGCTTTTTGATGAGTTAGCTATGCATTATTTAAGCCGCTGAATACCCTCAAGGATAGTCGAAATACGTCAACTTGGCGGGACAGAAATCAAAAGAGGCAAATTGCTGCCGTTCAGGGACAGCCGAGGCGAAATGGGTCTGTCAGAATAAACAGACCCTGACAAAGATTATAAGTAGTGCGCAATCAACTCTTCAGCAATTTGTACGCTGTTCGTTGCGGCACCTTTGCGCGTATTATCAGATACAACCCATAGATTCAAACCATGCGGGTGAGAAATATCTGCTCTCAGACGGCCCACATAAACAGTGTCATTACCACTGGCATCACTGACCGGCGTAGGATAATCCTGTTCATCCTCAATCAGTTCAATACCCGGTGCATCATTTAATAGTTGCTTAATATGCTCCAGGTCGTAAGGCATGCGAGTTTCCAGATGAATGGCTTCGGCATGACCATAAAATACGGGCACACGAACTGCCGTAGGATTGACCATGACACTGCTGTCGCCCAGGATCTTTTGAGTTTCCCACACCATTTTCATTTCTTCTTTGGTGTAACCATTATCCTGAAACGCATCAATTTGCGGGATCACATTAAACGCGATCTGCTTGGTAAACACCTCGTTTTCTACTGGTCTGGCGTTCATCAGATTAGCCGTTTGCTTTGCCAGCTCTTCAACCGCTTCTTTACCTGCACCCGATACGGCCTGGTAAGTAGACACATTGATACGGTCTATGCCATAAGCATCGTAAATCGGTTTTAATGCCACCATCATTTGAATCGTCGAGCAGTTTGGGTTGGCGATGATGTTGCGATTGCGAAAATCTGCCAGACTGGCACTGTTTACTTCAGGCACCACCAGCGGCACGTCATAGTCATATCTAAAATGTGAGGTGTTATCAATCACAACACAGCCCGCTTCCGCTGCTATCGGAGCATATTGCTCAGACACGCTGCCACCGGCAGAAAATAAACCAATATGGGCCTGGCTAAAATCAAACTCAGCCACATCCAACACTGTGAGTGTTTCGCCGTTAAACTCTATTTCCTCACCCGCACTGCGGCTGCTCGCCAAAGGATACAGGTTGCCAACCGGAAACTTTCGCTCTGCCAGTGTTTCAATAATTTGCTTACCGACCAGCCCGGTTGCCCCGAGCACCGCCACATCGTATTTCTGCGACATATTATTCCTCATTCGAATTAACTACTTTAAAACCAAGCTGCTGTAACTGCTGCCCACATTGGGGTGCATTTTGTACCGTAAGGGTATTGAACTCGCGGCGAGGAGGATAGTTTTTGCGTAACATATCAAACCCCTGACTGGCGATATTACTGCGCATCAGACCATCGTCTCGACGAATATCATAGACCAGATGCACCAGTCTGCCGAGCTCCTGTTCACTCAGCGTATGCTCTGCATAGCAAGACGTCAGTGCCGGAATAGGTAAAAACGACTCAAGTGATTTACTCGCCTCTACTCCTAACTGATTACACAGCGCCTGATATAACATTTGTGTACCGCGTGCCTTGCCTTCTAAGGTATGACCCGCAATATGTACCGAGGCAAACAAAGTATGTTCTAGCAGCGGCATCAAAATGTCTGGCTCGTTTTCCCAGACATCCAAAACCAGATCAATGGCCAGCCCTGCTTCAAGCGCATTTAACAACGCCTGATTATCAATCACATCGCCACGGCTTGCATTGATGACTAACATGCCCGGTTTCAGGGCTGCAATACGCTGCGCATTGAGCAGATGGCGAGTCTGATGCCCACCTGTTTTAACCAAAGGCACGTGGAAAGTAACGATGTCTGCCTGCGCCAACAAGTCATCAAGTGGCATATGCTGGTCTAAGCTACCGGCCTCATAACGCAGCGGATCACACAGCAACAACTCTATGCCGCTGGCAGCCAGCTTTTCACGTAAGCATTGACCTATATTGCCCACCCCGACAATACCCAGCTTTTTGCCTTGCAAATTAATCGCTTTGTGTTGTGCGTAGGCATACAATGCACTGATCACATACTCGGCAACGGCAACCGCATTGCAGCCAGGGGCACTGGCGAAACCAATATCACGCTCCGCCAACAAAGGCCTGTCGATATGATCAACACCTATAGTCGCAGTGCCAACAAACTTGAGTTGTGTAGCCTCTGCCAACAGCGCGCTGTTAACCTGAGTCACAGAGCGTGTCAGCAACACATCAGCATCTGCCAGCTGGTGTGGAGTCAGACTGCGGCCATCAAAGCGTTTTACTACCCCAAGATCAGAGAAAAACTCTTCAACCAGGGGCATATTCTGATCTGCAAGGATCTTCATTTATACTTCCCAAACGATACACGGACCTCTTATTGTACCGCAGCCATCGCCCGGACAACAGGCTAACGTTTGCTGACACCAATACTGATAGCCGCAAACATCACGCAAAGTAAAAATATCACCAACACTTTAATACTGGGTTGCTCGGTCAGGTTAATCCATGGGCTGACTAAAAATGCCTGTACATTGCACCAGGCTAAAAACATGGCAATGATACTGGCCCCCTGGTAACCATACATAGCGCACAAAACGCAGCTGGCAAGATTAAGAAATACAGCGGGTTGGTAAAGATGTGCTGAAAGCAGCATCGAAAAAAAGGTCGCAGACGCGACGCACAATGTTCCATATTGCATGACTATTCCCTCCTAGAATCATCTCTTCAACTATAGAAGAAAACCTTAAAATTACAAACTCATTACATAAAAACAACACCAAGGTGGCTAACTCGCGTGGCAAATAAATAGCAACTAAAATAAAGATAAGATGCTATTTAGGCTTGAAATCACTGGTCCAACAAGCTAGCCTAGCCAATGTGGTCAGACCTCTTACAAGGAATAACAACATGACACTATTATTTACACTCGCTTTAATCGCATTGGTGAGCGCTGCCTGCTACCACCGTGCGAGCTGGAACACCTGTATGGGTGTTGCTGCGGCGACGTTGCTGATCGGCACCTTTGCCGGGGCCTTTGGCGCGTTTGCCTGGTTAATATTCTTAGCCATTGCTGTTCCTCTTTCGATGACCAACGTGCGTCAACAGTATATTGTTGCGCCTTTGTTCAAGGCGTTCAAAAAAGTGACGCCAAGTATGTCAGAAACAGAAAAATCGGCGATTGATGCTGGTACAACCTGGTGGGAAGCGGATCTATTCTGTGGTAACCCTAACTGGAATAAGTTGCACCAATATCAGGCTCCGCGTCTTACTGCAGAAGAGCAGGCCTTTATGGACGGCCCGGTTGAAGAAGTCTGTGCGATGCTAAATGACTGGGAAGCAACACACGAGCTAACCGATTTACCGCAAGAAGTATGGCAATATCTGAAAGACAACAAGTTCTTTGCCATGATCATCAAAAAGCAATACGGTGGTCTGGAGTTTTCAGCGTACGCACAGTCTTGCGTATTGCAAAAACTGACCAGTAAGTCGACTTTGCTGTCTTCTATCGTTGGCGTGCCTAATTCATTAGGTCCGGGAGAATTACTACAACACTATGGTACACAAGAACAGAAAGAACATTACCTGCCTCGTCTGGCAAAAGGTGATGAGATCCCTTGTTTTGCACTGACCTCTCCGGAAGCAGGCTCTGATGCGTCATCAATTCCGGATTTTGGTATCGTGTGTAAAGGCGAATGGGAAGGTAAAGAAACCTTAGGTATTCGCCTGACCTGGAACAAGCGCTACATCACACTTGCACCAGTGGCTACCGTGCTTGGCCTGGCGTTCAAAATGCGCGACCCGGATGGTTTGCTGGGTGACAAGAAAGAAATTGGTATTACCTGTGCGTTGATCCCAACTAATACACCGGGTGTTGAAATTGGTCGTCGTCACTTCCCATTGAACGTGCCATTCCAAAATGGTCCAACGCAAGGCGAAGACGTCTTTGTCCCTCTTGATTTTATCATTGGTGGCCCGAAAATGGCCGGCCAGGGCTGGCGTATGCTGGTTGAGTGTTTGTCAGTGGGTCGCGTGATCACCCTGCCATCTAATTCAACAGGCGGCATTAAGTCTCTGGCACTGGCCAGTGGTGCGTACAGCCGTATTCGCCGTCAGTTCAAATTGCCGATTGGTAAAATGGAAGGGGTTGAGGAAGCATTGGCTAAGCTTGGTGGCTATGCCTATAGCAGCGATGCGGCCGTGAGCATGTCAACCGGCGCTGTCGATTTAGGTGAAAAGCCGTCTGTTATTTCTGCCATTTTGAAATATCACCTGACTGAACAAATGCGTACCTCGACCATGCATGCAATGGATGTCCATGGTGGTAAAGGGATCTGCCTGGGTCCAAACAACTACCTGGGCCGTGGTTATCAGGGTGCCCCCATTGCTATCACAGTAGAAGGTGCAAACATTCTGACCCGTAACATGATCATCTACGGTCAGGGTGCTATCCGCTGCCATCCTTTTGTTTTGGCTGAGCTTAATGCCTGTACCATCAAAGATAAAGAAGAAGCCTTAAACAGCTTTGATAAAGCCTTGATGGGCCATGTAGGCTTCACCATTTCTAACCTGGTGCGCACTAAATGGCTGGCACTGACTGGAGGTCGCTTCAGCAAAGTACCATTTAACGATGAAACAGCAGATTACTACCGTGCTGCTGCCCGCTTCAGTGCGTCACTGGCACTCATGTCCGACATCTGCATGGCAGTGTTTGGTGGGTCTTTAAAACGTAAAGAACGCATTTCTGCACGCCTTGGCGACTTACTGAGTTACCTGTACCTGGTTTCTGCGACGCTGAAACGTTATAACGACGAAGGCCGTCGCAAAGAAGATTTACCGTATGTTCAGTGGGCCTGTCAGGAACATTTGTACCTGTGTCAGCGTGCACTGGCAGATCTGATCAACAACATGCCGTCAATGGCGTTACGAGGTCTGCTTAAACTCATCTTATTCCCATTCGGTCGCCCGGTTCGCAAACCAACAGATCAGATGGAGCATAAACTGGCGCAGCTACTGCAAACACCAAGTGCGGCCCGTGACCGTCTTGCCTCGCATATCTATCTGCGTGATGAGCCGCTTAACCTGATTGGTAAACAAGAGCAAACACTGAAAGACATTCTGGAAGTGGAACCGCTATTCGACAAAGTATGTCGTGCCAAAGGCGAAAAGCTGCCATTTATGCGCCTGGATAAAGTGGCTGAAATGGGTCGTGAATGTGGTGCGCTTAACAACGACGAAGCCGATAAACTGGCCGCCGTTGAAGCGAAGCGACTCGCTGTTATTAATGTTGATGACTTTGACCCCGCTGACCTGCTGGCTGGCAAAGCCAGAGTGGTTGCAAAAGATGCGGACGCCGCATAACTTGTCTCTAACCTGAAGGCCAGCTATGCTGGCCTTTTTTGTACCTGGTATTTTATCTGCGCTAAATAAATAGCACTTTGAACATCATCAGTGCCACGCTAATGCAGCCCCACACAACCGCTAATCGCCGAGGATGATAAGTAACTGTCCACACCAACAATGGCGTGCTCACTAACACCGCCAAATTAAACAGCTCACCATTGAGTAACACAACAGCACCGAGCCAGCTTGCAAAGCACAAGCCGTAAATCAATAACGACTGACTGCGTAAAAGTTGAGGGTACAGATCAAGGCTGCGCCAGAACTGCCTGCGCCCCGTAACGTGTTTATCGGTATCCAGATACAAACTACTCCACCATAACTGGTTAATCAGCAAGATCACTAACGTATAGTAATGCAGCAAATCGGGGCGTTCTTTGGCCATGATCAACCCTGCCCACAATGTGATCAATGATGTCCCTGCACGCCACACAATCATCCAGGGAGACGTCTTGATGACGTAATACCAAAAACTAGCAGGGTTCAGCGAGGGCTGCGGCAAAGCAAGCTTTATTTCAGGCCTGAACCAGTCCAATGCCAGCCACAGTGCTATGACAGCCAGATAAATTGGCAGACTTGGCGCCAGCCACACGGCAGTAAAGGCAACCAGCAAGGAACTCACTAAAGCCTGAGGACGGTAAAGCAAAATTAATGCAAAACACCACTGCAAGAGCATAAATGCAGGCAACTGTGGTGCCTGCCAGAGCTTGTCAAAGCCAATACACACAGCCAGGATCAGCGCAGCAACAAAGAGCACATGACACCCCAATAAGAGTATCCAGTCTGCGGCAACTTGGTGTAGCCGCCCGCGCAGCAATGTGCGGTGATAAGCGCGATGTGCTGAATCCGTGATTGCAGGTTTAAGCGCCTGTAACAGCAAGCTCTGTAGCAGCAAAAAGCCAAATGCCACTTTGATGGCAAGGTGATGCGAATCAAACGAGACCAGCTTTCCCAAACCATAAAACACCCCAATGATCAGCTGGGGAATAAAAATAAAAAATAAGGTTATCAACATCATCGAGAACTGTTGCAATTGCTTCATCAACACAGCCAGCTGAACGCGACATGCCCGATAACGATACTGATAATAATGTAACATTTGCACCTCACCGAAACAGTGGCTGTGTCACAAAGCCAATTTCCATAAAGGGCTGAGGTTCATGGCAGCTGATGATCACTTGGGCCGGATGATGTTTCAGCCAGCCCAACAACACATCCAGGCTGGCGTGATCCAGTGCCGCACTTGGCTCATCCAACACCAGATAAGGCGTATTACGCATCATGGCGTTTATGAGCTGACACTTTTTCTGATTGCCGGATGATAACGCACCGTAACGGGTATCCAGAAATGGCTCAAAGGCCAGTTGGTTTATCATCAGTTCAGGCCAGGGACACGCCCAGCTCTTTACGGTCAACTGCAGTAACTGCCTGGCTGTCAAAAACTCGGGAAAGGGAATGGACTCGCTGGCAAGCGCCGCCACTCTCTGGGCAGCTGGCTGGGGTTGGCCGTCAAATAGTACTTCGCCATGAAAGGCGTCGTCCAGACCTGAAATGATCCTGAATAAGGTGCTTTTCCCCAATCCGTTTGACGCTTCGATACAGAGCTTTTGCTCTGCCAGTACGGTACTATAGTCAGAGAAAACCGGGTCGTGCAGATACACTTTAGTAAGGTGTTTTATTTCTATCATACAGGTCCTTGTTCATTGCCTGTTCCGATATTAACAAAACACCCCGGCGCCGCATATGCGCCCGTCGTTACAAAGTATGTCGGTTAAAAGCGCGCCCAGCATACTCAGAGATAAAAGTTTCGATAGCGCCACGCTTTTGCATCGTCACAAAGACCTGCTTACCATCTTTCCCACCAAAAGCAATATTGGTCGGATACTGGCCCTTGAGTGCAACCTTGCGCAGCAACTTGCCCTGCGCTGAGAGTATCACCACTTCGCCTGCGCCATAGCGTGCAACATAAAGATTACCGGCTTCATCACAACGCATGCCGTCCAGGCCATGATCCTCAAACTCATAAAACAACTCAGGCTTACCTATCATGCCCTGCTCATCGAGCGAAAAAGCCCAGATCCGGCGCTGCACACTCTCATTGACATACAAAGTACGATTATCCGGACTGACTTCGATACCATTTGTGGTGCCCATATTGGCGCGCAGCAACTGAGTTTGTCCATCGGGTGAGATGCGCCAGAGCTGCCCCTGACCATTTTGCCAATCCGGGTCACTGGCGAAGAGCACGCCATTATCGCTGATCGCCAAATCATTGGGCTGGTGCATTTTCGGATTATGCGCCAGCACAGAAACCGACTTGTCGGGAGCCACTTTCAGGACATTGTGACCCGTGTAGTCAGCGATATACATATTGTCCCGGGCGTCAAAGCGGATCCCATTGCCCGTGCTCCCTTCTGGTAAGGTCAGGTATAAGTTCGCCTCGTCGCGTCCGCTCACCTGGCCGACAGTGCCCTGTTGCGCAAAATTAACAGCAAATAGTACCCCATTACGATTAACTGCTGGACCCTCTACCCCCTCGGTAAATACCCCATCCGCCACCCAGTCCTGTGACTGATATAACGCAGGTCCCGATTGAGAAGAAACACAGGCAGCAAGCAGGCTCAATGTCGCACCCAGGATAAAAACATGTCTTATTGGCATAGCTTTGTCCCTAAATATAAAAGTCTGAGTATGCGGTTTCGCCCACGGGCTGTGAATTGAGAAATATTCACGCAGAACTAAGGGCAGAATGCCCCTCAGAACTTATAGCGCACTTTTAACAATACCGAATCCTGCATTGGGGCTTGCCAGAGCTGCTTTGCACTCTCCAGCCAGGCCTCTGAGCCAATCTGGCTGCGGGGCAACCTGTCACCTGTCGCAGCGCCACGACGATAAACTAGAAACAAATCTGACAGCGCGCCCATCCGGTAACGAAGTTTAAACTGACTCGACAAACGGCGATCTTCAAAGCTGGTGTCTACCCCATTTAATAACTGTCGCTGGTGGTCCTGTAGCGCAAAAACCTGATCACTGCGCGCTTCCAGTACCGCCCACTCTAGGGTTGAGGAGAACTCCAACTTATCCGTTATCAAGCCACTGACCTGAATTTTATTGACGAAAAAATCCCGTTCATACTGTGTGACCTGATCTGTGTCGCTTGCCACCAGCCAGCCATCTCCGGTGCGATAAAAGTTATTAAACTTAAGCGTCCAGTTTGGATGTGGCAACCAGGTCAAATCAACGGCATACTGTTGCGCACTCCCCTCAAACCCTTCCTGATCATATTCAAAGCTGGCAGCCCATGAGAATTTACCTATGTAGGGACTGATATACATGGCTCGGGTTTCCCAATTAGCCGGCACTTCGAATGCCTGGCTCTGGCGACCTATGTTGTCCTGCCAGCCACCGTTGATCCGGTCAATATGAAAGTCAACCTGACCCCCATTTGCCAGCAACCATTGACTGAGATAAGCCTGTCGGGCCGGTAATTTCAAACCCTCACTATCGGCTTCATAACGAACAGTAAGTGAGTGCTTAATACGAGCTAACCAATGACTCTGAGTATTGATTGCATGACTCAACTTCGCCTCACTATACTGCCAATTGTTCCGCTGAGAATAACCTAAATCACTGTTATTAAATCCTTTATTTAGCTTAAGGTAACGCCCTTCCAGACTCGTATTTGGCGAGAACTGATATCCCAGCTGCATCGAGGCCCCATTGCCCGTTTGTTCGCTCATTTGTTCAACCTGGCTTGCCAGTAACGCCCCCTGAAACGACCAGGTTGCACTTTGATATTGGCTGTCCCAGGCCATGGTCAATGCGTTGCGATCCAGCCAGGGTCGATCGGTATAAGTGGCCAGTAATCCTGACTGCCAGTGCTTCTGGCGATATTTAGCCCGGGCGGCATAAAAACGCTTACCGGCATCACTGTCTAAGTCCTTTTCTTTTACTGCAAACGCCCCCACTTGCAACGTCTCGCCCTGATGCACAAACCGGGTAGCCAGATCTATGGGTGTAATAAACTCACTGCCATCATCGCTGCCCGCACCAATTCGACGGGTGTGGATAAGCTTAGTATCCTGCAATGCCTGCACATTGAATACGGCAATGTCCTGGGTGAAGAAAGGCCGCTTGTCACTGCGGAGTGTTTCAACTGCACTGTAGTTGATATCCACTTCATCACTGTCCACCTGGCCAAAATCCGGATTCACCGCCACCGACAATTTCTGATGATGATTGGGCTTGTAAAACAAATCGAAACCCACGTCACTGTCGCTGTTGTCCGTGGCCTGGTCGGCAAAATGTTGCTGATGACTAAAATAGGGCACAAAACTTAACTGACTATGGCTGGGGATCGCCGATGCCAGCTTAGGCATAGCAAGGAAAAAGTCACTATTACTGGTCGTTTGTTTTTGATTTGCATAGATATAATTTTTACTGAGGTCATAAAGCTGAATAGATACGCCGATTTCTCCTTGCTCACTGTCCGCATTATGTGCCGGATTATAAAATGACACTGTATGCCAGGGGATGAACACCTCTGTGGACCAGTGATCTTCCGCTTCAAATGTTGCTGACTGCCAGTCTCCATCCCAGTCACTGTCCTTAGTCAGCTGTGGCGTAAGCACCGCGTCCTGGGTACCCCCGCCCAGTGTAACGGCAAACTCATACGCGCCACTGCCATCACTGGCAAAATCCACAACAATCCGGTTAAACTCAGCCTGCATAAAGGCATCCTGAATATTAAACTGCTTCTGCCGACTTGCCTCATCCTGATAATTAATAATGCCTATGTAAACACCTGATTGGTCGCTCAATACACGGGCATGCACCTTATCAGTGTGCTCAGTTAAGGTTGCCGGAACCACCTGGTAAAACCGATTAAATTGTCGGGCGGTTTGCCACAATGCTTCGTCCAGACGACCATCAAGCTTGATGTGCGTGTTGTGTGTTTGATTTGCCCATAGCGCCTGACTGCTCAATGCCCCACTGATGCATAAGGCGAGATAATACTGCTTCATATGACTGCTCCCGATATGAGTGACTGCACTCATTGCAACAGAAAAGCGCAACAGAAAAGCTGAAAGTTTCCTGAAGAAGCGTGATCAAGCTCTGATGATTATTGACTTTGTTCTGAACTAGGTTAGTTTCTGCTAATAATACGTGACCGGCTTAAGCTAACAGCTGCTGAGTTTTAAAAATAACAATGAATGCAATGAAAAAAAGCCAGAGCCCAGAACCCGATTACAGCACAGATAAAGACTACAGGCATGGAATCATCAACAAAGGATCCAATATGGAAACATCCACACGCGCTCAACATTATCACTTCCTGTCCTGGCAGTTTGATGCCAGCCAGGATGAATTGCGCGCGCCTGACAGCCAGG
The DNA here is from genome assembly GCF_015356275.1 of Pseudoalteromonas sp. PPB1. NCBI lineage: Bacteria > Pseudomonadati > Pseudomonadota > Gammaproteobacteria > Alteromonadales > Pseudoalteromonadaceae > Pseudoalteromonas > Pseudoalteromonas sp. PPB1. The sequence goes on along the minus strand of NZ_JACEQV010000046.1, from coordinate 5,119 downwards.
TGGCGGTAAAATTAGAACCTCAGGTTGCCAGGCTACTCGAGCTGTTTGTCTCCACGCCGGATCAGGTGCTGTCACGCTCAACGCTGAATGAGGCATTGTGGCCAGACACCATTGTCGAATCTAACAGCCTGTATCAGTTGCTGACTAAATTACGCCGGGTGCTGAATGACAGCGCCAGGCAACCCCGCTTTATCAAAACGGTGCCCAAACGTGGGTACGTGTTTATTGCGCCGGTAGAACGACATCAGCCGACCTCTCAACTGAACGTGCATACTGATACTGAGATCCAGCGCGCCGCCGGGAGCAATCCTCATATCAGATTCAAAAAGCGCGCATTGATGGCGGCAATACCAGTCGTCACCGCGTGCTTCAGTGCCATAGCCTACTTTTCCACAGTACCTGAGCCAATCACGCTTCCTCAGTATGAAGTCGAAGATATAACCTATGAACTGGGACTGGAATTTGATGTTGCAGCCCACACCACGCTGCCGCTATTGGCCTATGTTGACGATTTTAAAACCCTGGTCATCTCAGATAAACAAGGCAATGTCACTCAGCGCCTGCATTTTGACGACCGGGTCGCCAAACCAGCCTGGCACCCCACTAAAGGCTGGCTGGCATTTTGGCAATATCAGGGAGATGGCTGTACCCTATTGATTGTCAATGCGCATGGGCAACAACTAAATCAGTCGCAGGCCATCCCCTGTTATCATATTCAGGCACCAAGCTGGCAATCAGACACCCTGCTTATTGCCACGGTACGCACCCAAGCAGGGACACTTCCTTATCAGTATAATATTGATAGTAATAAATATATTTCTATTCCACTCAAGCTGAACGACGATGAAAAGCTCATCACAACACTACGAGGCTGGGACAACCAGACCTACTACCTGATCAAAGATGCCAGTCAACACAGCCGCCTGGTTACCCTCGATGGTAAAGTTCAGATGCGCTGGTCTTACCCTGTCTGGTTGATTGCCTACGATCCTAAGCATCACAGCATGATCACCAATGACAACAGCAAGCACCATAATCTGATTGCCACCACCCGCGATGGACATGAATACCCGGTTATTGCCACGCCGCAGGGGATCTTCAGTAGTCTGAGTGTTGATGACGAGGGCAACATCTTTAGTGCCGCAGAAAGCTGGCAGGTGAATATTCGTGACAAAGACAATCTGCCAATTTTCTCGAGCTCAAGCCATGACTATCTGCCGGTTACCAATAGCCTCGGCGAAACCGCCTTTATGTCACGCCGTACCGGTGCCTGCGAGATTTATCTGCACAGTCATGATCGGGTTATTCAGCTCACGCATCACAAAGGCAGTGACTACGTGAACTTTGTCACCTGGAGCCCTGACAACGCTTACATCCTTGCCAATCGCGAAACACGATTATTACTGCTCGACCGCACCGGTGTGCAGAAAACCTTTACGCCTCAGCTGTCACTACCTCTCAGACACTTTGGCTGGTTAGATACCGATACCCTGTGGGCCACAGATGGTCATGAGGTCGTTATTTACACCAAAAGCGGGCAATTCAAACACCGTGTTGCTATCGCATCTGACCTGATACTGTACGACTATCAAACCCAAAACTGGCTGATTTTTAAAGACTCGATGATTTATCGCACAGCAGATCTGGCGGGCACGTTTGAAGATGAAATACCGCTCACTACGCTTAAGCCCCAGGCTTATCATCAGGTGACAAACCCCAGGCTAAGAGATGGCTTCCTGTACTGGCAAAGTGCCTGGTCTAAGACCGACCATATCTGGCGCCTGGCGCTTGATGGCAAAACCCAGCCAGAACTCCTGAAAACGCAAAACCTGTTATGGCACTACGACATCGCAGCGGATGGCACTTTACTGATTGCCAAAATGGAATCTGTCGAAGGAGACATCAAACGTCTGAGCCAAAAACCCGACCCAAATTAGCACCCACAGCTCAATCCTGCAGAGGAATGAACTCACCCTTGATAAGCCGTTGCCACTGACGTTCAACCTCGCCTGACGCTTTGAGCTTTTTCAGGCTGGCATTAAAACGCTCGCGCAGCGCACTGCTACTCGCAATAGATTTAGGAAACAGTACGTGTGCCCGGTAGTTTAAAAAAGGCCTAGGGTGCGCCTGTATCTGATCTTTCGGCATAGATGGAAAGTGTTCTGCCAGTAAACTTTGCATCGCTGTGTCACTGAGCAATATCAAATCGACGCGATCATTAAGCAGCATGTTCAGATTAAGCCGATCATTACTGACCATAATCACATCCAGCTCCCCCTTTTGCATCGCCTGATGAAACTCTGGTACATATTCGTACCCTAAAATCGCGCCTATCCGATAGGGCTTCAGATCGTCAATGCTGTGCCATTGCGGCAACGGCGTCTCAGCCCTGAAATAGAGTAACAGCTGGCCACGATAGAGCTCATCGCTACAATAAAAGTGTTGTTGATATTCGCGCTCGCAAACCCAGTAAGACGCCATGTCATACTTACCTTGCTGCGCAGCCTGAAAACTGCGCTTCCAGGGCAAATAAACAAACTCGGCGCTCAGCCCCGCCTCTGCAAGTACCTGACGTATGAGGTGATTGACAAAGCCATCGTCAACAAGCTTGCTGCCGGTAAACGGTGGATACTCCCCAGTTGCAATGCGAATGGGTTCACTTGCCCGTGCAAAACTACAACCAACCAGCATCAATAAAACCAGGGTCCAGTGCATGTTGCTTCACGACAATAAACTAAGCCTTGCTGATACTATAGATGTACCTGACTGATCGCGCTATGTGGCTTGTCAGACTGAAACAACAAAGCACAAGGGCTTTTAATACCGACCTAGAGTGATTGTCTAAAATGTGTGAGGTGCAAGCACAAAAAATGTGAGTGCGCTTTTTAACTTAAGCTCAGGAAACAGCTTTATGTGATATACACCAACATAAAACAATGAACTATTAATGGCATAGACTGTTGTTATAAGTCCTTATCTTGGCGCTTCTTAGCGAATTGCCGACCATATAAACAAGCAATCAGCATGCTAATGGCGCTAAACAACGAGCTGACTTCTCTTTGCAGTATGGAAACGAAAACCAGCAAAATTGAGCATATTCCGAAAAAAACACAACACATTTTAAGGCCATGATTGCTTAATAAACCTCCCCCTTTACGAGGTTTATTAAAAACCAATCGATAACCTAGTTTGCCAAACCACCAAGAGCACAAGGCCAACGCAAGTGAGCCTAAAACAGCAATAGAACCAAACGCAGAATTCGCGAAAACCACACCAATCAAAGCTGCAAAAACGAGCGCAATGAAAAGAAGTGTTAAACCGACACAGACCTCTATACCTATGCCTGATGATTGCTCATAAAAGTTCATGTGATTCCAAGGACATAACACCAGGCTAAATTGAGACACCAAGTGGAACTGAGCCTGGATTCAATCGCCTCTCTTAATTACTTTGCCCGGTGGCTTGTTGAGAAAACCACACAAGCACGAACAAGTTCATAGAATAAAACGATTGCCGCAAATATTAAACAATGATCTGCGGTTGAAACATAAGAATCACCACAATCCCCGTTATATGCAGTTCTGGTGTAAACGAGTGAAGCAACTATCAGTGCAATAGTGACTACTGAAATATAAGCCTTGTTCCTAGTTCTGCATAATCGAACAAAGCTGGCGACAGTAACCAGAATAAGTGCAGTAGTTGCGTAAGGTTCGGCATGCGCAAAACTTCGCTCATAGGCACTTCCATCAAAACAAGCTATTGATGAAAAAGGAAAAAAGCACAAGAAAATAGCGGCGAATTTAATCGTTTTCACTGTCGCTTAGTGACCTGTAGTTATGTTAAGGGGAAAGAAAATCACTACCAAAGCTGTCACGCTCACCTCAGTTGCCAAAAACAACGCACGGTAAAGACGCCACGCATTACAACTTCTTATCAGTCATTTGCTGTCGTTCTTTTGCCCACAGTTTATCAGACCTAAATGCGTACATAAAAACGGGATAAGATATAAACAAAAGTAAGCCGAATGTCCCCAGAGAAAATACCAGCTGAATTAAGCTAAAGTGATTAATTGTAAATGCAACTCCCCACAAAACAACCAAACTACCCGGAACTAAAATAGTAAGTACGAAGATTAGGATAGCTATCGCTTTGCTTCCAATTGCAACCCCGTAAGCATAACCATACATAGGTATCAGTATTGAACAAGACAATATGAGCGATATAAAGGTGTTAAGTTCTATATGCTCTTTAAATGGTAAGCCAATAAACTCAAGTGCAGTGATGAAGGCTGAAAAGCCAAATAGTATTTTCCACTTTTTCACAACTATCCCCTTAATGCATCACGCCTCAATCAACGGCAAAAAGTAGCGGGCAAAACTTTAATCAAGCGCCACCTGTAACCGCATTCTTCACAAAGTTCCAGTTTGGCAATAACATCTTCAATCTTTATCACCGCCCCCATATATTCAGCCTTAGCTGCCAGCGAATCAAAGTCACATTTTGCGTCCAGTTCTTTCTGTTGATTTTTAATACTTTAACTGCTGGATTCATCAATGCACTCAATACAGGCAACAACCAAATATCCCTCAAATCATAAGGGCATAAACTGACAAGGCGCTTATATTATATGACTTTACCGCCAGTATAAGTAAGTGATCACAAACTAAATTACAGACTATAAATAGGATACCAAGACAGATTAAGCGCAGGCTTTGGTGTAATTAAACACGGCACAAATAACCGACCTCACCGATGACAAATGGCGAACTTATCACACACTATTTTTTTACTGGCCGGACAAATCGGTATTGAGGGTTTCTGGCTTTGGTTCAAACAATGAATATGAAAATTATAAGCTTAAAAAAGGAATGATATTGGGATGAGGAAACAGAATTTTACTGAACTTTATAAAAAGTGGCGGAGTGGACGGGACTCGAACCCGCGACCCCCGGCGTGACAGGCCGGTATTCTAACCAACTGAACTACCACTCCGCAGAAGCAGAATATTACTATGTCAGTGGTTAATAAGAACTTCTTAGCACTGCTTGGTGCATTGGAATCTGATGCTGAAGTAGTGCGTCCAACGCTGCAATTTAGCGACGAGATGCAGTAATCACAG
>NZ_JACEQV010000045.1:0-19049 GCF_015356275.1 Pseudoalteromonas sp. PPB1 | reverse complement strand
GGAATGACACAGCGCTGGATTATCCGCGCGAGCTGTGCATTCACGAATTGTTTGAGCAACAGGCCGCAGCGGCTCCGGAGCAGATTGCACTGCGCTTTGGTGAGCAGACTCTGAGCTATGGTGAGCTTAATAGCAGAGCCAACCAAGTGGCCCATTATCTGCGCGCGGAGCACAATATCGGACCGGATTCGTTAGTGGGCTTGTGTGTCGAGCGCTCGCTGGAAATGGTGATAGGGATTTGGGGTATTCTCAAAGCCGGTGGTGCCTATGTACCGTTGGATCCGAACTACCCGCAATCGCGTCTGGCTTATCTGGTTGAGGATGCGCGTTTAGATGTGGTGTTAAGTCAACAGAATGTTGCAGAAGGGATAACACTGGGGTATGCTAACGTCGTTTTACTGGACACACCAGAGTCACATAATCACGACATATTTTCAGCTTATCCTGCGCACAATTTAACGCGGGCAGAAACCGGCGTGTCGGCCCAGAGTCTGGCTTACCTGATTTACACTTCAGGGTCGACCGGCAAGCCGAAGGGCGTGATGATTGAACATGGCAATACCGTGGCAATGTTGCAGTGGGCGAAACAAGCCTACAGCGATGTTGAACTGGGCAAAGTGCTGGCCTCGACGTCACTGAACTTTGACTTGTCGATTTACGAGTTGTTCTTGCCACTGTGTTTTGGTTATCAGAGCGTGATTGTACAAAATGCCATGACGCTCGCTGAGCAGCAGTTAGACATCAGTATGATCAATACTGTGCCATCGGCGATGAAGGCATTGCTGGAAGTGGGCGCGGTACCTGAAGGGGTGAAAGTCATTAACCTCGCAGGTGAGCCGCTGACTGCGCAGCAGGTAAATCAGATTTTAGAGGCCTGTCCGGGTGTGGCGGTATGCAACTTATATGGTCCGTCGGAAGATACTACCTATTCAACAGCGGCACGTTTTACCACCGCATTGGATCAGGTGCCGGACATTGGCCGGGTAATCGCCAACAGCCAGGCGTATGTGCTGGGGAGTGCTCAGGAGCTGCTACCGACCGGCAGTGTGGGTGAGCTCTATCTGGGTGGTGCTGGTGTTGCACGGGGTTATTTAAATCGCCCTGAACTGACGGCCGAACGTTTTATTGATAACCCTTACTATGAAGCGGAGGGAGTTAATAACAGCAAGCGCTTGTACCGCACCGGCGATTTGGTGCGTTATCGCGAAGATGGTCATTTTGAATTTATTGGACGAATAGATGACCAGGTTAAGATCCGGGGCTTCAGGATTGAGTTGGGGGAAATCGAGCATCGCCTTAATACCCACCCGGATGTGGCGACATCCCTGGTGATGGCACGCGAACACAGCGATGGTGGACATTATCTGGTGGCCTATCTACAGCCTTGTCTCACATGTGAGACAAGAGAGGAAGTCGATAATGTGACACGGCAACAAGCCTGGTTAAGCGACGTGAAAAGTGCGCTGGAAGGCGACTTACCGGCGCACATGATCCCAGGCCAGTTCGTGTTGATAGATGAGTGGCCGCTGACGCCAAATGGAAAAATAGATAAAAAAGCCCTGCCAGCACCGCAAGGTATGTTGGCAGGTCAGGAATACATTGCACCGCAAAGTGAGACAGAGCATGCCCTGGTGGCAATTTGGGCGGAGCTGCTCGATCTGAACAAAGAGCAGATCAGTACCAGCGCCAACTTCTTTGAGTTGGGCGGTCATTCGCTCTATCTGATCAAGCTGGCGGGGGCAATTAAAACCCAGTTCGAAATCGAGCTGACATTACGGGAAATTTACGACGCTGCAGAATTAGCGGTCCTTTCGAAGGTAATTGAGAGCAAGCAGGCACAAAAATATCTCGAAGACAAAAAAGCCAATGAATCGGTAATGATGAGTGGAACACTATAATGATTGCACAATTAGTTAAATCGGCAGCAGACCAAGGCGTTTATCTGTATGCCAAAGAGGGCGCGTTACATTTTGACCTGACGGTGAGCGAATTTCCGGCCACACTGAAACAGGACATCATCGCAAACAAGGCAGAGATCATTGCATTTCTGTCTCATGCAGAAGGGACATCTGGCAATGCGCAGGGGCCGCAACCCGGACATTATCCGGATGGCTGTGTGCTCTCTTATACCCAGCAGCGCTTCTGGCTGCTGGAGCAAATGCAATCCGGGCAGAGTCAGTATAACATGCCAGTTGCGCTGAATGTGGAAGGCGCACTGGAGTTGACTTTGGTTGAGAAGGTGCTTAGCACCATAGTGACGCGTCATCAGATTTTGCGCACTGTCTATCGAGAGCAGGATGATGCAGTACGTCAGCATGTGCTTCCAGAGCACGATTTTACGCTGGGCTTTGTCGATCTCAGCGACAGTCAGGGAGAACAGCAGCAGGCACAGTTGTCACAGTGCCTACTTGAAGAAGCACAGCGCCCATTTGATTTGACTCAGCAGTTGTCTATCCGTGGACAGTACGTGAAACTGCAGGGAACTGGTCATGATCAGCGCGGTGTGTTACTGCTAACGCTGCATCATATTGCTTCCGACGGCTGGTCGATGGATGTGCTGATCAATGAGTTTGTGACCTTATACCGGGCTTTTGCGGCCGATCAGGTCAACCCGTTGCCTGAGCTGGAGTTGCAGTACGCTGACTTTGCCGTTTGGCAGAAAGACAGAATGCAGGGCGGCGAGTTTGAGAAGCAGCTGACATTCTGGCAGCAAACACTGGAAGATGCGCCACTGACACATAGCCTGCCAACCCAGCATCATCGTCCTGAAGTAAAGCAGACTCAGGGAGCGCATGTTACCGCTACGTTGCCAGCGTATGTGGCACAGCAGTTAGGCGCGGTTGCCAAACAGGCCCAGCTGAGCCCGTTTATGTTGATGCACGCTGTTTTGGGTGTAGTACTAAGCCGTCATAGCAATCAGTCAGACATTGTTATTGGCACGCCGGTGGCAAACCGTGCCGATGAGGCGCTTAGCCCGCTCATTGGTTGTTTCGTCAACACCCTGGCTTTGCGCCTTGATACCTGCCACAACACATTGGAAGCGTATCTCGCTCATGTACGTCAGGTACATATGAACGCACAGGTGAATCAGGATGTGCCTTTTGAGCAGCTCATTGATGCGCTGAACTTGCCACGCACTTCATCATACACACCTTTGGTGCAGATCATGCTGACCACCAATGATAAGTTTACTGATGGCAACGATGAGTCGGCCCTGATGGCACTGCCAGATGTGAGCCTGTCACCGCTGGAAGGCAGTCATCCGGCGATCAAGTTTGATCTGGAAATTGCGCTGAATATTAGCGACAACCAGGTTGAGACCATCTGGAACTATGATGTGGCTCTGTTTGATGCTGAATTTGTTGAGCAGCTGAGTGAGCACTTTAATAATGCCTTGATCGCGCTTGCGGATATGTCGCCTCAGACGCGTCGTGCCTTGCCACTAAATCGACTGTCTATTTTGGGTGACAAGCTGGAATCCTATTTGATCAACGGCCTGAATAACAATGCGGCAGATTATCCGGTCGATAAGTGTATTCATGAGGTGTTTGAAGAACAGGCGCTGCAAACCCCAGATCAGCTTGCCATTAAATTCGGCAACAAACAGCTGACCTATCGCGAACTGAATGAGCGTGCCAACCAGCTTGCGCACTTCCTGATCCGTGAATATCAGGTGACGCCGGATACCTTTATCGGCTTATGTGTTGAGCGCTCGCTGGAAATGATCATCGGTACACTGGCCATTCTTAAAGCCGGTGCAGCCTATGTACCATTGGATCCGGCTTACCCGCGTCAGCGCGTAACTTACATGATGGAAAACTCCGGCGTTAAAATTATCCTCTCTACCCATTTTATTATTGAGCAGCTGGATTTAACCGATTACCACAGTATCTGCATTGACGGCTTGGGTAATGAGCAAGTGGTGCAAACGTTTGTCGATTATTCGACCCACAATCCAAGAGAGCTGGTAGCTGGCCTGACATCTTCAAACTTGGCCTATGCCATTTACACTTCGGGGTCGACTGGCAAGCCAAAGGGTGTGCTGCTTGAGCACAAAGGGATAGTGAATATCGCGTTTAACCACCGTCACTATCTGAAAGTGGATGGACAAAGCAAAGTATTGCACTTTGCATCTATGAGTTTTGATGCCGGCACCTGGGAGTACGTGATGGCACTGCTGAGTGGGGCCACTTTGGTGATTGCCGACAGTGTTCAGCGTCTGTCTCCGGAGAGTATAGGTCAGCTGCTGCACAGTGAAGCCATTACTCATGTGTTATTGCCACCGGCATTCCTGGCCATGATGGAGTTTCGTGATGACTTGGCGCTTCAAGCGCTGGCAGTAGGGGGTGAAGCCTGTGACCAGGAAGTGGTTGAACAGTGGAGCGGTGCGTACCGGATGGTTAATGCTTATGGCCCGACTGAGATCTCCATTTGTGCTACCTGGGCAGAGTTACGTCCCGGACAGAAAGTTACTATAGGTAAGCCTCTGAAAAACACCAGTGCCTTTGTGCTGGATAGTAACCTTGCCTTGCTATCGCCGGGCGTGGTGGGTGAGCTGTACATCAGTGGTGTGGGACTGGCACGCGGTTACCACCAGTTAGCGGAGCAAACCGCAGAGCGATTTGTCTCTAACCCTTATTTCGATGGGCACAATAAATGTGTAACCGAAACCTTGTATAAAACAGGAGACCTGGTTCGATATCTGCCGGATGGCGAGTTGGAATATCTGGGTCGGATCGACCAACAGGTTAAGATCCGCGGCTTCAGGATTGAGATCAGTGAAATTGAAGGCTTGCTGGCCGACTGTCTTGATGTCGACGCGGCAGTGGTGACTGTTGCGACCAGTGCAACGGGTGCCAAACACTTAGTGGCGTATGTTCAATTGAACAACAAAAATGCCAAAAATAGTGTCTCTGGTCATGAAAATATTAATGATGATAAAGCGATTATCCAGCGCATTAAGACGGAGCTGGCCGACAAATTGCCGGATTATATGGTACCCGGGATGTTTGTTCCGGTCTCTCAATGGCCACTGACCAGTAACGGCAAGATTGATAAGCGTGCGCTGCCAGAGCCTGATTTAGCGGCTGTTGAAGGTGAATACATTGCACCTGAAACACACAGTGAACAACGCCTGGTTGCCATCTGGGCGCAATTACTGCATTTGCAGGAAAGTGAGATAAGCACCTCAGCCAATTTCTTTGCTTTGGGTGGCCACTCCCTGCTGGTTAGCAAGCTGGTCAGAGCGATTACATCGGACCCGGAATTACAGCTACAACAGATAGACATGCAGGACATTTTTACGGCGCAGTCACTGGCCCAGCTGGCCCAGCATATTGACTTGCTGCGAATGCAACAGCTCAATGCGCAGGCGGCAGACAGTATCTGCGATCAGGATTTAGTTGAGGATGGTGAGATTTAATGAATGTACATCAGGCTTTCGAGTTAGCGATATCACAGGGCGTTCATCTGTATGTCGAGCAGGGCAAACTCAAGTTTAAAGCAGCAAAAGGCAGTATGACTGATGAGTTGAGAAGCGCACTTAAGGAAAACAAAACTCAGCTTATTGAGCTGTTGAGCCAACAGGCAGCAAAACCAAATGCGTTAACCCAACCTACAGGCAGCATTCCTGCTCTGGGGTTAACACAAAGCGTTTTATCTTTCTCACAGACGCGATTGTGGTTTTTAGAGCAACTACGAGGGCCTTCGGCCGAGTACAATATCCCGCTTGCACTGGATGTGCAGGGTCGTGTGGATTTGGCGGCCGTAGAAGATGCATTCAACGATATTTTGGCGCGCCACACTATTTTGCGCTCCGGTTACTATGATTCTGAGGATGGGCCAAGGCAGACTATCCGCGATGATGTGGCGCTTAATATTCGCTGCATCGACTTGTGTGGCAGTGACGACCTGGCGTCAGAAGTGGCTGCACACATTGAGCACGATACTCTGGCGCCATTTGATCTGACAACAGATATGTTGTTCAGAGTGACCTATTTGTGTACGCATAAACACAGTGATGGCACACAACAGGGCGTATTACTACTGAATATGCATCACATAGTGTCAGATGGCTGGTCCATGGAAATTCTGACCCGCGAGTTTGTTCAGGCCTATCAAGCAAGAGTATCCGGGCACGTTGCGAACCTGGTGCCATTGCCATTGCAATATAATGATTATGCGCACTGGCAGCGCGAGCACCTGACTAAAGAGGCGCTTGCCGAGCAGCTCACCTACTGGCAAAAAACGCTGGCCGATGCGCCGGCGGTTCACGGTATTACCCCTGACTTTGAGCGTCCGGCGACTAAGCAGCTTTATGGTGCACTGGTACGCAGCGAGTTATCCGCGAGTCAGGCGCAGGCTTTACAACACTTAGCCCGTCAGCAGCAACTGACACCGTTTATGCTGATCCACAGCGCACTGGCTTATGTGCTGTCACGTCATAGCAACAGCAGTGATATTGTGATTGGTACGCCCATCGCCAACCGTGGTCACGCAGAATTAGAGGGGTTGATTGGCTACTTCGCTAATACGCTGGTGCTGCGGTTGAATACTGAGCAGGCCAGCCTCACAGACTACTTTGCGCATGTAAAATCCGTACACCTTGGCGCTCAGGCTAATCAGGATGTGCCTTTTGAGCAGTTGGTCGAAAAGCTCAATGTACCTCGCAGCGGTGCTCATGCACCGCTGTTTCAGATCATGCTAACCACTAACACGGATTATGGTGTCAGGGAGCAACAACTGGCACTGGATGGTCTGCAAATCGCGCAGCGCCCTGCCAGCAGTGTGACTACGAAATTTGATTTAGAAATAGAAGTGGCATTGAACGAGCAGGGCGTGGCGATAGAGATCACTTACGATACTGCTTTGTTTAGTGCGCAGCGTGTCAGCACTATTGCTAACCACTTAAATACCGTACTTTCGCAACTGGCAGCATTGACCCCGGCTGAGTTATCAGTCAAGCCCAATACCTTGAACCTGCTGTCCGACACTGAGCGACAACAACAATTGCTGGATTGGAATGACACAGCGTTAGATTACCCTCGTGAGCGTTGCGTGCATGAACTGTTTGAGCAGCAAGCTAAAGCCACGCCAGAAGCCATCGCGTTGCGCTTTGACGGACGCACCATGAGTTATGACACGCTCAACACCAAGGCCAACCAATTGGCTCATTATCTGCGTACTGAGCATGCGATTGGTCCGGACGCATTGGTTGGCTTATGCACTGAGCGCTCATTTGAAATGGTGATTGGTATCTGGGGGATCCTCAAGGCCGGCGGCGCTTATGTGCCACTGGATCCGGAATTGCCATCAGGTCGGCTGAACTATTTGGTGGAGGATGCCAGCGCCAGAGTGGTGCTGAGCACACAAGGGATCATTGAACAGGTATCGCTGGGCGATGCGGCGGTCATTGCGCTGGATAACTTCGACTTCGAAGCCAATCCGGGTTCGAATATTTCGGTTAGCGATATCGGCCTGACGGCACAGAATCTGGCTTATACCATTTATACCTCGGGCTCGACGGGTAAACCCAAAGGCGTATTACTCGAACATCAGGCGTTGCATAACCGCATCGACTGGATGGACAATGAGTACGGGTGTCAGCCGCAGGATAAAATCTTACAAAAAACCCCCTACAGCTTTGATGTCTCGGTATGGGAGTTTGTCTGGCCCATGCTTAAAGGGGCCGAGTTGGTGATTGCCAAGCCGGGTGGACACAAAGATCCGGCTTACCTCAATGAGCTGATTGTCGCAACTGGTGTGACCAAACTGCACTTTGTGCCTTCCATGCTGGGCGTGATGCTGGAACATGGCGACCTGGCCACGTGCAGTTCAATTGAACAGGTGTTTTGTAGTGGTGAAGCCCTGCAAATCAGTCATGTTGAGCAGTTTAAGGTATTGTTACCTACCGCGCAGTTGCATAATCTCTATGGCCCGACAGAAGCGGCCATCGACGTTAGCTACTGGGATTGCGCGATGCCCCATGGCAGCAGCATCCCCATTGGTAAACCTATCCAGAATATTCAGTTATATATACTGGACGATGCGCTTAACTTGTTGCCACAGGGCGCGTGCGGTGAGTTACACATTGGCGGTGAAGGCCTGGCAAGAGGTTACCACAACCGCCCTGAGCTGACCGAAGAGCGCTTTATCAATAATCCGTTTTATCCGCAAAGCGCCAGCAAACGCCTGTATAAAACCGGCGATCTGGTGCGTTTTCGTGAAGATGGCAACATCGAATACATGGGTCGTCTGGACCATCAGGTCAAGATCCGGGGTCAGCGTATTGAGCTGGGTGAAATCGAATATCACATTGGTGAGCATGAACAGGTTGATTCTGCACTGGTGATGGCACTGAGTGATGACAGAGGCAATCAGCGACTGGTAGCCTATGTTAAGCCGAACAGTGAGTTGACGGATGAGGCACAGCAGGCCCTGATCGCCTCAGTGCAAAGTCAGCTGAGCGAGTCGCTGGCCGATTATATGGTGCCATCGAATTTCGTGGTACTTAACGAATGGCCGCAAACGCCAAACGGTAAAATTGATCGTAAAGCACTGCCAGTACCGCAAAGTTTGGGCTATGAAGTTGAATATCTCGCCCCGGTTACTGAGCAGGAACAAGCTCTGGCAGCGCTATGTGCTGAGCTGTTAAATCTGGAACCTGGTGAAGTCAGCATGGCGGCTAACTTTTTCGAATTGGGCGGTCATTCTCTGATGGTGATGGAGCTGGTCAGCCGGTTGAAAAAGCAAGGCCTGAGTACGTCGGTGCAGGCACTGTTTAACGCTCGAGTGCTGGGTGAGATGGCCAAAACCATCACAGACGCGGCCCATCAGAGCGAGCCTGAATTACCGCAAAATGGCATTCCTGCACAATGTACCCAGATCACGCCGGATATGGTGACGTTAACCGCTTTAACTCAGAGCGAGCTGGATACACTGAGTGAGCGTGTTCCAGGTGGGGCCGCTAATATTGCAGATATCTATCCGCTGGCACCTTTGCAGGAAAGCATATTCCTGGTTCACAGTGCGACGGAAAAATCCGACCCCTATGTCACCACTATCACGCTTGAGTTTGACAGCGAAGCTCAGATTGACAGTTTCGTTGCGCGCTTTAATCAGATCATTGCACGCTACGACGTGCTGCGCACTATGGTGGCCTGGCGCGAGTGTCAAGCCCCTTTACAGGTGGTACTGCGTCATTGTGAGCTGTTACCAACCTGGTTGTCGTTCTCTGGTCAGACGGACGCCCGGGCAAAACTCGATGCCTATGTTGCCGAGGGTATACATCGTATGGATCTTGAGCTGGCACCTTTAGTGCAGTTGGAATTGGCTCATGATCCGGCCACGGATTCTTACTGCGGGGTGCTCAAAGAGCATCACATTTTGCTCGATCACATCTCCGTTGAAATGATCATGGGTGAGCTGGCCATGGATGAGCAAGCTTTTGCACAGCTGCCTGATGCTTTGCCTTATCGACAGTTTATCGCCCAGACGCTACACAATGCGGAGCAACTGGATAGTCGCAAATATTTTACCGATCAGTTGGGTGATATTGAGACGCCCTGCCATCCATTTGGACTGGACAGTACCCGCGCTGATGATTTGTACTGCAATGAATTACACCGTGAACTGAGCCAGCAACAATCTTCGCAGATCCGCACTCTGATGCAGCAACGCGGTATGAGCCCGGCGGCATTTTTCCATCTGGCCTGGGCCATGGTGGTGTCGGCCTGTAGTCAGAGCCGGGATGTAGTATTTGGTACTGTGTTGTCGGGCCGAATGAGTGGCCAGCAGGGCATTGAGCAGATGATGGGGATGATGATCAATACCCTGCCTCTGCGCGTGAATCTGGCAGGTGAAGCGGCGGATACTCTATTGAAGCAGGTCGATCAGGCCCTGCTCGGGTTGATGCCGTATGAACAGGCGTCGCTAACCCAAGCGCAGGCGTGCAGTGGTGTCAGTGGACAAACGCCTTTATTCAGTGCCATTTTCAATTATCGTCATTCCCGCCTGGCAGAAGCGCCAGCACAAGGGGGCGCACAAGCCATCGCTGCTAAAGAGCGTACTAACTATCCATTTAATTTATGTGTGGATGACTGGGGCAAGGCGTTTTCCTTCAACCTGCAAGTTGATCGCTCAGTTGACGTAAACGCAATAGGCGAGTATGTGACGTGCGCCATCGACCAGTTGCTGCGTGCGTTGCATGACGAGTCTGACACTCCGGTGGCAAAACTCAGTGTCCTGAACGAGGCACAACAAGATGCGCTAATGCGCGCGAATGTATTACACGCCGTCGACACAGACACAACAAGCAGCATTCAGGCTCGATTTGAAAGTCAGGCAGCCAAATTTGGCGAGCGCACTGCACTGGTATATCAGCAAGAGTCGCTGACTTATCACGAATTGAACGCGCGGGCCAATGCGCTGGCACACTATCTTATTGAAGCACACGATATCCGCCCGGATACGCTGGTAGGCCTCTGCGTGGGTCGTGGGGTCAACATGATTGTGGGCATACTGGCGATTCTCAAAGCCGGTGGTGCGTATGTTCCGCTTGATCCTAACTATCCGCAGGAGCGCCTCGACTTTATCTGTCAGGATGCGGGCGTGGCGCTGGTGCTGGGCGAAGATCAGGTGGCCGATGCGCTGGCACTTCAAGACACGCCTATTATCGACCTGAATCAGCTGGCATTGACGGGTTACAGCACGGATAACGTGCAGTTAACGACACATACTTCGGATAATCTGGCCTATGTGATTTACACCTCGGGCTCCACGGGTAAACCAAAAGGGGTGTTGCAAACGCACCGCAATGTCGGTCGCCTGTTTGATGTGACTCAGCCCGATTTTAACTTTAATGAAGACGATTGCTGGTGTGTGTTCCATTCCTTTGCTTTTGACTTCAGTGTCTGGGAGATCTGGGGCGCCCTGCTGTTTGGTGGCAAGCTGCTGATGCCAAGCCTGGATGAAGTCAAGGACAGTCAATTGTTTGTGGCTTTGTGTCAGCGTAACGCCCTGACTATTCTCAACCAGACGCCGAGTGCCTTTAAACAGCTCACCGAATATCTGGTGACGGCACAACAGGCCTTACCTTCGTTGCGCAGCATCGTATTTGGTGGCGAAGGGCTTACGCCAAGTCATGTTAGCCAGTGGTGGACGCACTTTGCACAGCAGCCAACTGAACTCATTAACATGTATGGGATCACAGAAACCACAGTGCATGTGACCTATAAACGTATAAAACCCAATGCGCCGATCAACATTGGCAGACCGCTGCGCGATCAGCACATCGTACTGCTCGATGATGCACTGAAGCTGGTACCTGATGGGTGCGCGGGCGAAATCTATGTCGGTGGTGCAGGTCTTGCTCTCGGCTATCTTAACCGCGAAGCACTCAGTGCCGAGCGGTTTATTGACAATCCATTCGACACCCAGCGTTACCCCTGGCTTGGGGAGCGTTTGTATCGCGCGGGTGATTTGGCCCGTTATGATGAAAACGGCGAGCTACATTATCTGGGTCGTCAGGACGATCAGGTTAAAATTCGCGGTCACCGTATTGAGCTGGGCGAAGTGGAAAATCGCATTGCTGAGCTGGCAATGGTGGACTCTGCTTTGGTGCAGGCTATGCCACTGGCGGATGACACGTTGCAACTGGTCGCCTATGTAAAAGCCGCAGAAGCCGATACAGATGAGACCTGGCTGAGCCTATTAAAAGCAGCGATCGGTGAGCAATTACCTGCCTATATGTTACCGGGCGCCATTGTTACCGTGACTCAGTGGCCACTGACAGCCAATGGGAAGGTCGACAGACGTGCGCTGCCAGCGCCGGATGCTGGACTGGGCGAGCAAACGTACGTTGCGCCGCGCAATGACACTGAATACACCCTGGTTGGGATCTGGGCGGATTTACTTAAACTGGAGCATGGTCAGGTCAGCGTAGAGGCCAACTTCTTCGAGCTGGGAGGACACTCTCTGTTGCTGATGAAGCTGCTGGCCGGGATCCGAACTCAGCTGCAATGCGAGCTAAGTGTTAAGGATATCTTTGCCGCAACGACCATCGCACAGCAGGCTGAACGTGTTGCACAGCAAACTGATGTCATGGTACAGCCACCCATTGTGGCGCAGCCGCGTGAAGACAATGCGCACCTGCCACTGTCGTTTGCTCAGCAACGCTTGTGGTTTATCGACAAGCTCAATGGCAGCAGTGCTGAGTACAACATGCCGGTGGCCTTTGATGTGGATGGCGTATTAGATCTGGATGCCGCCCAGGCTGCGTTGAATAGCCTGGTTGCGCGTCATGAAGCATTGCGCACGGTCTATCTGGAGCAGGACGCCGAGCCGGTTCAGCTGATCCGCAGCCACGGCGCGCTGACCCTGACTTTGCAGGATTTAAGTGAGCTGAGCGAACGCGCCAAAACAGACCGGCTTAACCAGCTGCTAAGCGAAGATGCGCTGACGCCATTTAAACTGGACTGCGATTTGATGCTCCGCGCTCAGTATGTCCTGCTTAATTATGCCGATCATCACCAACCTCAGCGTGGCGTACTGGCATTTAATATGCACCACATTGCCTCGGATGGGTGGTCGGTGGAGTTGTTGTCTAACGAGTTTATGGCACTCTACGAAGCGCTCGTCTCGGGCACTGAGGCTGCGTTACCACCTTTGGCTATCCAATATGCCGACTATGCAATCTGGCAGCGTGACTGGCTGAATAACGCGCAAGGCGGCGCCAAGGCACTGGAAACGCAACTCAATTACTGGCGCGAAACCCTGAACGATGCGCCGGCCGTGCATGGCCTACAACTGGATAAGCCGCGTCCGGAAGAAAAAGCGTTCAGTGCCAAAGGCTTCACTAGCTTGTTGCCAGGTACGCTGAGTCAGGGAATTAAGAGCTTTGCAGAAGCAGCCCGGATCACACCATTTATGCTGGTGCACAGCGCACTGGCCTATGTGTTGTCACGCCACAGTAATCAGCACGATATCGTGATTGGTACACCGGTGGCGAATCGTGCGCAACCAGAAGTGGCTGGCCTCATCGGTTATTTTGCCAATACGCTGGTGCTGAGAGTCAGTACTCGTCATCATAATCTGGGCGATTACCTTGAGCATGTCAAAGAGGCTCATATTGGTGCCCAGTCACATCAGGATGTGCCGTTTGAACAGCTGGTAGATGCCTTACAAATTCCACGCTCTACGGCCTATAGCCCGGTGTTTCAGATCATGCTGACTACCAATTCAGAATTTGCGTTGGCAGACAGTTCAGGGCAACAGTTGGCTGGGCTGGAGTTCACCCCCAGGCTGCCACAGGCCTGTACTACCAAGTTTGATATCGAAATTAACATTGACCTGGATGATGCCGGACTGACCGTTAACTGGTTGTATGACACTGGACTATTTAGCGAGCAGCACATTGTGGCGTTGGATAAACACCTCCAGGGCGTACTCAGGTATCTGGCGCGTCTCACTCAGGCACAGCTGGCCAATCCGCTGGATACGCTGCCACTGTTGTCAGAGCAGGAGCGTTATGAGCAATTACAGCAGTGGAATGACACGGCCCGGGATTATACCCGAGAGGTGTGTGTTCATGAGCTGTTTGAGCAGCAAGTTGTCCGCGCACCTCAGGCTACGGCGCTGCGCTTTGGCGCACAGACAATGAGTTATGAAACGCTCAACAGTAAAGCCAATCAGCTGGCCCACTATCTGCGCAACGAACATGGCGTGGGTGCGGATGCTCTGGTCGGACTGTGCGTGGAGCGCTCCTTTGAAATGGTCATCGGGATCTGGGGTATTCTCAAAGCCGGCGGTGCGTATGTGCCGCTGGATCCAGAGCTGCCCAGTGCCAGACTGGCATATCTGGTGGAAGATGCCCGAGCCAGCGTCGTGCTGAGTACCCAAGAGGTCGCTGCGCGTGTCGCGCTGGGTGAAGCGCAGGTTGTTGAGCTCGATGGCTTTGACTACGATGCTCATAGTGATACTAACATCTCGGTGAGCGATATTGGCCTCAGCGCAGGCAATCTGGCTTATACCATTTATACCTCTGGCTCCACTGGCATGCCAAAAGGCGTATTGCTTGAACATCAGGCGCTGCATAACCGCATCGACTGGATGGATAAAGAGTATGGCTGTGGACCTGACGACAAGATATTACAAAAAACGCCTTACAGCTTTGATGTGTCGGTATGGGAATTTGTCTGGCCCATGCTCAAAGGGGCTGAGTTGGTGATTGCCAAGCCAGGTGGCCACAAAGACCCGGATTACCTGAGTGACCTGATCGTCGAAGCAGGCATCACTAAGCTACATTTTGTACCCTCTATGCTGGGTGTGATGCTGGAGCATGGTGACTTGAGTCGTTGTACTTCAATCAAACAAGTATTCTGTAGTGGTGAAGCATTGCAGATCAGCCATGTAGAGCAGTTCCGGGCCGTGTTGCCTTGTGCGCAGTTACACAATCTTTATGGTCCAACTGAAGCGGCCATCGACGTCAGCTACTGGGATTGTTCTCAGCCTTATGGCAGCAGTGTGCCCATTGGTAAGCCAATTCAGAATATCCAGCTCTATGTACTGGATGACGCACTCAATCTGTTACCACAGGGCGCATGCGGTGAATTACACATCGGCGGAGACGGTCTGGCGCGCGGCTATCATAATCGCGCAGATCTGACCGAAGAGCGCTTTATTGCTAACCCATTTTATGATGACAGCGAAGCGGGTAGCAGCCAGCGTCTCTACAAAACGGGCGATTTGGTGCGTTATCGCAATGACGGCGTCATCGAATACATGGGTCGTATTGACCATCAGGTGAAGATCCGCGGGTTGCGTATCGAACTGGGCGAAATTGAGTATCACATCGGTGAGCACAGTGAAGTGGACTCAGCACTGGTGATGGCGCTTGAGGACACGCAGGGTAATCAGCACCTGGTGGCCTATGTGAAGCCGCATACATTGGGCGATGAAGCGTCTCAACAGGTATTGATCGATGCTATCAAGTCACAACTCGGTGACGCCCTGGTTGAATATATGATCCCAGCCAGTTTTGTATTGCTGGATGAGTGGCCACAAACTCCGAACGGCAAAATCGATCGTAAAGCGCTGCCTGCCCCGGAGCATGCCGGATTGGGCGGCGAGTATATTGCGCCACAAACCGATACTGAGTTGGCTTTGGTGGCCATCTGGTCTCAGGTGCTGGGCCTGGATGAAGGGCAAATTAGTACCCAGGTGAGCTTCTTCTCTCTGGGCGGTCAGTCTCTGCTGGTGATTAAGTTGATGAAAGACATCGAAAGTCGGTTTGACTGCACACTGACTATCAAACAGTTATTTAAGTACACCTCGGTGGCTGAGCAAGCCGTGCAGCTCGATGAGTTGCTGGCCGCTAAAGCACTAAAAGCTAAGTTAGAACAATCAGATAATGTAGAAAGGATTGTGTTTTAATGAAACCGCAACAGTTAGTAAGTCTGCTTCAGGACAAGTTGATTTTGGTGAGTGTCTCTGACGGGTCGCTCGTAGTCGAAGCTGAAAAGGGCGCAGTCACCGCAGAGATAGCGCAGCTGATCAGAGATAATAAAACACAATTGCTGGCTTATTTGAGTGACAGCGAAGCACAACCTAAGCGCGAGGCCGTTACGCCGCGCGCTGAGCAATATCAGACCTTGGCACCGCTGTCATTTTCACAGCGCCGGTTATGGTTTATCGACCAGCTGCAACAGGGTTCGGCACAATATAATATGCCAGCCCTGATGACAGTCACCGGGGAGCTGGATCTAGCGGTGGCTGAGCGTGCCTGTCAGGCCATTATCCGCCGTCATGAAATACTGCGCACAGTGGTGGTTGATGGTGAAAACGGAGCCCGGCAGCATATTCGTGACGAGGTGGCGTTTGCTATCGCCCACAGCGATTTGACCACACTGGAAGCAAGTGCTCGTTCGACGCAGCTCGAAGCCCTGATTGATGAGGAGCTGAATACCCCGTTTGATCTGACGCAGGATGTGATGATGCGGGCACGTTATATTTTGCTTGCAAATCCGGGTAGCGCGCAGCAAGACGGGGTGTTGCTGTTCAATATGCATCATATTGCGTCTGATGGCTGGTCAATTGAATTGCTCAGTCAGGAGTTTCTGACTCTTTATCGGGCGTTTGCACAAGGGGCAGAGAATCCTTTGCCTGAACTGGCCATTCAGTACGCCGATTATGCGCTGTGGCAGCAAACCTGGTTGCAGGAAAACGTACTGGAATCACAGTTATCATACTGGCAGGAAACATTAGCCGACGCGCCCTCGGTCCATAGCTTGCCGCTGAAACAACCGCGCCCGGAAGAAAAACAAACGGCTGCAGGGTGTCAGAGTTTTAGTCTTAACAGTACGCTAAGCCAACAGCTCACGACCGTGGCGCAGCGTAACGAGATGTCGCCTTTTATGCTGGTACACAGTGCGTTGAGCTGGGTGCTGGCACAACACAGTAATCAGCAGGATATTCTGATCGGCACACCGGTCGCCAACCGATTGCAAAGCGAACTGGAGCCGCTGATCGGCTTCTTCGTCAATAATCTGGTGCTCAGAACTCAAACGCAACACGCTACGCTCGGTGACTATTTTGCTCACGTGCGTGAAGTGCATCGGGACGCGCAGGACAATCAGGATGTGCCTTTTGAGCAGTTAGTCGAGCGTTTAAATGTCGAGCGCAGCCTGTCGCACGATCCGCTGTTTCAGATCATGTTGTCCATGGACAGTGACTTTGGGGTGAGCGATCAGTCTGATGTTGGACTGGACGGACTGCGCTTTGGGCAGTACGAGCGCGAGATTGTGTCGCTGAAGTACGACATAGATATTGACATTACCCCACAGGACGGAGGCTACGTGCTGCGCTGGACGTATGATCTGGCGTTGTTTGATGATGACTATATTGCAACTCTGAATCGTCATCTGATCCGGGCAATACACCTGTTCAGTAATAGCCTTACCAATAAGGCACTGGCTCAATTGAGTTTGATGGACACACAAGAGCAACAGGCCTATCTGGCAGATTTATGCGGGCCGAGCGTGACTTTGTCTGCGTTGCCGGTACACCAGCTCATTGAAACGCGAGCCGCACAATGTGACGCGCGCATTGCCGTCAAGAGCCATGAGGGCACACTGACTTATCAGCAGTTGAATGAACGCGCCAACCAGCTGGCCCATTATTTACGCGCCGAGCATCAGGTAGGCCCGGATACGCTGGTGGGTCTGTGTGTTGGCCGCTCGCTGGAAATGATGGTGGCGGTGCTGGCCATCCTTAAAGCCGGTGGTGCCTATGTGCCGCTGGATCCGGATTATCCGCAGGAACGTCTGGCTTACATGGTCGAAGACACCGGCTTGTCTGTGGTGCTGACTCAGCAAAAAGTCGCCGGGATCCTGAACGATTTTAACGCCACGGCTGTGCTGCTGGATAACGCCAGCCAGTTTGCAAACTATCCAATCAGCAACCCGGATGTGGCGCTGACCCCGGATAATCTGGCCTATGTGATGTACACCTCGGGCTCAACAGGTAACCCCAAAGGCGTGATGATAAGTCATCATAACCTGATCAACTTTGCCGCTAACTGTGAGCAACGCTACGAAATCACCGAAGCTGACAACGTGTTGCAGTTCTCTACTATGAACTTTGATATTTTCGTCGAGGAATGGCTGGCGACATTGACGCAGGGCGCCACTTTGGTACTGCGCGACGAAGACGTGTCGCTGAGCCGCGAGGCCTTTATCGCCTTCTGCGACAGCCATGCCATCAGCGTGGCCAGCCTGCCAACGGCGTTCTGGCATATGCTGGCGCTGAGCGAGGCGGAGCTTGAATCTCTGGCACTGCGACTGGTGATTGTCGGCGGTGAAGCACTGGACAAACAGTCGGTGGCTTCTCTTAAACCAGGCTTTGTGTTGCTTAATACCTATGGTCCGACCGAGACCACAGTCACCGCATCGGGCTATGCCATCAGCGGTGGTTACGATGACCCGCGGGCGGTGCCCATTGGCCGCGCCAACGTCAATACTGCGACTCTGGTGCTCAGCGAGCAGCTGACGTTATGCCCGCCGGGTGTTGTGGGCGAGCTGTATGTCAGTGGTCAGTGTCTGGCCAGTGGTTATTTACATCAAAGCGAACTCACCGCCGAGCGCTTTATTGATAACCCGTATTGTGATCCGGCTAACCCGGCACTGAGCGCGCGGTTATATAAAACCGGTGACTTAGTGCGTATCGGCGCAGACGGCGAAATCGAGTTTGTCGGACGCAGCGATGATCAGGTCAAGATCCGTGGTTTCCGGGTCGAACTGGGTGAGATAGAAACCCAGCTGATGAGTCATGAACGGGTTGAGTCGGCGGTGGTACTGGCTGAGGCCGGTAAGCAAGGTGGCAAGGTACTGCGCGCCTTCATTCAAAGTGAGCAAGACAGCAGCCTGATTGACGCACTGCAACAGCACCTGAGCGGCAACCTGCCGGATTACATGGTGCCGTCGGCTTATAGCTTTGTTAGTCAGTGGCCGCTGACGGCCAATGGCAAACTGGACAAGCGAGCACTGCTGGCCTTGCCAGCTAAAACGGTGGAGCAGCCTTATCAGGCACCGCAAACCGATGCCGAAAAAATGGTGGTCGACATCGTCGCGTCGCTGTTGTCGCTGGACGTCGATAAGGTGGGTGTCCATGCTAATTTCTTCGCGCTGGGGGGCCACTCATTGCTGATTATGCAGCTGGTCAGTCAGCTGCGCGCACGCCAGTATCAGGCTGACGTGCAGGCCTTGTTCAGGGCACACACGCTACAGGACATGGCGCGCCAGGTTCGGGCACTTGGGAGTGAGGAATCAAGTCGTGTGCCCGCCAATTTAATTCCGGCGGATTGCACTCAGATCACCCCGGAGATGGTGACGCTCACTGAGCTGGATGAGCAACAGCTCACGGATATTGGCCAGACCATCCCCGGTGGCATGGCCAATATTCAGGACATCTACCCGCTGGCACCGTTGCAAGAAGGCGTGCTGTTTGTACACACCATGAGTGAAGGGCAGGACCCGTATGTTACCAGCACCACGTTT
>NZ_JACEQV010000044.1:0-21320 GCF_015356275.1 Pseudoalteromonas sp. PPB1 | reverse complement strand
GTACCAAGGCGGCCGCTTCCACCTTAAATTCCTGTGTAAAAGTACGACGTTTTCTGGTCATAGACACCTCTCATTGAGTGGTAATAATACCACCTAAAATAGTGTCCGGTTTTATTGAATCACAACAGTCCGGTTTTATTGAATCACAACACTTCCCACCTTATTCCTATAAAAACGAGGCAGGCCAGATGACAGGTATTCTGGTCGACATTGTCACTGAAGTCATTGAAAAGCAAATGGGCCTGAATGTAGTGCATAAAGGCTACCCCTGGGGCAGAGCCCAAAGAATGGTGTTCAACGGACAGGCAGATGCTTTTATCTCTGTGCCCACCGATGCGCGACTCCAGCATGTCAGTATCTCTGATACGCCGGTATTTGTCGGGCCCATCAACCTCTTCACCTACCGTCATCACCCTGACCTGGACGTTCTGATGCGTGTATCGGACACTGAAGGCCTGCGCGCTTTTCAGATCCTCGACTATATAGGTAATGGCTGGGGAGAAGCCAATCTGCCGCAAAATCAATATACCCGCAGTCTGACACCCAATATCTCGAATGCACTGCAGATGCTGGCAAAGAAAAGAGGCGATGTGGTGGTAACCGACAAAGTGGTTGCGCGGTATTTTATCGCAAAGCACCAATTACAGGATGCCATCATTGAAATACCCACAACCCTCGACATCGTCTCTTTCTCACTGTGTATTTCTAATCAATCACCCCATCTCGGCATACAGGCGGCCTTTTCAAAAAAGATAACCCAGTTTCGCCAGCAAGGGGGTGAGCAAAGCGTTTTGGAGAAATACCGCTAGGCACGGGCCCGATAAAATGCCCGGGCGATGACATCTCTCCTCATTCGCAACTACCCTGTCATGCCAACAGCTGAGTTAGCGATAACATTCCCCCGCCCAAAGTCCTCGTTCAGATTTATACACAGTAAAGACATCTTAAAAGTGCCACTATAACACGATCACAATCCTGGCCCCCCTCTCCCGGACTCCATACACCACCCCAAAAAACAGGCTTTTTCTTTGCCCTGAGGGGTCTTAACTAGCACTTGCAACGAGAAGCTTCACCAAGCCAAAATTTTTTAATCATATAACCATATGAATTTAAATGGAAAAGTAATTTCCATGTTAAAAAACGAGAAAAAAACAAATATCTTTATACAAAGATACTTGACGGTATCAGAAATAACCTATATCTTTAACTCAAGATTCTTTAAACAAACTTAACTTTAAACAATTAGGAGATATACCATGAATAACATCACTAACATCATCCAAGTAGCTGGCATCATTGACCGTGAAGAAGCAGAACTGTGTCTGGCAGAAGGCATTGAATGGTTGGGTTTCCCACTACGTCTGCCATCTGGTAAAGACGACATCACTGAAGGTGACGCAATCAGCATCATCAAAGATCTCAGTGAACCTCAGGCAGGCGTTCTAATCAGCTACATGGTAGACGCAGACGAAGTAAGCGGTTTTTGTTCAGAGCTGGGTGTAAAAGCTGTACAGCTACATGGCGACATCAGCGTTGCTGAAATGAAAAAACTACGCGCACTTCGCCCTGACCTCTACATCCTGAAGAGCCTGGTTGTTAAGGAAGATAATGCTGATGAGCTGCTGACGCTGGTTGATGAAGTGGCCGAATACGTAGACATGTTCATCACAGATACGTTTGACCCTAAAACTGGTGCCAAAGGTGCCACGGGCCTGACCCATAACTGGGACGTGAGTGCTGAGCTGGTTCGCCGTTCGCCTAAGCCTCTGATGATGGCTGGTGGCCTGAACCCAGACAACGTGGCAGATGCAATCCGCAAAGTTAAACCAGCTGCCATTGACGCGCACACAGGCCTGGAAGGCGCAAACGGTCGTAAAGACCGCGCTAAAGTCCAGAAGTTTATCAGTGAAGCACAAAAAGCCTTCGCAGAAATCAATGCTTAATCATCATATCTGAGTCAGGTGCTCTACAAGCGCACCTGACTCTCATCACTAAGGAGAGATACCATGCTTGCAACTAACCTAAGGTCACTATCCAGACCCGACTATAACACTGCAAACGTTATTGAACTGGAGCAAACGGATCGACTGCACTATTTGCATACTAAGGTGCGCGATAAAACAGCCAACAAACGTCAGTTTACCTTTTACGCCGATCAGATCATTCGTCTGCTATTGGAAAAAAGCCTGGAAAGACTGAACTTTGAAGGGCTGAATGTCACTACGCCGGTTGGCGAAACTTATGAGGGCAAACAATTTGCGAAGCCTCTGTGCGGTGTATCTGTGGTACGTGCAGGCGAAAGTATGGAAAACGAATTACGTCGCTTGGATCTCAATATTCCAATTGGGAAAATTCTCATCCAACGTGACCCAACAACCAAATTACCAAAACTCTATTATTCCAAACTGCCGGACAACGTTGAAAAGTTCCATGTGCTTCTTTTCGAACCTATGCTGGCAACGGGTGGCTCGGCCATTTGTGCCCTGGACGTGATGACCAAGGCCGGTGTTAAACCAGAAAACATCACCTTCGTAAACCTACTGTGCTCACCAGAAGGATTGCAAAAAGTCACCGCTCAATTCCCGGACGTCACCATAGTGACCTCATCTATCGAGCAGCGACTGAACGAACACGCCTTTATGATCCCCGGTATCGGAGATTTCGGCGACCGCTACTTTGGCACTACAGACCTGGGGGCTGTATGAGCAACAAGCAGCTAATTTTTTGGATGGTGGTTGCGATGATCGCACCCACCATCTGGGGTAGCACCTATATTGTTACCACTGAACTTTTACCAGCAGACAAGCCACTGATTGCGTCCGTTTTACGGGCGCTACCAGCAGGCATCCTGCTGGTGTTACTGGGCCGTAAGCTACCACAAGGTGTGTGGTGGATGCGCTCAATCATTCTTGGTTTGCTCAACATCGGTGGCTTCTTTTACTGCTTATTTGTCGCCGCTTACTTATTACCAGGTGGTGTCGCAGCGTTAGTCATGTCATGCCAGCCAATCATTGTAATGTTACTTGGCGCACTGCTGCTAAAGAACAAATTAAAAGCGCGTCAATTCGTCGCCTGCCTGATAGGCGCATTAGGTGTGTCTTTACTGGTACTTGAGCCCAATATGGAATTGCCAACCGCTGGCGTATTAGCAGGACTTGCAGGGGCCATGTCCATGGCAACAGGCATTGTACTGACCAAAAGATGGGGTAAACCCGAAGGTGTGTCTTTATACACATTCACCGGCTGGCAACTGGTTGTCGGCGGCCTGTTTTTGCTACCAATAGGGCTAGTCCAGGAAGGCTTTCCGACCGAGTTAACAGTTAATAATGTAATCGGCTACACCTATCTGAGCCTGATAGGCGCATTGGTTGCTTATGTATTGTGGTTCAAGGCGATTGAAAAGCTACCTGTGGTCACCGTGTCTTTCATCTCATTCGCCAGCCCATTATCGGCAACACTACTGGGTTACTTCATACTCGGCGAAGTACTGACATTCAGCCAAATACTGGGGGCCGGTGTCATCGTAGTGGCGATAGCCGTGTCGCAGCAACAGCTGTTTAACCGAACACTTGCGAGTCCATCAACGGATAAGTCGCTTTCTAAGGCGTAACAAAGACTTTTAAATAATTAAGGATATTGCAATGAACACTTTATTTGACACAACTCAATACGGCAGCATCAAAGCAAACAACCGTTTCGTTATGGCACCGATGAGCCGTAACCGTGCCACAGAGCTTGGCCTGGCAACCCCTTTGATGGCGACCTACTACAGCCAGCGGGCAACCGCCGGACTCATTGTCACTGAAGGGATACAACCCAACCAGGTTGGTCAGGGCTACATGAACTCACCGGGTCTACACACCTATGAACAGGCACAAAGCTGGTTGCAAGTCACCGACGCGGTGCACGAAAAAGGAGGCAAAATCGTTGCCCAGTTTATGCACTGTGGTCGCATTGGCCACCCCAGCCTGTATCCCAGTGCACACCAATCCGTTGCGCCCTCAGCGGTCACGGCAAATGGCCAGACATTTACCCCTGATGGCATGCAAGATTTTGCGCCACCAAGAGCGCTGAGCTATGAAGAGATCCAGGCAACCATTGCTGACTATGCACAGGCTGCTAAGTACGCCATACTCGGCGGGTTTGACGGCGTTGAGATCCACGCAGGCAACGGCTTTTTACCTCATCAGTTTTTAGCCAACAACACCAATCTGCGCGACGATGAATACGGCGGCAGCATTGAGAATCGCATCCGCTTTACCCTTGAAGTCATTGCCGCCGTTGCCAATGCCATCGGCGCGGATAAAGTGGGCCTTCGTATCTCACCACATAACCAGTTCAATGACATTAATGAAACCGATACCCTGCCTTTATATCAGGCACTGATTAAAGCATTACCGGCGAATCTGGCATACCTGCATATCATGGAAGCGGCGTGCCGTGAGACCAGTCAGCAGATCCGTGCACTGTGGCAAGGTCCTTTGATCCTTAACCCACATCAGTCATGGGAAGACGGCCCGGCAACGCCTGCTATCGCCACTCAGGTACTGGAACAAGACCTGTGTGATGGCGTAGGCATTGGTGCCCTGTTTGTGGCTAACCCGGACCTGGTAGAAAGAGCCAAAGTGGGTGCTGAATATAACGAAGTGGATGACAGTAAGTTTTATGGTGGCGGGGCCGAAGGCTATACCGACTACCCGACACTTGAGGAGGCAGAATTGACCGCCTGAGTCTATTTTATGGTCTGACTCTCCTTTACTGACCGCAAGGGTGATTTATCACCCTTTTTTGTTTTGCCACTTGATAACAACAGCATTGCGAGAAGTCCTTGCTACAAGCCAATATAGGCCAATACTTCGTCTTGTTTTTCAAAATTCATAATCGACTGACTATGCTTGACTCTATCACCGACTAAAACAAAGTTAACACCAAGTGCTTTACACGCGTTCAAATCCCAGCTTCCATCACCGAAATAGGTAAATGATAAACGCACCTCCTTAACGGCCCTTTTTTCAGCGATTTTCATAATCTCGATTCTTGAGTAATGATCATGTGCAGAAGCAATGGGAATGTCTGAAATATCAATGCCAGCAGACGTCAACTTTAAGAGAGCGCTTTCATACCATCCACCCGTTGCAAGCGAAATTGAAACATTGTCGAGCTCCTTTAAACGGGCGATAAATGCAGCAGCTTAGCTATTAACGCCATCAACTATTGACATATGATATCACATTACTGTTGACTAAATTCTATCATGTCAAGAGTTAAGATATGACTTGGTGAACACGCCTTACCCTCACCACTTACAAAAACATAACCAAGTGTTTTTTGAGCTGTATATGCTGTAAGCAAAGATGAAATTAACGCTGTATTATCATTATTGACTTTGGCATGCATACGATAATGATAACCACCCTCACATGCATTTAACGCCGGAGAAAAGCGAACATAAGTGACGTTGTTAGTTACCCGCAAACTCTGAACTTTAATTGGCCCTGATTGATAAACCTGCGCATTGGATACGCTACAAAATAAGAAAAGAAAACACCCGATGATTAATTTTTTCATAAATATTCCTTTGTTTAATGTTCGGTATATACCGATGAATTAGTAGGATTGCTGGTTTGGCTCTGTTTCTAAGCCTTAGCACCGCCCACTAAGGGTACTTACCCAAAATGGGAGCGACAAAATACCACTAGGAGCACTCGCCTTCAAGCCTGCTGCTCACTATAGAAAACGAGCCTTACTGGAAATATCGATGAAATATCCATCATGAGGTTTTTGCGGGGAGGATTTTGTGAGAACATGCACTAAGTGAATGTACTGAGTGTACCAGTGTTCCGAGGACATCCATCTTAAAACATCCGATAAGCTAACCTGCCTCTTGCTCTACGTCAGCAACAATTGCTCCCCCTCTGATCCATTGAGCTAGAGCTGAAGATAAACGACGTATCATCTGTGCACAAATTATGAATAGGGTGTCTTCGAAAAGCAGTACCGATAAAATTTGCCCGACCGCAGCGCTTTGTTAGCCAGTGCTTGTTAAATCAATGTTTGATGAAAAAGCTCTGGCTACTTCAGCTCTATCACTATATGCGCTCAATAAAGTATAAATGGCAGTTACCATAGAATAATTCACGACCCTGTCATCATGCGATAGCAAGTAACCCGCAACCTTTTGGGGAGTAAAATCAATGAATATCAATTCATTTATCTCCCACGAATCATATGCTTTAGCAGTTGTGTTGTAGTCATGAATATGTGCTGATATGTATTTATCTCCATAATCTCTAAGGTCGACATACCCTATTAGATTCCATTCATGAAAGTCGCAATTAAAGACACAAGAGACGACTTTGATTGATGACAATTCATTCGGTTCTAAATTTATTCCAAACTCTTCTGATAGAGCTCTAGAAGCTGCCTTTGAGGTATCTAGCTTACTATTTGAAATGTCATCAATAGTCATTCCTTCTACCGCACCGCATACTATACGGCTTTCATTGACAGCAGTTCCTTTTCCTCTTTCAACAAAAATCAACTTGTTATCACCCGTAATAATCCCAATCAAAATACCGAAGCTATTGCTAAAAAATGGCTCCATTGTATGACTAGGTTCGTTGATTATTCTTTCAATATCTCGATTATCCAGATTACGAAATACAGATGTTGCTGCACGCTGATGTACATAACCTGAAGATTGGCAGATGCTTATCTGAATTTGCTTCTTTTCACTAACAGGAGAACGTCCAACAGAAATTTTTGACAGTGCTATCTTTGGTGTTCCCTCAAAAATTTCACCTCTATTCTTCTTTTCGTTCCAGTATTTGAGCTGATTTTCAAATTCAGCCCTATATTGATTCGGGCAATCAGGCACAGAATTTAATAGCTTGGTAATCAAAAAATCTTTCGAATACCCCTGGATAGAATAATCCAATACATAAATACTTGCTTTCGCCCTTCCGAATGAGAAGAGCTTTCCTTCTTGGCTACCTCTAAGTTCTTCGGAGTGCGCAATAAGACTCTTTAATTTCTTATTATCGATTTGGGATTTTCTGTACTCTTTGACCTTCTCAGAAATGTATACACCAACTGTATATTTAAATAAGTATGGTAAGCCACCAATTACCAAAGCGGTTGAAAAGCTCCATAGAGGATGGTTCGAAATTAAATCTACTAATTCTATGAAAAAGTCCATAACTACTCTTGAGCTCCTATGACTTGTGCCTAGTGCTTAACATAAGAAAAAAGCAAACCGCTCGCCCATTCTTGCCACATGCATCAGAATGGCATTCTGATAAAGGTGAACATCGCGAGTACATCCACTTAAAAATACCTGATAAGCTTATATGACTTTTCCTTATCCTCGCCACAATCTGTCCCAAAAAACCCTTAAGAATCGCCTTAAAACAGACGACGAATCATCTGCTCACGAGCTTTGAAATGGGTGTCTTCGAAAATTTCTTCTCTTCGAAGATTTCTTCTCAGGGCTTCAATACTCATACATATATAATCCATCACTAACCCATCTTCATGCGGGTAATTATATGGATACCTTCCTAATGTTAGGATCTTAAAAATAAACCAACCTACGTAATAACAAACTGTATTGATTAGAAAGCCTACAATTATTCGTAAAAAAAATTGTAGTGTCATTTCGAACACGCGACCTCCTATTCCCTATAACGCCTTGCTATGAGACGCGCACTTGAGCAACTTGCTAAAAGTTACCTGCTACGATGCCCGCTATGATTAATAGTGCCAAACCTAGCATGAACCAGTTTCCGAACTTGCGACTGGCATTAGATGCTTCGGCGCTGATTGGCTGCATTGGAAGTGACGCTAACTCACAGAAGCGGCCAGCCAGCCAAATGAAAGGTATGGCCACTAAAACATAAATATTATTACTGAGAAAGAATACATAAATTGTCAGCGCTATTGCCAGCCAAGAAACCACAAACGGCCAGGCTGATTGAAAACCAAATCGATACTTTGAGTGAACGTAACTCAGCTTGCCGCAGCTACTACATATTGCCGGCATATCAGATCCGCACCAAAACTTGGCCCAAATACCTATTCCTTTACTCTTACAGTGCGGGCACTTAAACATAAAGACCTTTAACGCCAAGCTAAGCGGCAAATTTGGAGTGGACGTTTTTGTGTTAGCGTAGCGTTAAAGCATAAAAATCGGCCACGGAAAGTTTGTCCTTGCTTGAGCGCCTTGTTATGCGAGTTTAATCGGTAACTCGCAGTTGAATTTGTGCACCATCTGGTAGGTCTTTGATTTGTTTTGCTACGTGACCCGAAAACCTAATAAGCTCATGCAGCGGTGCGGTTTTAATATTTGAAATTGCATACTCACCACCTAGAGCACCAGGGGTGACTAAACAGTATTTTTGACCTTTGGTTAATGCCCCAATATGCTCACTTGCTTGCTCGACTAAAGCTTGCATGTACCAATCTTCTAGGAACTCTTGATCGGTAGAAAGGCTATCTAGTTCTTCGCGATTGGTTGCGACAATTTCACAGTAAACATCTTCAGGGCAAAGACGCCAATAACAACCAGTAGAATCTTTGATCATTAGGTTACCGAAGTCGTTTTCACCTACGACCTCGACAGGATCGATACCAACCCAACCCCAAGATTCTTTGATTTCTTGAATAATATTCATGACTTCCTTTTACGCATAACGCTTTAATATTAGGAATTTTTGCACATTTTAGAGCGAAGCGACAGTGTAAAAATGTCCTTAGTAATTAACTTGTTAAATGGCATTTGGCACGTTATTAAATTTAGTTTTTTTGAACACAGTATTGAACTCTGATTGAGTGATTTCTTTTTCACCCTCGCCTAAAAGCTCAAATTTTCCCTCGGATAGCATTCCAAATTTATCTTCGATGTGGTCATCACCATAATAAAGGGCATCTCCTGAAGCAAAAATCTCAAGTTGTTTTGAAACATATCCATCTTCTCCTATTTCAAAATACCAATCAGATGTTCCCCAATGATCTATTTCATTGCCCGTTGATTCATCCCAATGCCAAAAATAATACTTCTTCATTTGATATGCCATTTAACGCCAAGCTAAGCGGCGCCGGTTACGGCGTCCTTTCTTGAGCGCCTTGTTAAGCGTTTAACCCAAAACGCTAGAATATAAAACACCATAAGATGAACAATCATCTCGTAATAAGTTAAATCATATGATCCTTCACCGTCAGACCAAATAAACCAGTGCAAAAAAGGAATTGGCCCAATAAAACCTTGGTACATCCACAGGCGCCACCAGATAATTGAGGCAACTAGACATACAAATATGCCACTGCTGTGAATTAGTAATGTTTTCAATACCTGTACGATTTTCATTTCTGACGTTTAACGCCCCACTTAGCCGCAGCCACATGGAGCTTGTTTTGTGTTAGCGTAGCGACAACACAAAACAAGCGGAGTGAGAGCTGTCGGGTACAGTGGCTTGTTAAGTGTTTTTCTTGGCAAGCTCATAGATATAGCCAGAATATGAAAGAAAGATTTTGGTTCCGGCTTGTATCACAAAGGAACCAAACACACGCCAGGGCTTTCCACCACAAAAGATCTCGATATTTTCCACACTTTCTAAATTCTCAATACCTAAGTCACTGAAAAATACTCTATGGTATGAGTGTAAGTCTCGTTCATTAAACATCTCTGTTTGGTAACTAACTTCACTACAAGTATCTGTGCCAACTGTTGCTTTTCCATCCTCGTAGCTTATTGCTAGGGACAGAAATTTATTTGCCTCATCTTCTGACATATTACTGATAGCTGAAGCTGCAATCCTATCGACCGTCCATTGCCCAATATATTCTTGGCCATATGACCAAGAAGAAAATAAAATCAAAAATGGTACTAGCAAGTTCTTCATATCTCTCCTGAACACTTAACGCCGTTGTAATTTGCATTTTTGGAGTGGAGAATTTTGTGCTATCAAGCACAAAAGGCGTAACGGAGAAAATGTCAATTTGACAACTTTGTTATGCGCTGATTTCAAAACTAAACTCCCCACCCGATATTAGAACCTTACCAAATTCTCCATGTACTTCGAATTCACTTTCAGTTTTTGCAAAATACTCAATGTTACCGTAATCGACAGCGCCATCTAGGTCTGTTGATGGGGTCACTTGGCTTTGTAAAAGAAGGCCTCTTACGTTTGACCACCCTGAAAATTTCAATACTCCATTTTTGTAGCAAGTGTACTCTTTCTCTTTTGGCTCAGAGTAGAAATCTGATTCTGGCCAAATGCTTACTTCTAGCCTAAAAGAAAGGTCACTATCTTCTAGCTGCCAAGAGGTAACGAAGGAATCAAACAAATCGATACCTTTAAAAAATCCCATTTCTTCCCACGACTGCTTATATTTCATTCTCTGTGCTACGCATAACGCTTTACTCAGCGGTGCGTTTACGCATCCGCTGGAGTGACTTGTTAGTTGTCAGTTTCTAAATGCAACCGTAGTTCATTTTTTAACGCCTCAATTTCTGACAAAAGTAAGTTATAAGACTCTTCAGCCAACTTACGATACTTTTCTCTTGGATCAGGGCTTTGAAAAGTAGTTATAGCCATACCATTGAACTCTTGTTTAGGAGGTAAAGACTTCACATGGTGTTTAGACCATTCTTCAAATTTACCGCAACATGAAAAATAAGAATCCGATATATTCTTTGGCGCCAACAACTCAACTTTTGCATTCATTTTGCTAAATTCAGAGTGCAAAGTGAATTGCTTGTTACCCAACACTTCATGCATACCAGTTTCAAATAAAGCATATATATCAGTATAAAGAGCTATTTTTTCAGCTCGCTCAATGATTTTTTCAGAACGTAACTCATCTCGCTTTTTTAGACTCCAAGCATAGTAAGCGGTCAACATAGCAAACAAGCCTGCTAATACTGAAGTAATTACGGGTACATAATTCAAATACTAACTCCTTTTGACAACTAACGCCGTTGTAACCGACTAATAATAGTTGGCTAAAATTTGTGAGGCACGAACAAAGCCAACTGTTATTTGTCCGCGTTTACAACCTTGTTAGGTATACTTTAGCCTTCTTAGCTCGTTGTCATTTGGAAGTGGCTTTTCTGGCCTATTTAAGCAATACCTGCAATTTGCATCGCCACACTTTTTCTCTAACCACTTATTACAGTAAGCACAAATATATGCGTCATAATCGTCGTAATAAATAACTTCCGAATTACAGTAAGCACATTTTGTAACGTCAGTATCCATTACTTGACCATTGATTCGAAGACACCCTGCAATTGTTACAGTGCCATCTTTGGGGTTTTCGACTATGTACTCTGAATATTCCATGTATACCTAACAGAGTATTAGCGTGAATGCCGGTTAAACCCCGTCCCCAGAGCTCAGCCAACTCACTACCAAATTAATTTATTCATTTTAATAACAATAACCTACCACCATGACCCCTTGTCTACAAGTCTATAGCCGTCTGTAGAAAACGAGACTTGGTATTAGCAAGACTTACGGTCTCGTTATGTAAAACAACTAGCTCTATTAATTTCATATACTTAAGAATAGTTGCGGCATAAACGAGACTTGATAGTTCAGAGAAAGCGAGAATTACGACTGGAAAAATGAGCTCCAGCATTTAGAAATGTATAAATTTACAACTCCGAAAGTCGCAATGACACCTATCTCCAAACACACGAATTTTGAGTGGATGTACTCGAAAAAATGTCTCTTCTAATCAGTCTACTTCCGTGTGGTGTTTAAGCAGATCCCGGCTCGCACGCGTCCGGAATGACGGAGTGGTTTATCGGTTTTGCCTGAAACGAGCCAAACGGAGTGGCATTCAACGTAACACGACAAAATCAATGGCTTGCTTACGGTTGTTACAATGGCACCCAACTGTAAAAACAAAAAAGCACTAAAATTTGCAAAGACATATACCTGCAAAAAAATGCTTCAACGACCTAAACACCAAAGCGCCTTCCAGGTTGATTAACCACCTTAGTAATACCCTTCACACCGCCAGTCTCATCTTTGAGCCTAGTCCCAAATTAAATCCCAAATATGGGACTGAAAAATCC
Source organism: Pseudoalteromonas sp. PPB1 (assembly GCF_015356275.1). Classification (NCBI taxonomy): domain Bacteria; kingdom Pseudomonadati; phylum Pseudomonadota; class Gammaproteobacteria; order Alteromonadales; family Pseudoalteromonadaceae; genus Pseudoalteromonas; species Pseudoalteromonas sp. PPB1. The sequence goes on along the minus strand of NZ_JACEQV010000044.1, from coordinate 9,238 downwards.
CAAAAACAAAAAAGGCATTAAATATCATATGGTTAAAAATTGGCACAATGCCTGCTCTGTTACTCTCAAATTGTTCTTATTCGACCAGGAGTGAAAATGGACATTGCAGTAACGACAAAAAAGACAAGATCTCCGCGGACATTAGTCATAGCACTTATCACGCTAGTGGCGGTGGCTTTTGGTACCTACCAAGTGTGGCAGTACTCTCGTGCGGAACTTACACTCAAAGCCAATTCATTGATCATTAATCAGGTCAAAAGAGGTAGTTTCACGGTAACCGTGCGTGGTAATGGCGTGCTGGTTCCTGAAAATGTGCAATGGCTGTCGGCCAGTGGCGATGCCAAAGTAGAGGCACTGCTCTACAAGCCAGGACAAGAGGTACGCCAGGGCGACGAGATTGTGCGCTTAACGAATCCCCGCTTAGAGCAACAGCTGGCTGAGGCCAAGTGGGAATTCTCTGCGCTGGAAGCCGAGCACCAGGCCAGTGATTTAGCTGAGAAAGCCGCGATTGCACAACAACGCGCCGATATGCTCAATGCCCGAATGGCAGTTGACGGTGCTGAACACGAATATCAGGCGCACCTTGAGTTAATTGAAACTGGCGCTGTCTCAAAACTGGACTTTCAGCGCGCCAAAATTGCCCTTGAACAGGCACGCCAAACACTGGCATCCAGAAAAGAGCAAATGGCTGAATCGGCTAAAAGCTTAAAAGCGCAGCAACATGCCCGCTTTGCCAGGCTCAACCAGCTAAAAAATCGGGTGTCGCGCATTCAAACGCAAGTGGATGAGCTGAGTGTCCGCGCATCCATTGATAGCATTATTTTAGCGCTACCCGTTGAAGTTGGTCAGCATGTCAGTATGGGCAGCAACATTGCCAAGCTGGCCGACCAGGGGGCGCTCATCGCAGAGCTGCAAGTCCCTGAGCTACAAATTCAGCAAATCAAAGTGGGCCAGAAGGTCACCATTGATACCCAAAACAACCAGGTTTTGGGCCAGATCACACGTATCGACCCTGAAGTTGTGCAAGGCAATGTGCAAGTCGATGTTGCCTTTAGCGAGCCATTACCGAGCGATGCGCGGCCTGCGCTTAGCGTAGATGGTGAAATCACCATCGCAGAGCTTGATAACACCCTGTACGTATCACGCCCCTTATTTACCCAAAGTCAGACCCAATCCAGTATTTACAAACTCAGCTCAGATGGTTTAATGGCCACGCGTACAGCCGTGCAACTCGGGTTGGGCTCTGTCAACTATGTACAAATTATTCAAGGACTTGAAGAGGGTGATCAGATAGTCACTTCTGATCCAAGCCGCTTCGAAAGTTATAACCAATTTAGAATCAACTAGGAAACCGCCATGACTCAGCCTGTATTAGCATTAAAAAATCTCAGTAAAGTCTTTTTCTCTGACGACCTGGAAACCCATGCACTTAACGATGTATCACTGCAAGTGCACCAACAAGAATATATTGCCATTTCCGGGCCATCTGGTTCTGGCAAGTCGACCCTGTTATCCCTGTTAGGTCTGCTGGATACACCAACCTCAGGGAGTTACCAGCTGGCAGGACATGAAGTGGGGAATATCAGCAAAACGGAACGCGCCCGGATTCGCAACAATCAAATAGGATTTATTTTTCAGTCTTTTAATTTGATCAGTGATTTAGATGTGATGGAAAACGTCGAGCTCCCCCTGACCTACCGTAAAGATTTAAGTAAGTCGCAGGTTAAGCAGATGGCGGCTGACGCGTTAGCCAAGGTCAATATGAGCCACCGTACTAATCATTACCCATCGCAGCTATCAGGTGGTCAGCAGCAACGTGTTGCCATAGCCCGCGCCATCGCCGGTTCGCCCAGCTTAATTCTGGCGGACGAACCTACCGGCAACCTGGACTCTAAAAATGCCCACGATGTACTGGCGCTGCTTGATACCCTTCATCAAGAAGGAGCTACCATTTGTATGGTAACGCACGACCCGCGCTCCGCCGAACGGGCACAACGCAAAATTGAAGTACTTGATGGCAGGATCATTGCCGATCACAAAACCCACGCTGCACAGCCTGAGCTTGCAGACGTCGTGCACAGTTAAGGGGAAAGATGATGAGTATTCGCAGCGATATCAAATATGCCCTGCGCCTGCTGGCAAAAAAGCCCAGCTTTAGCGCACTCACCGTGTTTGTGATGGCAACAGGTCTTGGCTTGAGTGTTTACCTGTTCTCATTTATGAATACGATGCTATTTAAGCCTTTACCCTTTGAAGACGGTGAGCACTTGATTGAGCTCACCACCTCAACCAATGGCCAGCGTAATTTTGGTGACTTTAATATTCATGATTTTGCCGAGGTCGAAGCGCAGTTATCCGGAGCCAGTGAGTTTAGCGCCTATCGTAGCGCCGTTGTTAATATTGCCGGGCGTGACGGCGCACGCAGATACCAAAGCGCAGATGCGCGTGCCAATTTGTTTGAACTCACCCGCACCGCCCCGTTGTTAGGCAGAACATTTACAGCAGAAGAAGACAAGGTTGGCGCGCAGAATGTGGTGGTACTGGGTTACGATATCTGGCAAAACCATTTTGGTGCAGATCAGGAGATCCTGTCACGCAGTGTCGATATTAACGGCCAGCCTTATCGTATCATTGGCGTGATGCCAGAGGGCTATTACTACCCACGCCGGGCTCAGCTTTGGCGGCCTCTGCGCGATAATCCGCAGCAAGTCTCGCGAGATCAAAACGCACAGGTAACGGGATTAGCACTGAGAAAACCTGGCGTATCGATTGAACAACTCGACAACGAGCTGACGCTGATCATGCAGCGCCTGGAGCAACGTTACCCAAAAACCAACTCGGGCCTGAGCGCGTATGCACTCACCATGCACCAGTCTACCGCGGATGGCGGCATGTCGGTGGTTTATGTTATGCATACTGCTGCAATCCTTATCTTAGTGTTGGCGTCCGTCAATGTGGGCAACTTGTTGTTGTCACGCGCCGTTGAACGCTCTCAGGAAACGGCCATTCGTGTTGCACTGGGCGCACCAACTGGACGGTTACTGAGTCAGATGTTATGGGAAAGCCTGTTGATCTGTGGTTTGGGTGGTTTAATTGGACTGTTGCTCGTTGGCTGGGGGTTAGAAATCACACAAACAGTTACCAATCAGTTCTTTACCGACAGACCGCCATTTTGGTGGGACTTTGGCATAGACGCATACACCCTGAAAGTCTTTTTTAGTTTTCTGGTGGGTACCATTTTTGTCACTGGCTTTTTGCCCGCATGGCGAAACATCAACGGCGACTTTAATGCGGTTCTGCGCGATGGCACGCGCGGTGCGCTGGGCAAAGGCGCAGGTAAACTCAACAAAGCGCTGGTAATTGGCGAGGTATTTTTATCTATCACCATTTTGATTGTTGCTGCTGTGATGATCTCTGCAAGCTATAAGGCCACTTATGCAGATTATGGTGTTAATACCCAGGATAAACTGGTCGGGCAAATTACCCTGCCCGCTGAGCAATATCAGACGGATGAACAAAGACGCCAGTTTGTACAAACGCTTAAAGCGCAGCTAGACGCCCAAAGTGGGTTTAGCAGCAACATGCTCACATCAGCGTTACCGGGTTTTGGGGATAAACGCCCCGCTGTTGCGGTAGCCGGTCAGGAATATGGTCAGCAAGGTTTATCCAGCTACCCAAGAGCCAACCAGATAGCCGTAGTCCCGGGTGCATTGCAACACTTAGAGGCAAAGTTACTCGAAGGCCGCTTTTTTAGCGACTCAGACAACACCGAGGATAAACGCACTGTGATTGTCACAGACAGTTTTGTACAGCAGTACATGAATTCGGAGCAACCGGTTGGGCAACGCGTGCAGTTTATTAATGAAGATGGCAGCAAAGGGCCGTGGTTTACGATTGTTGGTGTTGTTAAACATGTCGTACAAACCATGCCTAACAGAGATAAAGCAGTGAGGACTCCGTCCGTCTATCTGCCTTTTGCACAATCGCCGCGCGCCTCTGTTTTCATCAGTGTGCAACTGCAAAGCGACACACAGAGTGCTAAAACCGCACTAACCCGGGTGGTAAATCAGATTGATCCTCAGCTGCCTGTATTCAATATCGCCACTTTGGATGATCGCCTCACGCAACGTGTTGCACCACTGAGATTTGTCGGGGGCGTATTTGTGCTGTTTGGTTTAGCTTCGCTGTTACTGGCTGCCAGCGGCATTTACGGGGTAATGGCCAACACCATTTCGCAGCGCACTCAGGAGATTGGGGTAAAACGCGCGCTGGGCGCCAGCGAAAATCGTATCACCGTTGAGTTTTTGCTATCAGGCACCACGCAGTTGCTGCTCGGGGCAGTGCCCGGACTGGCAATCGGCTTAGCACTGGGATACGCCATGTCGGTGCCCATTGGCGTTGAGTTCTTCGATGTTGCTGTAACTGCGGTCGTGCTTACTGGCGTACTTAGCCTGGTAGTATTGCTGGCAACCTACCTGCCTACGCAACGCGCACTCAGCAATGAGCCAGCGCACGCGCTGCATAACCACTAATACACCCACAACTAAGCGCAGCTTTTTATATATTCGCTGCGCTTTTGTTGTACACTGAGTTCACTTAAGCGGTTGATAACAAAAATTTATGAACGACCCAATTTTAATTCTTGATGACGATGAAGGCATCAGACATGCATTGAGCCTGCTGTTGCTGGAAGAAGGCTATGCCAGTTTACAGGCCAGCTCGCCAGATCAGGCAACACGACTACTCAAACAGCATACCGTTAGCCTACTGATCACGGATTTAAACTTTACTCAAGATACCACCTCCGCCCAGGAAGGGCTGGCATTGATAGAGCAAATTAGAGCGGACGATGAACATTTGCCAATTATTGCCATTACCGGTTGGGGGAGTATCGAGATTGCAGTCAAAGCAATGCAACTGGGTGCCAACGACTTTGTTCAAAAGCCATGGGAAAACGAGCGATTACTGACGATCATTCGCACCCAGCTACAGCTTGCAAAAGCCCATAAACGCACCCAAAAGTTAGCCGTTCACAATCAGCTGCTACAAAATGAACTGGGTGTGGTGTCGGGGCTGATAGCCCATTCCGAGCCCATCAAACAGGTTCTGTCGACTTTATCTCAGGTGGCCAAAAGCGATGTCAGTGTGCTGCTGACGGGAGAAAATGGCACAGGAAAAAGCCTGTTTGCGCGGTATTTACATGATTTATCGCCCCGAAAAGACGAGCAGCTGATCAGCGTAAATATGGGCGCAGTCAGCGAAAACTTATTTGAAAGCGAGATGTTTGGCCATGTTAAAGGTGCTTTTACCGATGCCAAGTCGCACCGCATTGGCCGCTTTGAGCTGGCCGATGAGGGCTCACTGTTTTTAGATGAAATTGCCAATACCCCCTACTCTCAACAAGCCAAGCTTCTGCGCGTACTCGAAGAAAGGCAGTTTGAAAAAGTCGGTGCCAGTAAAACACAGTCAGTCAATATTCGTTTGATTACCGCCACCAATGCCAACCTGGATGACGCCGTGCATCAAGGTAGTTTTCGAAAAGATCTGCTATATCGCATCAATACCGTACAAGTACATATTCCACCCTTGCGAGAACGCCAGGCCGATATTCTGCCGTTAGCGCAGCACTTTTTACGGCGCTCAATTGAGAAGTACGCAGCACAGGGGCGTGTTTTAACGCCGCAAGCACAAAATGCCCTGCAAGCATACCATTGGCCCGGTAATGTCAGAGAGCTCGCTCACCTGATGGAGCGGGCACACATTCTGGCGCCCACCGAGCAAATTGATGTGACGCACCTCAATTTATCTTCTGAGCAGCCGCGCCAGAGCGCGCCGAGCAGTGAGGGCACAGAGCAGGAACCACTGATGACCCTGGCTGAACTGGAGCAAAAAGCCCTGGAACGCCGTATGTCGCACTTTCAGGGGGATGCCGTTGCCGCTGCGCACTCCTTAGGGCTGAGCCGCAGTACCTTTTACCGACGTTTAAATAAAACAGGTAAATAACACTTATGCCTAAGTCAGCGTCATACGAATCTCAGCTTTGCTATTTGTACCTTGCCAGTGCTGTGCCTTTGCTCTTTTTACTCATTGTCACCATGTTGCTCACCGACATATCGGTGTGGCTGGTGGCGCTGTGTGCATTGCTGGGCGTGATAGTGCTGACCTGGAGTACCTTATATATCAAACAAAAAGTGGTGTACCAGCTGCGAACCCAAACCAATTTGGTAGAGGCCCTAGCACAAGGTGACTACACACTCAGAGCACACACAGGCGCCCATGAAAATGAATTAACGCCACTGTTTAATGCCATCAACCGACTTGCCGAGCGTTTGAGTGCACAGCGCTGGCAATCAGCGGAATCTCAGCAACTGGTGCAAACCGTACTTGAGCATATCGATGTGGCGATTTTAGCCATAGACGACAAGCAGACCATTGCGTTGTCTAACCCAGCTGCACAAACCCTATTCGCACTGGACGACACCCGTACAAAACAGACTCTGCCCAAGGCACTAGCCGTAGTCAGTCAACTGGAGTCCGGGCAAAGCCAGGTAATTGAACTGCCAGTGGCATTGCAAACCAAACGCTACAATGTGCATGCAGAACAATACTTAAGTGAAGGCAAAGCATTTAAATTGCTGTTTATTACCGATGTGCATTCATTATTGCGCAGCGAAGAGCGACACGCCTGGCAAAGGCTGATCAGAGTGATGAGCCATGAGATAAACAACTCACTCTCTCCGATCACCTCTATTTCGCAAACCTTAGCGAAAATCGTCAACAAACGCTGTGAGCCAGACATCCAGGCGCCACTCATCGAAAACCTAAACTTTATTCAGCATCGCGCCGGCGAGCTCAGTAAATTCATCGAAAGCTATAATCAACTGGCCCGACTGCCTGAGCCAGAGCGCAAAACCTGCTCACTACACTCGCTTATCGCTAATTGCCAGAAGCTCTTTCCACAGTGTGAATTCATTCTGCTCAATGCACATGACCTGTCGCTCTGTGTCGATCCGGTGCAATTTGAGCAGCTGTTTATCAACCTCTTTAAAAACGCCTGCGATGCCGCAGAGCAAGCCAATGTAGACTGCCAGATAGAGATTGACTGGCAGCTTATCAATCAGCAAGTGCGCATTACCATTTGCGACAATGGCATTGGCATAAAAAACACCGACAACTTATTCGTGCCCTTTTACAGCACTAAGCAACAAGGCTCAGGTATTGGCCTGGTACTTTGCCAGCAAATCATTGAAGCTCATCAGGGACGTTTGTCTTTACACAATCGCCAGACGCAGCAAGGGTGCTGCGCAGCACTGGCGCTGGAGCAGTTATAGTGGACTGGTGTTAGTGAAGTCGAGAGCAATCGTCATTTGTGGCGTTGTTCAGGCTAATAAACCTCAAGGTATCTTTTATACCAACCCTACTACGCCTCGCTCAACCGGCGCAGATTAGCAAGCTAAGTAACGACGAAAGAACGCAAATCGGCTTTGCGTCCTTTGTGGTTTCAGCTTTTGTTAGGCTTTATCTCCTACTAGCATAGAAACAAAATCATAGCTTGGTTATTTATTGATGCATCTTTAAATGTTTCACGAACTTCGTTGTAATTATCTGCGATATAATCGAGCAGCTCTTCCCCTTCATCCCAGATTTGAGGATAAATATCATTCTTTTTCAATCCTTTTGGGTCAAACTTAGACCTGAAAGATTTTTCGTCAATCTCTTCTAGCGCTACAGCCACAGCCCTTACTTCAGAAGGCGAAAGGGAGCGCGCAGGACCATAGCCAACATCTTCATCACTGATGGGAGTACCACCGAGAACAACATTAAAATATGGCTCCAAACCTTCCCATTCGCTTCCGTTCAAAATGAAATGAATAGCGTGCCATGCTTTATCTATATCGATAATATCGTCTTCTTTTGTTTCGTAAATAAACTCTGAGAGTGACTCAGGGTTCTCTTTCAGTAAATTAAGCTCTTCCTCAGAAACTGGAAGATAATTTCCAATCATTGACATTGATTTGTACTCTCCGTGAGTCCAACGCCCTAATAATGGGCTAAAAAAGCTAGGCTATACTTGTGAGCAACGCGAATCAAGCCTAGCTTTTTTAGTCCGCGTTGATTAGTTTGTTAGGTGTTTTCATTGTTAAAGTTTAAGTAGCATTTTGGGGCATACCCCCAAACTCTTACAAAAGTATTATTAAATTCGAACTCGACACCTACGTTTTTAATAAACTCTAATATCTCATTTTTTAAGTTAGTTACAACAGTATGTCTACTACCGTTTACAATGTGAAAATCTACTTTCTCATAGCAAATATCAAACCACTCCACACCTAAAAATGGAAAAGGAAGATGATAAGTCCAGTCATTTTCCCATTGTGATATCTGCCCGTTAATCCATTTAGAACGGTTGGCGACAAACCATTGCTTGTCTCTAAACGCGGTTAGGATTTCATTCCATTTAGTGTTATTGCACAACCCCACCAACTGCTTTTGGTGTATTTGATTTAGCAACTTTAATTTATCTATTTCTTGAGGGCAAGATTCTGCCATTGGCAGTAAGCTCATAGAAACACCTAACAGTATATTAGTGAGAATGCCGGTTTAAGCCTACTCACAATTTCTTTACAAGCCACTACTAAAACACAAATAGCAGACACCCATTCCAAAACTTGTCTGCCACCTATAACAAACACAGACAACGCAGGGTGTCTGTGTTTTCATTATGTTTTCATTTTGCTATTCATTGTTTGGCAGTAGCTTAGCGTTAACCATTTTTAAGTAAGGCCCAACGCCGTCGTTCCAGTTTAAACCAAATGCTCCAGGAGGGTGACCTGCAATGAATAGTCTGATTGTAGTCGTTCCCTCATCAAAACTGTCTACTACCAAATCTGCACAAGGAAGGATAGCTTCTTCTCCGTGATACATTTTTTCAACCAAGTAATTAGTTGTCTCTTCCCAGCCTTCTGCTAGCGTTCCAGAGAGTGAGATTAGTCTAATATTTTCTGTTGGTAACTGCTTTCCAATTTGAATACTCGCTTTATCTATGGCTTCTCTAAGCGAGCCTCTTGTGATTATTGAAAACTCCATTTCAGTCATAGATTACCCCTGAGAGGCCTTGTTGATCAAATCCAGATAGCTTAGGCAACAATGCGATTTCAGCTGTTTCCCTGATATTCAGGCATACCTAGCCCAGCCATTCTATTGAGCACTTTCACTTTGATCATCGCTTCAGTGTGCT